>CAYXKL010000098.1:0-9923 GCA_964464825.1 uncultured Melioribacter sp. | reverse complement strand
GTCATAGACCGTTCCCAACTTTTTCTAAATACATATTACCAAAGCTGTCAATTGCCTCAATTACAATCTCTTTTGAATTTTTTTCCGGTTCAATCAAAAATAAATGATCATTATAACCTGGATCGACCCATGAATGTTTCTTCGGTTTATCATTACCTGAATGGAGTTCAACTGAGAGCGGATCAAAAGAATTTATTCTCTTGAAATTTTCTTTTTTCACCCCATCTTCATAATAATTTAATTTCCATTTATCATTGTATCCCCAAATATTAGCCAGTAACAAACCTTTTTTCTCTTCATAAGAATAATCTTTATAAATTCTCATTTGATGTTCTATTGGTAGTTCGGTTGATTTATATTTCCAGCTTAATCCGCTTCCATTTACTTCATAAACCATATAACCATTTGGAGTGCCGTCGTGGCAAATCGGACCGGTCCACCAACCTCCGCAGACAGCACCGCAAATATGTATATCGCATCCGCCGTCATTTAGGAATTCGCTTTCGTGCATGTGTCCGCATATAACATATGATTTGTATGGTTCTAAAATCTGATAAAGTAATTGCCGGTTTGTTACTACTTCTGCATTATTAGGATTTTTCTGCTTGTACCTTTCATGAATTTTTGTGTAAATAGGAATATGCATAAATACGGCGACTGTTTTACCTTTTTCTACAAATGATAAATCATTCACAAGCCAATCAAGCTGTTCTTGACTAATATAACCAAGGTATCCGCCGCCGAACCAAAAAATATTATCCAGTACTACATAATGGATTTCCCCTTTATTGAATGAATAATATGTCGGTCCAAAATGTTTTTTAAAAGTTCTTACAGATTGCTCGTCGGTTTTGGATAACACTTCTGCATCATGATTACCAAACACTTGATAAAACGGCAAGCCCGTTGTTTTAACAGCTTTTTCATATTCCGGATATAATTTCAAATCATCAAACATTATATCTCCGCAAGAGATACCGAAAACAGAATCAGGATTTTTACCAGACATTAATTTTTGTATATCAGGAATAGTTGTTGTGTTAAGAAGATTAATATCTTCCATAGTTTGAGTCTGCGGATCTGCTAATAATAAAAACGAATGATTGGAATCATTACCATAATATTCGAGGTTAAACGAAATATCGTTTTCATTTTTATTATGATTAATTTGTTTGAAAAATTCAGCAGTTCCAAATTTTGATTTTGGAATTCGATAACCCGAAGGAAGCGATACAAAAATAAAATCCTGTAATGAAGAAGTTAATAAATCATAATTGCCGTATGAATCTGTTTTTGCACAAGTTAATCCATCCGATACAACAACATTTGGAATTCCTTTTCCGTCGGATGTTACTCTGCCATTAACAGAAATTGTCTTAAATGGATTCATGGAAATATTTAATGGACGGTATGGATCTGCTAATATTCTTTCAGCAAAAAAAAGACCGGCAGAAGTGAGTGCGGTATTACGTAGAAAATTTCTTCTATTCATAATTATTCCTTAACATTTATAAATATATTCAAACATAAAAAATCTAACATAGAATGGACAATAAAAGATTTGTTAATTAATTATTATTCTTGTAGGAAAGGGCTGTTACTATACAATAAAATTTGTCGTAGGGAAGGGTCTATGACTCTTCCAATAATATTTATGAATGGTCCGTAGTCATTCCGGAAAGAAAAAAGAACAGTCGTAGACTATTCCCTACATATAAACAATTGGACATAATTATTTAATATAGGAACGGTTATAAACCGTTCCCTACTATTTTTAATAAACAACAGCACTTAAATAACCAACAACTTCTGTATCGTCACCCGTTACATAACCCGAATCAGTACGGTTTAATACTTTTGAATTTTTCTTTTTAACAATACTAGCTGCTTTCATCATTGCAACAATGGCACCTCCGCCGCATGCTTCACATTTATTTGTATCCAGATCAGTCTGCAGTTTATCATACTCAAAATTATTGATTCTGCTTTCAATTAATGAATCGAGCTTATCGGCATCTTTTCTTGAATAAAAATGTGATAAATCAGAACTGGCAATAATTAAAGTATTTTCATCAATTAAATTTGATAACCGGTTAGCTAATTCGCTTACATAAATTCCATGCTGATCGCCCATAACAACCGGAACAATATTAAAATCATCCAGTATTACTTGCAGAAACGGAATTTGAACTTCTACGGCATGTTCGGCTCTATGTCCTTGAATTCCTTCAAAAATAATTTTGCTGTTAGAGATCAACTCTTCGGAAAATTTTTTATTAATAGGTACTTCACCAATAGGAGTACGGTATGAATCTCCATCATAAACAGAAATACCCGGGAAATATTCCCGGTGGCTTGGAGAAATAATAACAACTGTTTTATAATTTTTCCCTTTCACTGCATTAAATCCATAAGCGGCTGTTTTCCCTGAATAAATATAGCCGGCATGCGGAGAAACCAATCCAATTATATTACTGTATTTTGTATTCAGTTTTGCAGATTCAAATAAAAGATGTAGTTCATCTTTAAGCTGATTAGGATTAGCCGGATAAAACATACCGGCAACAGCTGGCTCTCTTACTGTTTTCATTTTTTACTCCTCATTTTTAATGGAGTCTTCACTGAAAATAACTGCAGTAAATCCGCTAAGTTTTAATTGTTTTTGTTTCCAGTAGCCGGGAGGAAAACCGGTTTTCTGACAGATCGCATCAAGGTATTGATCTCGGTTCATATTATGTTCAACCGGCACTTGCGGTAAAAGTAATCCTCGTCTCCCTTTCTCTTCCATAATTAATCCATGAGTACCGATGACAATTTCGTTATAATTATTTAACGGAAATGGCAGAGAAAGAATAGAAATTTCAATTGAAATTTTATCTAACTCATTTAGTGTGATAGGTGGAAAGCGAGGATCGTTTTGTGCTGCTTGAATTGCAGCATCACAAACTGTTTCAAATAACGGCTGATCAGAAATGATATAGCCGATACAGCCGCGCAGTCTTTTATTTATAGTAAGAGTTACAAATGCACCGGCATTAATTTTTAGTGTTGGATATTTATTATAGTCAATAGACGGCAGTTCAAAATCATTGAAAATGGTAGCAATAGAATTCCGTGCAGCTTCAAGAAGAATTTTTTTTTCTTCTGTTGAAAGATCCATTTTAACTATTCCAGATTATATATAAGTATTCCGTTCTTTTCCTTAAGCAATATTAAGAAATTCTTATAAACAAAAAATGAATCGGTTAATAGCGAACTTGCATTGGCATTTAATATCTCAGAAAGTTCAATTTTACCGGTGGTACTATCTATCGATAAAAAACGATTAATAAAGCTACTCTCAAATACCTTTGTATGAAAACTAATCATTATCAAATTTTTATAATTACCATATTCAACTTCACCGATAATTTCCAACTTATTTGTCTGTTCTTCTATTAACTTTGTTATTAATTCATTATCATATCTGTAAACTTCCGGATAAATAAAATATCTCCAATCTTTAGCGTTCTCTGATTCTTGTCTTAATGAATTAATTAAGTTAAAGTCAGTGCCGATTTCTTCAAGTAAATTTCCAGTTAAATAATCTAATGCTAAAAAATAACGGTCTTCAAATCCTTGTTTAAAACAATAAACCTTATCATCATAAATAAATAGAAATGAGTATTCCGAATTACTCCATAAATTTTTCTGAGTTTTTATATCAAAAGCAATTATTTCTTTATGACCTGGTAAATCCGGAGTAAAATATTTATGAAAAAGAATTACATCTTTGTAGATAGTTTCTATGCCGGTTAAGTATTTTTCTTCTTGCTGATGATCGGTAAATATTTTTTTGCCGGTGTGAATTTCAAAACAATTAAAAAACACTTCTTTAGTATTATTATCACGTGTTTCCATTATTAGTTTATCAGAATCTGAAATCAATAAACGCCAGATCTGTTTTGAGGATTCGTATGTAAAATGTTTTTTCATTTTTTATTTCAGAGTGCCGATATTTAGATAAACTCAGTATCGAACTTCCTCATAATTTTTTGAACCGTGCCGTAAAGTGGCGGAGCATCGGTGCTTCATAAACTATTTCTACTCCTCTAAGATTACCACGGTTATTAAAGACTTCAATCACAACTTCAGCAACATAATCAATATGGCTTTGGGTATAAACACGGCGCGGTATTGCAAGCCGTACAAGTTCCATCATAGCCGGA
This sequence comes from uncultured Melioribacter sp., assembly GCA_964464825.1. Lineage (GTDB taxonomy): Bacteria > Bacteroidota > Ignavibacteria > Ignavibacteriales > Melioribacteraceae > DYJK01. The sequence goes on along the minus strand of CAYXKL010000098.1, from coordinate 5,715 downwards.
ATCAGTTTTTTATCATTATCATATTTACCAAACATAACCGATCCGATTTCGCAAGTCCGTAAACCGCCAATAATATAAAGTTCGCAGACAATAGATTGACCGGGGTAATGTTCAACCGGCACATCCGGTAAAAATCTTTTTGCATCAATATAAATAGCATGTCCGCCCGGCGGTTCAATTATAGGTACGCCGGCATTTATTAATTTATCACCTAGATATTCCGTACTGCGAATTCTGTATTGCAGATAATGTTCATCAACCACTTCTTCCAAACCTTGAGCAATTGCTTCAAGATCGCGTCCGGCAAGTCCGCCGTAAGTAGGAAAACCTTCCGTAACAATTAAAATATTCCGGCATTTCATAGCAAGTTCTTCATCATTAAGAGAAAGCCATCCGCCGATATTAACAAGCGCATCTTTCTTTGCACTCATTGTAGAACCATCGGCATATGAAAACATCTCTTGAGAAATTTCCAGAACGGATTTGTTCTCGTATCCTTTCTCTCTTGTTTTGATGAAGTAAGCATTTTCAGCAAATCGGCATGCATCAAAGAATAGCGGTAGTCCGTATTTTTTACATATTGAATGAACATCTTTTATATTCTGCATTGAAACGGGCTGACCACCGCCGGAATTATTTGTAATTGTTAGCATAACCAGCGGAATATTTTCTTTACCCACTTTTTTAATAAAAGATTCAAGTGCCTCAACATCCATATTACCTTTGAAAGGAGCGCGCTGATCGGGGTGTTTTCCAATTTCGCATAAAAGGTCAACAGCTTCTGCACCGGTGAATTCAATGTTCGCTCTGGTAGTATCAAAGAAAGTATTGCTAACAAAATATTTCCCGGTTCTGCCAAGTATCGAAAAAATTATTTTCTCCGCAGCTCTGCCTTGATGCGTTGGAATGATAAACTTATCACCGGTTATTTTTTTAACTGCCGATTCAAAATTGTAAAAACTTTTAGCGCCGGCATACGATTCATCACCGCGCATAACACCCGCCCATTGATCTGAACTCATCGCAGATGTTCCGCTATCGGTTAATAAATCAATCAGAACATCATCGGCATGAATTAAAAAAGTGTTATAACCGGCTTCATCTAAAATTTTTTTCCTTTCTTCTTTTGTTGTGAATCTGATTGGTTCTACGGATTTGATTTTAAAAGGTTCAATAATAGTTTTCATAATACCTCTTGGAGGAATGAACAATTTGTATACCTAAAATTACAAATTATTATACTCGAAGTAAGAAAGAAGATAAAAAATGAATGTAAAGCATACTTGACATATTGTAAAGAATACTATATTTTTTAATTAGTCAATAAAGAATAAAATATGAAAAATAATTTACACGTATTACGAGCAGAAAAAAGATTATCCCAGGATGATCTTGCAAAAAAATTAAATGTGAGCAGACAAACCATAAATGCTATTGAACGTGAGAAATATGATCCGTCACTTCCGCTTGCATTAAAAATTGCAAAAGTATTCAACAAAAAAGTTGAGGAAATATTTTTTATGGAGGATAAATAAAATGCAATTTCGATATTTATACGGCGTTTTTGTCGGTGCAATCACAATTATTTCAATTTTACTATTCGGTGAAAGAGGTGTAATTGCATTAGTGCTTTTAGCTTTTAGACCGGCAATTATGAGATTAAAAAAGATGAATGCCGATGAACGGGAACTGTCACTTTTCCATAAAACAAACTCTATTACTCTTGGAGTTATACTTATACTGATTGCAGCAGTTTTTTTAATAATGGGTGATAAAACCAAAGAATTGTTCAGTTATTACTGGCTCACACTTTTTGCCGGAATTGTAATCTTTGTACAAGGATTAGTAGGATATCTTATGTTAAGATTAAAATAATATTTATTAGACAAACTTAATTTTTTAAATATTTTTCTATTTCATTTATAAAAAATTCGTAATTTATAAATGATTAAACATTATAAGAAAAATAGAGGGGTAAAAATGGACCGTGGAAAATATAATACTGCTTATAGCATTGGAAAATTAATGGAAGTTGTTGGATGGATAACAATGGGATTAGGTGTAATTATTAGTCTTATAGCTTTCGAACAATTGGGTGTTTTAGCGCTTTTAATATTTATTGTTAGTATTGTTTCTGGACTGATTATAGTTTTTCAAGCACAGATCATATTAATTATTATTGATACTGAATTTAACACAAGAGAAATAGCTTCAGAAATTAAAAAAACAAATTTAATGTTAGCAGAATCTCTTGGGAAAATTATTGCAAAATTAAATTCATAAATAAATCGGAGATAAAGATGAATTGTTCAAAATGCAATACTCCTATCGATATTGGTCAGCATTTTTGTCCAAAATGCGGACATTACAATGATGATTCTGAAAATGCGAAATTAGATGACACTTTAGAAACAAAAGAACACATAGAAGAATTATCTATTAACCACACCGATAAACTTGTTGGTGTTTTCAGTGAACCGGGTAATACTTTTTCGCAGATGGCAAAGACGGGACCCAAAACAACAGATTGGATAATCCCGCTATTGGTTGTTATTGTAGTTGCAATACTTTCAAACTTTATTATGATGAGCAATCCAGTAATAAAAATGTCTATTATGGAAAAGCAGATGGAACGTTTTGAAAAAAATATGGATGAGATGGTACAGAAAGGTCAATTAACCGAAGCTCAAAAAGAAGAACAGATGGATAGAATACGTGAGCAAATGGATCAAGGAATGGCTGCTCAAATGATGTTTACTATAATAGGAATTGTAATTTTTACTTTCGTTTCTTTTTTTATAATCTCCGGGGTTTTCTACCTCTTTACAAAATTCTTAATGAAAGGAAGCGGCTCTTATAAGGATGCTATGTCAGCTTACGGCTTGCCGCATTACATAATTGTAATACAAATTATTGTAATGGTAATATTAGCACTTGTAAAGAATAAATTTTTCCAATCGACTAGCGTTGCAGATTTTATGGATGCCGATAAATCAACACTTTCCGGATTTTTACTTGGCAAGCTCGATATTTTTTCGATATGGTTTTATGCTGTTATCAGTATAGGATTTGCAAAAATGTTTAGATCAGAAAGCACGGGTAAATATTTTGCTATGATCTTCGGTTTGTGGATTGGATTCGGATTGCTATTTTTCTTCTTAGCCCAGGCAATTCCATTCTTAAAATCGTTCGGATTCTAAAATAATTTTTCTGTGACTCTGTGTCTTTGTGGTAACTATTTACTACAGAGGCATGGAGACACAAAGATTTTTGATTAACTAACTCTCTCGCCTAACAGAATCAAAGAATGATTTTAATTTTAACTCATCAAGCTTACCATTTGTACGCACACCGGAACAGATATCAACACCAAAAGGATTTACTTGTTTAATTGCATCAGCAACATTCTCTGAATTTAGTCCGCCCGCTAAGAAGAGAGGTATTTTTACTGCCTCACGGATTTTTTTGCTGATTCGCCAATCATGAATTCTGCCCGTACCGCCCAATTCCTTTACTTCCAATTTTTGATTCCCGGAATCGAGCAGAATTGCATCAACATATTTTGATACTTCAATAGCTTCGCGGATTGATTCATCCCCATTTACATGAATAACTTGAACAATTTTAATACCCGGCAGAGCATGTTTAATTTCCGAATACGAGCCATGTAATAAATGATCACAAATTTGAATTGTATTAGTGCGGCATCTTTTCTGCTGATTAATTATTTCTTCTGCACTTTGTTTTGATGTAAGTAAAAAAGTTGAAACACCCGGCGGTACAGAATCTGCAATTTGAGTAATCATGTCTTCCGGGATTACACCGGGACCGCTCGGCATATTTGAAACCAAACCCAATGCAGATGCACCGTATTTTATAGCAAGTTTAGCTTCGTCAATGCTTGAGATACAGCAGATTTTTACATGTGTCATTTGTTGTATTCCTCTTTCAATATTGAATAGAATCTCATATTCACAAATTTATCTTTAATAAAAACTTTTTTACGCAAAGTTCCTTCGTATTTCATTCCGGCTTTTTCCATCGCTTTGTAGGAACCTATATTATCCTCATCACAATGTGCTTCTACTCTATTAACATTCAATTCCTCGAAACCAAATTTTATTATCCGTTTAATTGCTTCGGTAATTATTCCTTTGTTCCAATATCTTGGAGAAAGAACATAACCGATATCGGCACATTTGTTTTCATCGTTCCACTTTCTGATTGAAATTCCTCCTACCACTTTTTTATCGGATTTAAACTCAATAGCAAAATCGATATTATCTTGTTTCTCAAACATCTCATGCGACATTTTCAAAAAATCTATTGTATCATTTTTTGATATATGTGTTTTCCATGGTAAATATTTTGTTACCTCGGGATTTGAAGCATATTCAAAAATATCATCTGAATCATTCTCACTAAATGCTCTTAAAATCAGCCGGTCTGTATCTAAAACCGGTACTTTTTTATATGAATTTTGATTCGTCATTTTAGTTATCCATAATTATCTTAAAAATGTTTACTTTTTTTATTACAATTGAAAGCAAATTTAACAATTTATCTCAATAACATTATTCAGAGGTAAAAATGATATCCAAAGATTTACTCGATATTCTATGCTGTCCCGAAACAAAAGCCGATCTTGTTTTGGACGGTGATTATTTAGTTTCTGTTGATAAGAGAACACGGCGCCGTTACAAAATTGAGAATGATATCCCGATTATGCTGATTGAAGAATCCGAGCAGCTCGATTTTGATACGTGGAAAGAAATTATGATAAGGCATAATAAACCGGTAGAATAAAAAATGATTATAAAAAATAATCCTGATGAAATACAGAGCTACTTAAGTGATGCTTCAAATTATTCCGGTTTCTGCGATGCAGTTTATTTTCCTGAGAATGAAAATGAAATTGCCGGACTGCTGAAATATGCCAACGAAAATAAAATACGTGTAACTGTATCCGGAAATGGAACGGGTTTAACCGGTTCACGTGTTCCGGAAGGCGGAATTGTTATCTCTCTTGAAAAACTTAACAAGATAATTGAACTAAACGAATCTGAAAAATATGTCATCGTTCAACCCGGTGTAATTTTAAAAGATCTTCAAGATTATGTTGAAGAGAATAAATTATTTTATCCGCCCGATCCGACCGAGAGAAACTGTTTTATCGGTGCAACAGTTGCAACAAATTCCTCAGGTGCCCGTACTTTTAAATATGGACCAACCCGTGATTATATTATTGGTTTAAGAATTGTTCTACCGGAAGGAAATATTTTAAATATTGAACGGGGACAATTCAAAGCATCGGGATATGAAGCATTATTAACTACAGAAAACGGAAAAATTATTTCCTTTGAACTACCGCAATATCAATTGCCAGAGACAAAAAACACTGCCGGTTATTTCTGCAAAGAAAATATGGACATGATTGATCTGTTCATTGGTTCCGAAGGCACTCTTGGCATAATCACAGAAATTAAACTTAAACTGATTGATCTTTGTGAGGAAGTTTTATCTTGTGTGATATTTTTTAATGATGAAAATAATGCACTCAATTTTATTGATGAAGCACGGGAATTTTCAAAAAAAAATAATTTAATGGACGCCCGTGGATTGGAATTTTTTGATGAGTACTCACTCATTTTTTTACAAAAGGATTATCCGAATATTCCAAAAACGGCTAAAGCTGCTGTTTGGTTTGAACAAGAA
>CAYXKL010000097.1:0-9934 GCA_964464825.1 uncultured Melioribacter sp. | reverse complement strand
CCACATCATAGATGGTTTGGCAGCGGTAAACATTTTCTCTTGATCTTTATGATGGGCAAATTCATCAAGTATAACATCACCGCCTTTAGAACGGAAGCGAGTTGGATTAGAAGAAATTGCATTACACTCAGCACCGTTACTAAATGAAACACGGTGTGCAGTAATATCATCGTCTTTATCAATTACAACTTCACCAACATATTTAGCTGCTGTATTTAAATACTTTGCCCAGAAGCCAACATAGTCGATAAACTCTTCAGCTGCGGAAAGATCTGCGGAGGAGAACCATACTTTATTATTTTTAACATTTTTTGTAGCAAGATCTCGTGTGCAGCGGTAACTCTCTGCATAAGTGATTCCAACACGACGGCTCTTTTCACATAAACCGAATTGAGAATTATTATTTATCCAATTCGCCTGGTATTTTAAAAACTTAACTTTACTCATGTTTTGAGAGAGAATAATTTGTTACAAATAATTCTTTGAAATAATTATTTACAATTTCTTTTCTGTTGATACCGTTAACACGTGTAATTTTTTTAATGTTGAAATCTTTAAAGAGTTTTAAGTTCTCCTTACAATCATCTATTGAAAGAAGAAATTTTCCTTTTAATTTTTTCAATTCATTATAAAGATCATCATAATTCATTCTGCCTACTTTATATTGTGTACCGTGACGGTAGGGAGGATCGACAAAGAAAAATGTATCCGGAGTATCATAGATGCGGAAGATTTCTTTATAGTCGACATTTTCTATTACAACTCTATCCAGCCGGTGAGCAATTTTCATAATTGCTTCCAACATATTTTCATTTGATTTAGCCGGATTAGATTTTGAAGAAGTTCCGAAGTGTTCGGCTCTTGCACCGAATGACCTTTTAACTAAATAGAAAAATCTTGCAGCTCTCTGAACATCGGTAAAACCTTCTTGCTCTTTGTAGTCTTTGAAAATTTCTCTTGAATGTAAAAGCAGTTCAGTTTCTTTCTGCAAAGCATCCGGATGGTATTTAGCTATTTTAAAAAGATTTACAAGCCGAGAATCTTTATCATTGTAAACTTCAACTTCAGCCCAGCGATCTTTGTAAAAGAGGACCCAACCGGCACCGCCGAATGGCTCTACGTAAGTATTAAAATCTGATGGGAATAAAATTGATATTTTATCGCGCAGTTGTTTTTTACCGCCGACCCAGGAAATGAGGCTGTCCATGAAAACTCCAAATTGTGAAAAAGTATGTTTTTTGTATGCCATGGGTTCAAGCGGTTATTAATTCTATTTATTAGTACCGTTTAATTTCATTTAATTGCCGTTTAATTTTAACGATCTATTCGAAGTTGGGGCAAAGTAGCCACTTCAATAGATCGTGGCTCATAAGCGATTTATGAGCGTTTTACAAATCAAGTAACTCCTTCTCTATTATTTCAAGATTTTCTTTTGATAAACCTTTTTTATTGTTCTCATCACGTTCAGCAATTTCATCTGTAAAGTCGATGTAGTTTGCACTTTTAAGTGCAGTGATAAGTTTGCCTATTGCAAAGAGAGTACCTGGGTTCAAATTTATTTCAGCTTGTTCAATGTACCGGTCAAGAAGAGCTTCTAATCTTTCGCGCCGGTTCTGTTTTTTAGCTGCAATATTTTTTCTTAACTCTTCCCATTGATCTTCTTTACGCCAGTTGTAAAGTGTTTTACGTGATACTTCTCCATCAAGCATTGTTAGAATGGTATCCATAGAAAAACCATTCTGCACAAATAATTCTTTTGCTCTTTCTCTTACTGCCGGGTCAGCCATTCTTCGACTCCTTCTTCGATAAACTCAAGATCAATCTTCAGTAATGTTATATGTTTTTTTCAATCGATTCATTTCTTCAGATTTAATCCGATACTCCTTTTGTAATTTCAAAAGTTCTGAAGAGAGTGCAATTACTTTTTTAAAATCGATTGAAGTAAAATCATCTTCGCTGGCAGCAAATGAATTAACAGCTTCTTGAATATCTTGAACGAAGGATTGTGCTTTGATACCAAGTTCATAAATTTGTTTTTTTAGAACGAGATATTTACCAAGTGCTTGTTCTCTTTCGTACAGCATTTTATATCCTCTCTTGAATTCTATTAATAGCAGTCTCGATGCCTTTTAAAACACCGGCTAAAATTTCTTTATATTCAGCATCACGTTTTATCACTTCAAATAGTTTATCATTCACGCGTCTTGATTCCTCTAAATTATCACGATGCTGTTTCTCAATTTGAACGAGAGCTTTATCGAACTGTTCTTGATTCTGTTTGAGCGCAAACTGAAATTGTGTTTGGTTTTGTTTCATCAGATGTTTAATGAGATAGTACCACACAACAGAAAGAGTTCCGCTGACTCCGCCGGTAGGAATAAGAATTTGCAGCATCAAACTTCCGTCTGCTACGTTATCCGGTGCTGTGGTTTGTGCTATCAGCATCGGCAAAAATGAAAACAATAATGTAAGCAGCATTATTTAGTCCTCGTCAATAGTTGATAAATTTTGTTTGCAACCTAATAATTAGCTCTACTTTATTTTATTCCAACGTGGAAAATTAATCTCCAGAATCATTCACTAAGTTTTGAACAAAAATTTTGCACAGTGAATTTTTAAAAGGAAAATTTTATGAGCAAACCTGACGGCAAATTCAACTGGATGGCAATTCTTAAGACCGGAACATTCAAAGACAAGAATGGAAAAATAGTTGATGTAAAAACTGAGGACCTTGATAGAGTTATTACTAATACAAATTTAACAAACGAACCGCAGCTTGTAATTGAACATCCCAAATTTGATGATGTTGGATTCGGTGCAGTTGATCAGTTAAAGAGAGTTGGAGAAATTCTTTTTGCTCTACCGAAAAATGTTAATGATAAATTTAAAAAAGCTGTTAACGATGGAAAACTTCCGGGTAGAAGTGTTACACTTGATGAAAATACATTTGCTTTAAAGAATATTTCTTTCCTCCCTCCGGAAATAAAACCAGCTGTTGCCGGACTTGGAGATTATTCTTTTTCGACCTCACCCTTACCCTCTCCTAATGTAGGAGAGGAAATTGCTTTACACTTAACGCTCCCCGGTGAGACATCTTTATTTGCAGATCTAGAATCATCCAACTTTGAATTTGCACAATATGAAGTAACAAGATGGCCGTTTGTGTATTTAAAAAATCTCTTCCGCAATCTTAAAAATGCATGGATAGAAAAGCACGGTAAAGAAGAAGCCGATCAAATATTTAACGAGTGGGAGATTGAAGAGATCGGTAATCCTCCGGCTGTAAATGAAAAAATTACTATTGCAACAAATCAATTTTCACAATCAATAAATGGAGATGAAATGAAACTCGATTTCACAAAACTTCCTCCGGAAGTTAAAGTAGCATTCGATGCACTTGAATCCGAAAAGAACAAAGTTGCAATTGAACTGCAATCGGCAACCACAAAATTAACTGATGTAGAGAAAGAAAAAATTCATACAGAAGTTTTACAGTTCTGTGAAAGTGATGAAGTAAAACTTAAAATTAAACCGGCTGATAAAGATAAAGTTGTTAATCTATTAGTATCACTTAAAGAAAAAGGTGTTATTGAATTTTCATCGGCTGATAACACAAAAGTACAATTCAATGCTTTCGACTTCACTAAAGAAATAATTAAAAGTTTACCCAATGTAATAGAGTTAAGTGAAGTTGCAACAAAATCAAAAGCCAGTGATCAGAATGTTTCTGAAGAAGTTAAGCTTGGAAAAGAAATTGCATCATTTGTAAATCCAAAACAATAAGTAATTAATAAAGTTTTAATCAACAATTAACGGAGTTATAAAATGGATTTAGTAAACACTCAAGAACAGAGTTCGGTACAATTGTTTGCCGGAGATTTTCCCAGAGTAAGTAAAGCGGTAACAATTCTATCAGGAGTAGGTGCACTAGTACTCGGCACACTGCTTGGTAAAATTTTATTTGGCGCTGCTACTGCAGCAGCAAAATCCGGAGGGAATACCGGTAACGGTACTCTTACAATGGATCCAACAACACCAATACTTGCACGTGCTAAAGTTGGTGTTTATTTAGTACGCTGTATTGCAGCTGCGACAAACGGGGGAACTTTCAGAGTAACAGACCCTGATGGTTATGTACTTGGTGATGTTGCTGTTGGTGATACCTTCGCAAATCAAATCAAATTTGTTATTGCAGATGGTTCAACAGATTTCATAGTTGGAGATGGTTTTGATGTAACTATAGCAGCCGGCAGCGGTAAGTACAAAGCATACGATAAAGACAATGTTGACGGCAGTCAGTATCCGGATTCAATTCTTACTGAAGCTGTTGATGCTACAGCAGCAGATGTTAATAGCACCGCATTTGTATCCGGTCATTTTAACGAAGCAGCAGTAACCGGAGTTGATGCAGATGCAAAAGCAGCACTTGTTGGTTCGCCAATATTCTTTGGCTCTGTTTCTTAAAAAGTAAAAGATTTTTGAATAATAATTAGGAGAATAAAATGTCAGTAACTATTAACCCCTTCGGTCATGTGGTGTTATCCACAGCCGTGAATCAAATGCAGCCAGTACCGACCTTTTTAAGAAAGGCATTGTTCGGACGTGTTGAAGAACATCCAACAAAAGCGGTAATGGTTGATATTGTAGTTGGCGGTAAAAAGATTTCACCATTTGTAAAACGCGGCGACCCGGCAAAAGTTGTTGGTAATCTCGGGCAGAAAACTTCAACCATCGAACCACCAAACATACGATTGAAAAAATTCTTATCACCGTCCGATCTTTTGTTCACAAGAGAAGCAAACTCACCAATTTTTGTAGCATCCGGTGCTGGTGGTAATGACCCCATTCAAACTGCAAGAATGCAAAAGGTTGCTCGTGAACAAAAAGATATGCGGGATATTGTTGATAGAACAATCGAATATTTGATTGCTCAAGGTGCAAGCGGTACTTATACTATTACCCAGAACGATCTTGTGTTTACCATTGATTTCAGTATGCCGGCTGCTAACAAACCAACTTTAACATCAACAAGAAAATGGGACGCACCGACCACAGCAAAACCGTTGGCAGATTTCCGTACATGGAAAACAATAGCTTCTGTTGCAACCGGAAAAATACCGACCATTATTGCAATGAACTCTACTACTTACGATTTATTCATTGCAACTACTGAAGTATTAACCGCACTTGATAAAAGAAAAATCAATGTTGGACAGATTGATACGGAAAAGACAATTCTTGAAGCCGGTGCTGAAAGAAGAGGAAGCGGAATTGAAGGTTGTGATCTTTACACTTATGACGCTACTTACACAGATGCAAACGGAGCAACACAAAAATTAATACCTGATAATAAAGTACTACTCCTTACACCAAGTGCAGACCATAGATTACACTTTGGTGCAATTGAAGATTTAGAAGCCGGAAATGTTGTAGGACAATTTTTCAGTAAAGATTGGGTAGAGAAAGATCCGAGCGGATTGTGGTTGTTAGTTGAATCTCATCCACTACCGGTATTTCACGAACCAGCTGCGAACATATTCGCAACAGTTGCTTAACAAATGAGGTGAGTTGACCTCACCCTTAATCCCTCTCCTTGAAAAAAGGAGAGGGACTTTTAAAATGTTCTTAAAAGTTTTTGAATGAATGAGATGCTTTGCTTCTCATAGAAAAGTTAAACCATCATGATCGAAGAGAGGGGCGCACGTATCAAGTATTCAAAATACAAGTGCAAGGCGAGTGGGATTGTATCTGCAACGAGTTAACGATTTCGAGATGCAGAGTTTTACGCAATGAAACGTCCGCCTAGTCTCCTCAAGATTAAAATCCAAATAGTATGTCGCTCTGGAAAAGCCGGAGAAGGATACGGAAAACGGAAGTAGGTACCGTAAAAGGACATGCGATTATATAATGAAAAAGCCGGTGGAGGTTTATCAATTAGACCGAAGTACACTTTGGTAGATAAATCAAAACCGGCTGAGATTAAAATAATTAAGAATTAATATCCAGTAACCAGTATCGAGAATCAAGAATGTATTCAACAATAGAAACATTAAAAAAGAAAATTGATGTACGGCTTCTGATTCAATATGTGAATGATGAAGGACGTCCGGAAGAAGAAGTTGATCTTACTTCATCATCCGATAATTGTGTTATTCGAATTAATCAGGCATGTGCAGAAACAGCAGAAGAAATTGACAACTACTTACGCGGCAGATATAAACTGCCGGTTACAACTGTTCCAAGTACAATTCAAACAATCTCTGATGACAGAGTGATCTATGCATTAAAGAAAAGACGTTATCGTGATCAAATGAGCGAGAGTGAACAAAAAATATTCAGCGATTCAACCAAGCAGCTGCAAGCTATACAACGCGGTGAAATTTTATTGGATGCAGAAAAAGTTTCAACAGATGAGAATAATCAAGGACAGATCTTTACGAATAAAAATTCAAAATCAAAATTTGCAACGTTACTTGATAGTTACGAATAAGCAATTGCGAATTGAGAATTGAAAATTGAGAATTATAGATAATGGCAGACTTCGAAATATCATATAAAATTACTAATCAGATAGAAGGCGGATATGCAAATGATCCGGATGATAAGGGCGGTGAAACGTACAGAGGAGTTGCAAGAAAATTTCACCCGGACTGGGAAGGTTGGAAGATTGTTGATGAAGCAAAAAGCAAATGGCAAGATGTAAAACGTATTAATGAAATATTAGATGAGAATGAAGAGCTGCAAGAAATGATTAAAAGTTTTTATAGAACCGAGTTTTGGAATAAAATAAAGGGTGATGCAATTCAGCATCAATCGATTGCTAACGAAATATATGACAATGCTGTTAATATGGGACCGGAAAAAAGCATTGAGTATCTGCAGAGGACACTTAACATTTTGAATCGTAACTCAAAAAAATATGAAGATATACCGGTTGATAAAAAAATAGGTTTGAAAACAATAACAGCACTTGCTGCATGTATTAAACTGAATGGTTACCAGAGAGTGCTGAATGTTCTTAACGGATTCCAGATCAAACATTACTTAGAGCTGATGGAAAAAAATCCAACACAAGAAAAATATATCGGTTGGTTTGATAGAGTGGAAATTGTGTGGTCTTAGACCTCACCCCAGCCCTCTCCTTAGTAAGGAGAGGGAGTAAGGATATATAAATGAGTGAAAGCACAAAAAATATTATTAAAACACTTTTGATTGTTGTTGCAACTGCATTGATCACTTATTTCGGGCAGCAGTATCTGCCCGGATATGAAGAAAGAATTGACAAAGATTCAACAGTAACAACTACTGTTAAAAAATCTTTTGTAGATGAAAAGATAGAAGCTTACTTGAAAGCAAAATTAAAATTAGAACTTTTGGATTCACTTAAAGGGACAATTAAACCAAAGTTAATTACTGTTTATAAGGACAATAATTACAATTTAGATTCAATTATAGCTGAAGCAAAGAAGCAAGCACTTGCATCTATACCGCAGTCTGATCAGCCGCATGTATTCATATCTGAAGCTGATACTACTTATTTGATTAAAGATTCACTTGGTAGGACCAGGGACAGTGTAGTTGTAGCATCAAAATTTGTCAGCCCAATACCGTTACATTCTGCAAGTCAGCATTACTTCGGGATCTATCACAAGTCATTTAACTATGATGAACATACTGAAAAAAAAGTTAACACAACTATAACGATTACAAAAAAAACTTTTTGGGATAACATTAAACCGGGACTGATGGCAGCGTACGGATATGCTGTAAAAAATGCCGTGTGGGATTTTTTTATTGGTGCTGGTGCTAACATTGATATTGAAGGATTAATAGAAACATTACAAGGAGAATAAAACAATGAAATTATTCACAAGAATATTAATCGCTCTCTTTTTACTTGTACTGCTATTTGCTACACCGATAATAGTATTAGGTCAAGAAGTGACCGAGCAAGTAACACAAGTAAATTTTCAAGAATCGTTTGAATCAGTACCGGCACTTGCTGCACTGATCTTAATTGCAACAGCATGGTTAGCAGAGCTAATCATTAAACTTGGTTGGAGCATAAAACTTGAATCCATTACAAAAGGATGGAAGCAGTATCTCAGCTGGTTAGTAGGATTACTTTTATCTGCTGCCGGATATTTTTTACAATGGGGATTGTTTGTTGGTGCTCAGTGGTACTACATATTTATTTATGGTCTTACAGCATCTCTTGTTGCTAATGGATTATTCAAATGGGAGTTCTTTAAAACAATTCTTGAAGCAATAAAACTATTGCCGAAAACAAAAACAGAATTGAACGCAGATAACGCGGATTAAACGGATTATCGCAGATGGTTAATACTGTAGAAAAAATATCGGATGCATTAAAGCTGTTTGAAGGTACGCTGAATGATAAAGTAAAATTACTTGATCAGCGTGACATAGTTAAAATAGAGCAAACAGCTTCCATTGAAAATATAAGGATCAGCGGTTCTAAAGGAACGATCCATTTAGTTTATCTCGGCGGCAGACATGTTAAAACTAACGAGACAAATAATGCCGTATTAACAAAACGTGATTTACAGATAGGTGCAATTGCTCATATAAGATATTTTGATGAGGGAATGAAACCTCACGATTATGTGGAGTGGCTTAACGATTCATTATCCGGATTGGAAATTGAAAACTCACGCGCCGAATACGAAAGGAAAGTTTACCCGGTAAATGATGAATTAATAGATGAAGCTAATGGTGAGTGGAAGTTTATGGTTCGCTTTGGTATCCCGGTAGATTTTATTGAACAACAATTAAAACAATAAAAGGAAATATAAAATGGACGGTATAGTTGGGTTACAACAAATACTTGCATGCGATGTTGGCACATTGAATACAACACCAGCCGGTGCTGTTGCAATGGGTTTTGGAATGGGTCGTGAATTGAACATTACAGATTTCAGAACAGACAAAGCATGGCCGAACATTCCAATGCGCAATATGAAAAATTTTGCTGTGCAAGGTGAAAGTAAACAACCTACAATGTTGATGCTGAAAAAGTCGATCGACTTTTTAAACGGCGGTGCAGATCTGCAAGTGGTATCACCTAAACAAAGTGCAAGTGCAAACAGCGAAGATGTTGCTGCATTCGTGGGTAATTACTTAATGGGTTTAATGTTCGAACTAACAATTGCACATGATAAACGCACAATGAAATGGATGTGGGAACGTGCTATGGAGTACGAGAATTATCAAACATTCATTGATACATTTGACAGCACAACTATTGTTTCTGTACCCGGTATTACTGATACCGATGTTGAAGGAAAAAATTACGATTATAGAAGATCACCTAAATTACTTGCCATTGAAGCACCAAGTGGAACTTCAATTGTGCTGCCTAATTACGGAAGGTTAGAAAGAAAGGTAACGATCAAATCCAAAGAGTTAATGAAAAACGAATACAATCAGTCAATCGTGAACATGCTTTCAATCATGATTGAAATAGTCGGTACCGGGAAGCAAGTAGCAGATCTTGTCACTCTTGCAGCAAAAGCTGAAACACCAAGTGTAATGATTCAAGAAGGAAACATCGGTGCATTCTACGACAAGTTCGTTATTCCGGCATATAAACTTGGAATAACTGATGAATTTAAAATCGGTGATGACAAACGTGAGAGCCGGATAAAACTTGAAGGTGATGTACCAATTTACAATTTAGCTTTTACATACGGCGCTGCAAACGGTGGTGATGTTAGTGATACAACCGGTGTTAAGGGCGGAACGTTGACGGTTAGTTAGTGATTGGTGGTTAGTGATTAGTGGTTAGTAATTAGTTCTTAGCTTAAATAAAAACAGAGGATTAAAATGGCAAAGGAAACACAAGTTAAAAATTTGCAGATAGAAAACGAGACAATTACTGTCGGCGATACAAGTGCAGTATTAAGTGTACTGC
>CAYXKL010000096.1:0-10161 GCA_964464825.1 uncultured Melioribacter sp. | reverse complement strand
TAATAACGCTGCAGCAGAAAAAATAAATGCAATAATTATCAGTAATTTTATTTTGAATGTAGTCTTTTCATTAATAATAAAAGCAAAAAGGATTACCACAACAAAACTGATTAATCCCCCGGCAGTCATTACATATTGAAATGGTGATGGACCTTTAGATTCTAAAGCATATAATTGAAACACATAATGCCGGTATGCGAAAGCTAAGTATGCTATAACAGTCAGCACTGCAGCTGTGAGGTAAGTTTTTAAAAATAATTTCGCTTTCGGAAGATCATCAGCGCTGATTACAATTGTGTAAACAATTGGGATTAACAATAATCTTTTAAGAAAATTTTTCAATGCTTGTGATTGATCAACAGAAAAAAGGGCAGAAATTAATTCAGCACTCAAAAAAAGTATGAATGGTAGTTCTAACCCGGTTCTATAATTCTGCTTTTCTTTAGAAAGTGTTACTTTCAATATTATTAAAAGTAATGCGCCGAAATACCCGATTTGATTAATAAAAATAGAATTGGTTAAACTAACCAAGAATAAAATTACAAAACCAATTATCAGCCGGTCTAATATTTTTTTTTGTTTTTCGTTAATCTGCAATTTAATCCCGGAATTGAAGTTCATAAAGTTTATTGTAAATGCCTTTCTGATCAGCGATTAAGTCTTCATGTTTACCATCTTGAACTATTTTTCCTCTATCAAGAACAATTATTCTATCAGCATTTCTGATAGTGCTTAATCGGTGCGCAATTACAAATACAGTTCTATCATGCATAAGTCTTTCAATTGCTTCTTGCACTAAAACTTCGGATTCGTTATCAAGTGCCGAAGTTGCTTCATCAAAAATCATTATTGGAGGATTTTTAAGCAATGCTCGCGCAATTGATAATCTTTGTCGCTGTCCACCGGAGAGTTTAGTTCCTTTTTCGCCAATTATAGTATCATATCCAAATGGTAATTCCATAATAAAGTTGTGAGCATTTGCAGCTTTGGCGGCATCGATAATTTTATCTTCGGGATAATCATTAAGACCATAGGCAATATTACTCCGTACTGTTTCATTAAAAAGAACGGTTTCTTGAGTTACTATACCCATCATTTTTCTCAAATCTTCTAATCTTACATTTTTAATATCAATATTATCTATTAATATTCGTCCAGAAGTCGGATCATAAAAACGGGGTAAAAGATCAACCAATGTAGTTTTGCCGGCGCCACTGCTTCCGACAATAGCAATAATATTACCTTTTTTAACTCTGATATTAATTCCATCAAGGACTGTTTCGCTAGAATCTTCATATAAAAATGAAACATTTTCAAATACTATTTCATTCTTAAATCCATCTATAGCAACTGGATTAACAATATTTTTTATCATCGGTTCTGTATCAAGAATTTCAAAAATTCTATCTGCAGCCGCACTTGATTCCTGAATTCGGTTATTTACAGTGCTTAATTCCTTTACTGGGGGCATCAATTGGAATATTGCAAATAGAAAACCTAAAAATTGTGCAGCAGTAATAGTTCTATCAATCAAAACTAACTGTGCTCCATAATAAATAATTACTACACCAACAATCACACTAAGAAATTCTGTAACCGGACTAGAGACATTTCGTATCCTAGTTATTTTGAGTACTAGCTTAAAAAATTTACTGGTCTCACTAAAAAATTTTTTATTCTCATACTCTTCCATTCCAAATGCTTTAACAATTTTTACTCCGGTAATTGTTTCGTGTAAATTGTTTGTAATATCTGCCATCTTTTCTTGTAGCAGTACACTTTGTTTTCTAAGTATTAGTCCTATATAGCTAATGATTATTAATGAGAAAGGTAATACTACTAAAGAAAATAAAGTTAATTCCCAGCTAATTGAAACTGCAATACCAAGGAACACAACAATTTTTAATGGCTCTCTTATTAGATTTAAAAATACAGCAGAGACACTCGATTGAACCATATTTACGTCATTAGTTATTCTTGAAATTAGGTTTCCCGTTTTTTCATTTTTAAAGAAACTCATTGGTAATTTGTGTAAATGTAAATATGCATCGTTACGAAGGTCGCGTATAATTCCTTGCTCAACATAAGCTAAAGAATATGCCTGGAGATAATGAAAAAGATTCTTCCCTAAGAATGCTAATAAAATAAGTGTACAAATCTTCAAAAGAATATCAGTAATATCACCGGTGAAAATAAATGATTGAAGAGATTGTGTAATATCATTAAGAAAATTAGTTACATTTTCTCCACCTTTACTCTGTAGTTCGTTCTGCAAAGTACTATTAGCCGATGAGCTAGCACCTTTTTGCTGGAATAAAGTATCAAGTAAAGGAATTGAAAGGTAAATTGATGCTCCGTCCAGTACTGCGGATAAGATTGTAAAGAAAACTGAAGCGGCTAAATGCTTCCAGAATCGTTTTATATATTTAAGTATACGTAGATAAGTTTTCATAAAATTATTTGAGATTGAAAATACCGCAGCCCCCCGGTATTGATATTCTATTAAGTATTATATCTTTTTCACAATTGTAAATTGCAATAGTATTACTATAATTATATTCCTCTTCAAAAAATAGTAAGTTTCCATGAACTAACGAATTTATATACTTATTTGAATTAAAGGTTTTTATGATTTTTTTTTGATTACAGTCTATTACTGCAAGTTCGTTACTATATAATGTTTTACTATCTGTTAAGTTGATTATTGCATAACTACTGTTTCTGGACCATCTGATATCCGATAGTTTCCCATCAGACTGCAAAACTAAGATCTCTGATTTATTTTCAATATCCCTTAAATAAATATATCTTTTATTATCCTGATCAATAACTCTAATTTGTTTCTTTTTTGATGGAGAAATATACTCCGGTTTAATTTGAGGGGGTTTGGGAAATCCTTCTTGTATTAAATTAAATGTTCTTTTCGTTATATAACCTCTATTACCATTAATATCATATGAAAATATTTCTTGAACTATCGTATTAGAATTTATTGAATCGGGTTTGGAAAAATTAACCTTAAAAGTATCAGTATTCTCCCAATAAGTGTAAAGCTGTAATCCGGTTCCGAACTCTTGAATTTCTTCAAAATTATTTATTGTGTCTCTATAAATATAAAGTCTTGCATCTCTTATATACGGGAATGATCCTTGTTTACCAAAGCCAAGTGCAGTTGTAAAAAATAATCCTTGGTTATTTTGTGTACGATTTAAAGTAATAACTTTTCTTCCCCATCGGCTCCAAACTTGTTTTACATTTTGTGAAATTAAATTAAAATTATAGATCGATTGCCGACCCTGGTATTTTCCAATAAACATAAAATTTGAATAATTATCATACACATAATTATTTAATCTAAATATTTTATAATTTGTGACTAATGATTCTGATAGAAGTTCAAAACCTTTTTCACCAGCATCGAATGATGATTCGAAAGATCCATAAATTAGTATAAATCTTTTTTCTTCTATCTGCTTTATCGTTAAATCTCTCCATAATTTAAAGTCAGTTTTAGTTTTGAACTGATCAGCTTCATCATAAGTATTAAATTCACCAAGACTTATAGAATATTTTTCATTTTCATTTACTTCTGTTTCAATTGGCTTACAGCTATTGATAATCCAGATGTTTATTACAATAATTATAATTTTAAATAATTTATGAAAATATGCTTTCATAATATTATATCAACCTCTCGGATGATGATCCCGGTGAACTTGCTTAATGTATTCACGGTCAATATGTGTATAAATCTGCGTTGTAGAAATATCAGCATGTCCTAACATTTCCTGAACAGCTCTCAAATCAGCACCACCTTCAAGCAGATGGGTGGCAAATGAATGCCTGAATGTATGCGGATGAATTTCAATCTTAATGCCAGCTTCTTTAGAATAGTAATTAAATATTTTCCATATCCACATTCTGGAAAGTTTTGTACCTCTTTTATTAAGAAAAACATAATTTAAACTTTTATTTTTCTTTTCAAATGATGGACGTGCTTTCAGCAAATATTCATTAATCCATTTAACCGCACTTCTTCCTATCGGAACTATTCTTTCTTTAGAACCCTTTCCAATTACTCTTATAATTTCATCACTGAAAAAAAGATCATTCAATTTAAGGTTAATCAACTCAGAGACTCGTAAACCTGATGAATAGAATAATTCTAAAATAGCTCTATCACGTAATCCTATTAATTGATCAACCGGGGGCATACTCAATATTTTTTCAATATCAGCAAATGAAAGCACCGGTGGTAATTTTCTTGATTTTTTTACAGATACTAATTTTTCTGTCGGATTCTTTTCAATATAGTTCGAATCTTCGAGATAATTAAAAAATCCTTTAATAGATGACATATATCTTGCTGTTGTAGAATTGTCTTTTCCAATTTTTCTTTGTTCCTCAAAATATCCGGATAACATTTTTGAATCTATTTTATTTAGATCAGTCACACCGTGATTATACACATATTGTATAAAATTATTAATATCATTTTGATATGATTGAATTGTATTATCGGAAAGATTTTTTTCAAAACGGAGAATTGTAAGATATTCTTTTAAGAACGTCTCCATTATTAAGATTTTTCATCCTTTGCTGATTCTAATTCATCTTGTTTAGGGTATTTAATTCTTTTATGATGTTGCCCAACTAAAATATTAAAAAATGACTCTTTGATTTTACTAATATCCTTAAATGTAAGAGGAGCATCATCTAATTGTCCGTCATTAATTCTTGATGAAATTATATTATTAATTACATTTTCAATTTTATCCGGATCTGCATCAGTTAAAGACCGTATGGTTGACTCACAAGCATCTGCAAGCATTACGATAGCAGTTTCTTTCGAATCAGGTTTTGGTCCACTATAACGGTAATCTTCTATGTTAACATTTTCCTCGCCATATAATTCTTTAGCTTTTTCATAAAAATATGAAATTACCATTGTTACATGATGCATTGGTATAAAATTTATTATTTCCTTTGGGATATCAAATTGCTCTGCTAATGCAATACCTTTATTTACGTGATTGAGAATTAATTCACGACTTTTTTCGGGTTTTAATTTTTCGTGTATATTTTCTGATGCAATTTGATTTTCAACAAAACTATCCGGATCGAGAGATTTGCCAATATCATGATAATAAGCACCAACGCGTGCTAAAATAGAATTTGCACCTATTGATTCTGCCGCAGTTTCAGCAAGTGTTCCCATTATCATGGAATGGTTGAATGTACCTGGTGCATTTCTTGCTAAATCTTTTAGTAGCGGATGATTGAAGTCTGTTAATTCTAGGAGTGTAAGATCTGTGGTTATTTTGAATATTCTCTCAATGAAAATAATTAATCCATACGTAAATACCGGACTGATAAGTGCGTTAGATGCAGCAAATGCGAAGCTTATAAGCATCTGGTTAAAAGAATCAAATCTTTCTAAACCAAATGCAATTATACTAACAACATATCCAACAAGAATAAAAAAGAAAGATCTAAAAATTTGAGTACGATTTTTTATATCACGCACTGTATAAGCTGATAATCCGCCGGCTACTATATTCATTACAGTAAAAACATAATCATTACCTCTCAAACCGCCAACAATAAGAGATATTACAACTGTGCCATAAAAGCCGATTCTAGAATCAAAAATAATTGTAAGGAGCATAGAAGCTACCGGTACAACCACAAGAAATTCTATAGGAGCTGAAACATTAAGATTGTAGATTAAGAATGTTAAAAAGCTGATAAATAAAATTATAATAGAGATTAGTAAAATTTTAACATTATCGTTGTAAATACGTTTTCTAAATAAATAGATATAAATAATTAGTAATAATATTATTATAGAAATATGAATAAACTTACCAAGATTTTGACTGAATCTTCCCCAAAATCCAGTTTCCTCTCCTTTTGCTATCCGGTAGGAATCGATTTTTAATTTTATATCAGGCGTAATTCTATCATGTTTTGCAACAATCCTCTCATTTTCATTGACTATACCAACATTTCTTGGAATCTTATCTTTAGCATTAGCAATAGCAATGTTTGTAAGTTCAATACTATAAGTTAAATTTGGTTTCAAGTGAAATAATACATATTCTGAAAATGCTTCCTTCACTTCTTCGTTTGTACCAATATTACTATCAATAAATTCATCTATATAAGTATTAACAGAGTTTCTATCAAAGTACAATTCTTTTGGAAATATTCTTTCAAACTTTCCATCCCTAACAGAAATACTATCACGTTTAATTTCATCATAAGTAAGGTTTAGAAATCCTCTTTGATAAATGCGATCTAATAAAGATATAGCACTATTCAAAAGATTATTGATAGAACGGATTTTTAAATTCTTGAATGAATTTGGTTTGGTATATATTTTAAAAAAAGTATTTAGAGATTGATCACTTATACTAAGGGTTCTATTAGATATAATATTTAATTCTCCACTTTTTACAAGAATTTCTAATAATCTTCTATTGTCTTTGTTAATGGAATCAATTGTAGTGGAAGTAATACTGTTATCACGCAAAAATATAGGGAAAACCCGGTTAGCAGCTTGTAATTTTTCTCTTTCAAACTGATCATTGTTTTTTAGTATTTCAAAAGTTGTAGATGCAATTAAATCATCTTTTATCCATATCGAGCCGATAGTAACATCAGATTCTATCGATTCTCCTTTAGGGAACATCATGACAATTAAAATAATTGTAAATAATACTATTAATATTTTAATTCTTTTGCTGGTTTTTAATTTAGATTTAATAGTTGGTTCCATCGTAATGATTTATTTTCTGATTTTTAATAATAATTCTAGAAATTCTGCCACACCATTATCATCATTTGATTTATTAGTAATATAATCTGCCATCTTTTTTAATTCCGGTACTGCATTTGCAACAGCAATTTTTAAACCATTAGTATCAAATAAACTTTTATCATTATACCAGTCACCAATAACAGCTGTGTTTTTAATATTAATTTTTAAGTGATTGCACAATTTCATTAGCCCGTCACCTTTACTGGCACCTATTTTTCTAATTTCAATATAATAAACTCCGCCATGTGAATGCGACTTAAAATAATTTGACCTAACACCAAAGGTATATGGGAAAGACATTCTATGAGCTACAGTTTTAACATTCGTCCTCTGATCACCAATCATTATAATTTCTAATGTGTTCTTTAAATAATTGTCAAACGAATCAATTTGTTTATAGATTGTATCAGATTTTTCCAATAAATACTTAACATTAACATTATCTTCAGTAAAATAAATTGCTGATTCTTGACACAATGCTATTTTTAAATAATATCTGTTTGCTAATTTTATTGCTCTTTTAACATACCTCTCAGGTATATAGGATTCAAATATTATATTATTATCAGTCGGACTTTTAATGAAAGTACCATCTAAGGAAATAATAGGAATAGTAATATCAAGTAGATCAGTATATTTTAATACAGCATTATGAAGTCTGCCAGTAGCAATTGAAAACAAAACCCCATTTCTTTTTAATTCTTTTACCAGATTAATTGTATGGGAATTAAGTTGATTGTTATCATCTAATAAAGTTCCATCTAAATCACAGACTACTAATTCAATTTTTCGTAATGTTTCTTTTTTTAGCATAAATAGAATTGATTTTTAATGATTTTAAAATAAACAATTAATAAAAGTGATGTGTTGTAATTATAGTAATGATTATAGGGAATGACAATTTGGTTCAAAAAATTTATAAGACAATTATTTAATTTCCTCAAGATCCTTAATTGCTTCATTTACTGTATTACAAATTGTCAAAACTCTATCAAGCTGTGAAATCTCAATTAGTGTTTTAACATTTTTTGTTGGTGAAGCTAATCTTATTTGTCCTTCATTTGATTGTAGTATTCTAAAAGCAAGAAGAATGGCGCTAAGACCTGAGCTATCGCAGTATTCAACTTCTGATAGATCAATAATCAATTTTTTTACTTCTTCTGTGTGAAGCAAAATTGTGAATTCACCTTTGACGAAACCCGCAATTGAAGCATCGAAACGTTTTTCGTTGAGCTTGAAAATTGCGATATCTTTAGTCTTTTTTAATTCATAATTAATATTTTCACTCATTTGATACGCCATTATTGATTATTTATATCTGTAATCTACAAATTCATTTAATTATTCAAAAACAGATAAATTCAAAACATCTTCAAAAAATTCAAAAAATTGATATAAACCGCCTCCGTATGGCTATTCTTATCAATATAGAGCAGATTGTAATATTTTTCAGAGTTAACCTTGGAAAACCCTACACGAATTTTGGCTTTTACAATACTAGCTGCTGCACTGTAAAAGAGATTTTCTGATCTATTTAGATCTATAACAACATCGAACTCTTTATTTTTTAAACGTGCTTCCAAAGATTTTTCCGGTAAAAAAAGTTTATTTATCTGTTCAACATGGTATGAAATGAATTTATATTTATCTTTTTCGGGTATTAAATTGTACTTAAACTCTGGAAGAAATAAAGTAATATGTTTTCTTTCATTCAAAAAATACTTGATTAAGTTTAACGATTGATAAAAATCTTTATCATCCATCGGCATTAAAATCAAAAAATCTGTTGATTGAAAAATAGAATTATTATAGTTAATAACGCCGTAATCATTTCGACAAAATCTTTTTTGAAGCAGATAGTGCCCTATTTTTTTTCTAATATTCTCAAACATGAATTATATCATTTTATAAAATTCTTCTTCTGAAATTATTTTAACACCCAATTTTGTAGCTTTATCCAATTTTGAACCGGGCTTTTCTCCAGCTAAAACATAAGTTGTATTTTTACTTACCGAAGATACAACTGTTCCGCCATTACTTATTATTTTTTCTTTTGCTTCCTCACGAGACATAGTTGATAAAGTACCGGTTAAGACAAAACTGCAGCCATTAAGTTTATTTGATATATTTAAAACTTTATCAATTGAAAATTGTAATCCAAATCTCCGGAGTTTTTCCAATAATTTACGATTATTAACATCAGAAAAAAATCGGATTATACTTTGGCTAATTCTAGGTCCAATTTCGTGAATATTCTCTATCTCTTCCTGAGATGAATTTATTAAAGCATCAATATTTAAAAAATGGTCAGCAAGTTTCTTTGAGACACCGGAACCTACATATCGGATACCTAACGCAAATAAAACGCGGTCAAATGGTTTCTTCTTACTCTCTTCTATTGAATTAAGAAGATTATCGACACTTTTTTCTCCTAATCTTTCTACGCTTATTAATTTTTCCCTTTTATCTTTAAGCAGATAAATATCAGAATAATCTTTAATGAAATTCATATCAACAAAAAGATTAATTAAAGCATCACCTAAACCTTCAATATCCATCGCACCTCTTGAAGCGAAATGAGATATTCTCCCTTTAACTTGAGCCGGACAAAAATTATTCTCGCAATAAATTGCTACCTCTTCTTCTGGTTGATATAACTTTGAATTACAGACGGGACATTTAAGAGGAATTTCAGTGGGTTTAGAATTTTTTTCTCTTTTAGTAACATCTACAGATACAACTTTAGGAATTACATCACCCCCTTTTTCAATAATAACAAAATCACCTTCGCGAATATCTTTTCTTTTTATTTCTTCAATATTGTGTAGAGTAGCTCTACTTATTGTAGATCCAGCTAACAATACCGGTTCAAGTTCTGCTACCGGAGTTAATGCACCAGTTCTTCCAACTTGCCATGTTATTTTAGTAAGCTTGGTTGTTTCTTGTTTAGCTTTAAACTTAAATGCAACTGCCCACCTTGGTGATTTTGCAATATTACCCAAAATTTTCTGCTGTTTTAACGAATTCACCTTAACAACAACTCCATCAATTTCATAAGGTAGTGTTTCTCTTTTATCCTCCCAATATTTACAATACTGTAATACATCATTTATAGAATTACATAATTTATAATGCGGATTCACTCTGAATCCGAATTCACTTAATAATTTTAAATTCTCATCATGAAATAACAACTCATAATCTTCAGAAAATAAATAGTATGTAAATATTTGTAATGGTCTTTTAGCTACAATTTGAGGATCAAGAAGTTTAATTGTTCCAGATGTGGAATTACGCGGATTTGCAAAAACTTTTTCTCCTTCCAGTTCGCGTTCTGC
>CAYXKL010000095.1:0-10352 GCA_964464825.1 uncultured Melioribacter sp. | reverse complement strand
CTTCGGAGGATGCCTTTGGCAGATTCCTAATGGGGTAGCTTGATTTTAGTTCGGTTATCTTAATTTTTTTAGCTTATTACTATAAATAAATCCTAGAGACTTTTACTTGTTGATTTTCCCAACTATTTCTTTTGGCGGGTAGATCATTCTATTGTTTAGCAAATCGACAATAACACACTTTTGAGTAGCAATTGCAGCGATTTTATTGTCAACGCTAAATTTGGCATCTAATACCCAAATTGGATGATCGAATCTTTCAACAAACATTTTAGCATTACAGATTTCACCAATTTTAATTTGTTTTTTATGTTTTATTGAGGTTTATGCAACAACGGGAAACTTGTTCTCTTTTATCAAATCAACTATTGGTAAAGTCTGTTCAAATAATTTAACTCTTAATTCCTCAAGCCATCTTACAAAAACAATATTGTTCACATGACCGGCAATATCAATGTCGTATGTTTTAATATCAAATATTTTTTCTGTAATTAATGGCATTTAATATCCCGAAAGATTAATTAATAGTTTTAATATCCTATTAAATAGATGATTAATCCAAATCCTAAACCGAATATAAGATTGAATACTTTTATTCTCAGGGAATCTTTAATTGAATATGAAAGCATCGGCAGCATACCGTGTCCGTCTTGAACAAGTTATTAACAGAAAATTAACTCTTGATTATTCCGCAGAGAGATTGAACCGGACAAAAACAGCTAAAGAATTATCCATTAACCTTTCAACTCTTTGGAGAAAAATGAAGAAATATAATATTCAATCCAATAGTTAAAATTAAATTCGTAATATTATCTAATAATAAAAATACAAGAACACAATTCATCCATAGTTTCTTATTCCCTAAATAATAAAGCCCTCATTTATTAAGATAACTAGTATGTTTTAGAAAAATATTATTTCTCTGAAATCTTATTTAATTATATTGTGATATAAATTTATATACATTCCTTCAAAGTAAAGTAATTCTAAATGGAGGCATTATGAAACTGATTCCAAAAAAATTACTTATTCCATTTATATTAATTATCACTAACACATCTATAATTTCTCAAAGTAACGATCCATTATTCAAAGAAGTATCTGATCTGCACCTCAAAGCATTAAGTGCAGCTGCAAATATTTTTGCAGCATCTGATTTTGAAAAAGGTGATGAACTATTTAATGAAGTTAAAGAAATGATTGGTGAAAAAAGCAGATCCACTGATGTTACTCTAAAACTTTCTTCAGCTAAAGATCTTTTTCGCAAAGCATTTGAATCGGCACAGATAATCGGACAAAATTTTACTGCACTTATGAAAATTAGACAGCTTGTAATTAATGCAAATGCTACCGATAAATTTCCAGAGCAATGGGATGAAGCTGAAAAACTTTTCGTCAATGCTTTTGAAGAATACAACGATAATAATCCAAATGGCGTAAAAAAATATTCCGATGAAGCCGAAAAATTGTATAAAGATGCAGAACTGATTGCGTTGAAAAACAAATATATATTGCCTCTAAATAGTGCAATTGAAAAAGCTGAAGATGATGGATTGGAAAAGTATACTCCCACTATTCTTAAAAAAGCTAAACAATGTGCAACTGATATTGAATCAACACTTAATGCAAATCGATATGATACCGTCAAAGCCGTTGAATTGAAAAATCTTGGAATGTATGAAATCAATCATGGAGTTTATCTTAAAAATTTATTTGTTAAAATGGATGAAGAGGATAAAACGCGTGAAGATTTGGTAATGATGTGGGAAGAACCGCTGATAAATATTTCGAAAGAAATAAATGTTAAACCTTTATTCGATAATGGGAATGAATTAGTAACTAAAAAAATTGTTGAAAATATTAAAATTGATAAATCTAAGATTGCTGCTCTGGAAAAAGAAAAAACATCGCTGACTGAAAAAGTTGATGAATTAAATAAAACACTTGAGTTGACAAAAACCGCACTTGATGAGTCTAATAAGCAGAATGAAAATCTTTCATCAGAAATTGTTCAGCTAAAAAAGATTAATGAAGAGTATTTAACAAAACTGAGTGCTATCGAAACAGAAAATATTAAATTCAAAACGCAAGCCGATGAACAAGCAATGAATGAACAGATGATTCAAAGTGTAAGTGATATGTTTCTTCCTTCAGAAGCAGAGGTTATAAGAAACGGTGATCTCATTATAATTCGTTTGATCAATATGAACTTTCCGACAAGTAAGGCAACTTTAGAACCGCAATACTTCAATCTGCTGAACAAAGTTCAAAAGGCAATACAAACTTTTCCAAATGGGACTGTAGTGATTGAAGGCCATACGGATGGAGAAGGAAATTTTCAAAAAAACTTGGAATTATCACAAAACAGAGCTAACTCTATTTATCAATATTTATTATCAACAATGGGTGGTGACGCAAGCAGAATATCAGTAATCGGAATGGGCTCAACAAAACCAATTGCAAATAATTCATCCGAAGAGGGGAGAGCAAAAAATAGAAGGATTGAAGTTATAATTAATCCAAATCTCACCGTTACAAAATAAATATCTAACTATATTAAAATAAAAAAGCCGTTCATTTAGAACGGCTTTTTTTGTTTGTACAATTAATAATTGTCCGGGTATAATGTGACCTCGGCACTTGTACCGTCTTCAAGAATTATTTTAGCATTAACTAAACCAAATTTATGATTGACGTATAAAATATATTTACTAACACCGGGTGTATTGGCAGTCTGCTCTACACCAATTGTTTTGATATACATAAATCCATAAGGGAAATCATCGGTAGTTGATTTACTGAAAACTGTTCTTGTGCTCGTTTTACCATCAACACGATTTACAGTATATTGATCCCCAACATTGCAGTCAAATTTTGCAATTGTAAATGGTTTATTATCCTTGTAATAATCTTGAATTCCTTCAGAAGTCATTTTGTATTTAAACTCTGCATCAATTTTACCATTTGCATCTTTGTAATTTGCCGGCAGCCAGTCATTTAATACTGCTAATGATGGTTCATTTCTCAAATCAGCTTTAACATTAACTGTTACAACTCCTCCCTCATTCTTTGTTATCTCAATTGATTCAATAACATCATAATAATTATTACCAATTTTAATTGATGATGGAGTAATGGTATTTCCGACTTGTGTTACTGGAAGATTTGTTTCTCCGCCAATTACATTCGGATCTTTGTTATTGTCTTCGAAAAGTGAATTGATCTTATCGCAAGAATTGAAAGAAATGATACATAATAAAATTTGAATGATATAAATAATTTTTTCCATGATTCCTCCACCTAATCGGATAATAATCTATTAACGTTTTTGTAAAGCCGAATCAATAAATCAATAACAACATTCATATCATAAATAATGTTTTGGATTTTATAAGTCAATAAAATTCTGTCGTTTCATTGTGAAGGAATGATTATAAAATGTATCAGAAGATATAATGTATGATATTAAAACACACTCAAAATATGTAGAGATAAATTTTTTCATCATAATTGTTACAACTATCTTATTACTTTCGCCGTCAAATAAATCTAATTATTGTTAACGAATATGGTAAATCTACTTTTAGTAATTAATGATGCTGCAACCCTTCAAAGTATTAAATACATAATCAATAGTACAGAAGGGTATAATTGCATTGGTTCTATCGGTAAAACTGATGAGATTATTCCAGCCTTAAAAATTAACCGTCCCGATATTGTTGTTATATATTGCAATTCCAATTTTGAGGAAGTTATCAAAGCAAACCACAATGTTAAGTCGTACGATCCATTAATATCAATTTTAGTAGTCGCAAATCAAAAAAGTACTGAAAAGATGTTCAGACTTCTCCGTTCCGGTGCAAACGGCTATTTAGAAGGTGATATTAAACCGATCGAATTAATTTCTGCAATCAAAGAATTATATGAAGGAGGTGCACCTATAAGTTCTGGTGCCGCTAAGAATTTAATCGGATATTTCCAGAACGGCAACAATGTAATTAGGGGGCATGATTACAATCTCTCTCCACGCGAAAAAGAAGTTTTAAAGCTTTTAATCGATGGAATCCACATTAAAGATATTGCAAAGCATTTATACATCAGTATAGAAACTGTCAGATTTCATTTTAAAAATATTTACAGAAAACTTAAAGTTAAAAATCAAGCTGAACTAGTAGCTAAAACTTTACGGGAAAATCTAATCTAAATTCTCACCCCTTTTTGTTACCCCCATATATATGCGGTGTTTTTAATCAGTTTAACTTAATTCATATCATAAAACACTCTGTTTATGCAGTAGTGTATCAAAGTTACAAGTTATAATTTTTTCACCAAGAATAGGGAGTGTTTTAAATTCATATCTAATTAACGTAATTCATTAACAAAAATATGGGGGGTCCAATGAAAAAAGTCTTTACTCTTTTTTCCCTTCTAATTTTACTCCCGGTAATACTAAATGCAGCATCCGGTAAAATTAAAGGTAAAGTTTTAGATGCAAGTACAAACGAACCTTTGATTGGCGCCAATGTAATTGTAATGGGTACATCGTTTGGAGCAGCTACTGATCTAAACGGGGAATACCTAATAACAAACGTTGAAGCCGGGACCTATGAAGTGAGAGCTTCTTTCATAGGATATCGATCTTCTACAATTTCAAATGTTCGTGTCTTTTCGGATCTAACTACAGATTTAGATTTTGCACTGCCGTCCGAAGACATTTCAATATCTGAAATTGCAATAGTAGCTCAAAAACCACTTGTAAATAAAAGTAATACAAATGCTGTTCGTGTTACAACAAGTGAGGATATTGAGGCACTGCCAGTAAGAGGTATGAATAATATTATCGGTCTTTCTGCCGGTGTTGTTTTGAAAGATAATGTTGTATTCGTACGCGGTGGCAGACTTGATGAAGTTGGTTACTACCTTGAAGGAATTTCAGTTAGAAATCCAATGACAGGTGGAAATGCAGTCCGTATTGTTCAAGATGCTGTTGAAGAAATACAAGTTCAGGCTGGAGGTTATACTGCTGAATATGGCGGCGCTAATGCCGGATTGATTCGTCAGCAGCTTAAAACCGGTACAAAAGATTTCAAAGCATCATTTGAGTACATAACAGATAATATTACGTTCACAAGTAAAGATAATGCATTCGATGGAAATAAAAGATTGGGTGCTAATTGGTTCGGATATAGTGAAATGACTGGAACTTTTAGTGGTCCGGTTTTAAGTGATAAAGTAAAATTCTTTGGATTGGTTAATTACAATTATCAAAGAGATAAAAATCCGCAACCGTTCCCCGGTATTAATATCGGCTGGGTTACAGATGCTGTATCGGGCGATTCATTGAACTTAATTTATCCGGCTGGAGCAGTTAGAGGAAATTATTTTGAAACTGCTACATACACTGGAACTTTAACTTTTGATTTAATGCCGGTACAATTAAGAATTGCCGGAA
This sequence comes from uncultured Melioribacter sp., assembly GCA_964464825.1. Taxonomy (GTDB): domain Bacteria; phylum Bacteroidota; class Ignavibacteria; order Ignavibacteriales; family Melioribacteraceae; genus DYJK01. The sequence goes on along the minus strand of CAYXKL010000095.1, from coordinate 4,903 downwards.
CATATTCAACGAACGGTACACAAAACCCATTTAACACACATAGAAATGCCGGTTTAATTGCTAATATTTTAAGTACTAATAGAATTGAACAAATTGACGGTACTAATGGAACCGGAAGTCTTAAATTAACACATGTACTAAGTGATAAAATGTATTATGATGTTACTTTCGGCTATTTCCGTCAAACATCACATCTATACGATCCATTATTAGTAGATGACTTTTTAAATTATGGTGATAGTCTTGCAAATGCAGCAGTAGGTGCTTCAACTTTTGCATCAAGATACACACGACCCGAAAGAGTAAGTATTTACTCCTTCGCATTTAATAGCCCCGATGATGTATTGGCGGGTTATCAAAAATTTAGAAGAGAAAATATTTCTTTCAATTTTGGTTTTTCATGGTTGCCTAATAAACAACATGCAATTAAATTCGGCGGTGATTACCAAAGATATGCTATACGTAATTACAGCTGGAATAATGAAAGAGTATTTTCATTAGCTGGACTCCTTTCCAATCCTGGAGCTAGAACTGCTGAAGAAATATTAATTGCACAAGGTGTAAATAATTATGGTTATGATGTCTTTGGAAATGAAACAGATGAAGATGGATTGTTTGGTGCAAAACACCCAGTATTTGCTGCAGCATATATTCAGGATAAAATTGATCTTGATGATATAATTCTAAATATTGGTCTCCGTTATGATTATATCGATACAGATAATCAGGAATTTGTTAATCCATCATTACCTGATTTAGCAATTGATTTCAATTCTGGCGAAATTCATCCGGAAGGATTAGTTGATGTTCCTTCTTTCCAGGCAATTAGTCCTAGAATTGGTATCTCATTTCCGGTTACAGATCAAACAATCTTTCACGCACAGTATGGAAAATTTGTTCAGCAGACAAGATTAGCTGATATCTATCAAAGTCTAAATGTTACAGCCAGCCAATTAAGAGGCGGTTTGTTTATTAATCTACCGGTTGGATTTAATTTACGTCCTACAAGAACTACACAATACGAAATCGGATTCACACAACAGATCGGTGATTTTGCTTCATTCGATATTACCGGTTACTACAAAGATGTTAAAGATCAAGTTGTGCTGGATCTTCAGACAGTTGATAGAACTTCTTTGTTCAAAAGTTACAACGTATATAGAAATGGCGACTTTGCAACAACTAAAGGTCTTGAAATATCATTCAATATGCGGAGAACAAAACGAATTGCTATTAACGCATCATTGTCATTTCAGGATGCACAAGGAACAGGATCTTTCCCGAATTCTAATAGAGGTATTGTTGGTGCACCGCTTGATGGTGTAACAATTTTCCGTCCGCAATATATTTCTCCACTTGAATTTAATAATTCGTTTCGCGGTAACTTGAATATCGATTACCATTTTGGAGTTAATGATGGTCCTTCATTTTTACACGAAGCCGGTGCATCATTACTACTTAAATTCTCAAGCGGTCATCCATACACAAGAGGAATTGGCGGTGCTAATTTAGAAGGTGATGCTCGAGATAGACAACCGGTTGAAGCATTGAATGCCTCTATTACTCCATCAACATTTCAAGCTGATTTAAGAATAGATAAAACTTTCCGATTGTTCGATAAAGTTAAACTTAATGTATATCTATTTGTTATTAATCTATTCGACGCAAAAAATATTGAAAATGTATTCCTTAGAACCGGAAGTACTTCCGATGACGGCTACATAAGCGATCCAAACTTAAGCGGAGAATTAGTAAATCAACCTAATTACATCGATATGTACCGTGCAATAAATATTGATTATTACGAAGCATACAATAATGCACCGGCATTGTTTACAGCGCCGAATTTATATGGTCCGCCACGGCAGATTCGCCTTGGTGTCAAATTAGAGTATTAATAACTCTTTTTGAGAATAAAGATAGGAGTTATATAAAATGACAAACAAAATAAAAATTTTAATAGTCTTTCTTTTATCGGTTGTTATTGTTCTTCCTCAGCTAAGTTTTGCTAAAGGGAAAGAAGGCAATAACCGCTTGAAGAAAACTCTTGGTGTGCCAAATACTACTAAGCTTAATATTAATAACATCTCAACTTATTTCAGAAGCAATGGTGATTCCGATCTTGATAATAATGGCAATTCTGGATTTGTGTTTCCAAAAGGAAGTGGTAAAACTGCTTTCTTTGAATCTGGTTTTCTTTGGGGTGCTAAGGTAAATGGTACCGATTTAAGAGTTGGTGGTTCTGCTTATTCATCAGGGCTGCAATCGGGTAGAATTTTAAGTCCCGGTGTTGCAGAAGATCCCGGTTTAGCTAAAAATAGAATTTATAGAGTTAGACCGGATTACAAAATAGCATCGCTTGCTAATGAAGCAGCAGATGAAGGTGTTCCGGAATCAGAAATATATGCACAATATGAAACTGATTGGAATGAATGGCCGGCATCTGAAGGAGCTCCATTCGAAGATGTTGATGGTAATGGTACCTATAGTCCGACTGTTGATATTCCTGGTGTACCGGGTGCAAGTCAAACTATTTGGTTTGTGGCTAATGATCTTGATCCTTCTCTTACTGCATTATTATACGGATCATTACCTATTGGTATAGAAATGCAAGCAACAATTTGGGCTTATGCTCAAGCTGGTCCTCTTGGCAATATGCTATTCAGAAAATATACTATTATAAATAAAAGTAATGATGTTCTGAACGATATGTACGTAACAATGTGGTCTGATGTAGATTTAGGAAATGCAACGGATGATTTTGCCGGGTGTGATACAACTCTCAGTTTAGGATATGTTTACAATGCAACTGCTACTGATGCAACTTATGGCGAAACACCGCCACCGGCAGCCGGCTTTGATTTTTTCCAAGGTCCTATAGTCGATTCACCCGGTGATACTGCAATTTATAAAAATCAAAAAGTTGCCGATAAAAAAAATCTGCCCATGACTGCTTTCTATTACTTTGCTCGTGGTGATCTTTCTGTTGTTGATCCTACAACAGAATCTTATGAAGGTACAGTTCAGTTCTACAATTTTATGCAAGGTAAAATTGGTAAGACCGGTGAGTATTTTACAACACCGGCAAGTCTTGGTGCACAATCAACACCTTTTGCTGTATCAGGCGATCCGGTTACCGGTGAAGGATGGGTGGATGGTATGTTAATTCAACCTGATGATAGAAGAATCGGTGTTGCATCGGGACCATTTACAATGAATCCTGGTGATGAACAAGAAATTGTTGTTGCGCAAATTGCTGCTCTTGGTGGTGATCGTTTGAATTCTGTTACACTATTAAAAGCCTACGATGCTGTTGCTCAAGATGCATATAATAATTTCTTCCAAATACCTAAAGGTGCAGACCAGCCTATTGTTACCGCTTCTTCTCTTGATAAAGAAATAATTCTTACTTGGGGTGATGACGTTCCGGCTAGTAAAACTGAAAGCTATAATGAAAGAGGTTATAAATTCCAAGGTTATAATGTTTATCAAGTTCCTAATTCATCTTCAACAAAAGAAGATGCAAGATTAATTGCTACATATGATCTTGTTGATGGAATTGAAACATTATACGATTATGTTTTTGATACACGTACCGGAAAAGATGAAGTTGTTCCAGTTCAATTTGGTAAAGATACCGGTATAAGAAGATCTATAAAAATTGATCAAGATTATATAAATGGCGGTAGAGAATTGAGAAATGGTTCAAGATATTACTTTGCAGTTACAACTTATTCTTATAATGAAGATCCATTGTCAGTTCCAAGAGTACTTGAAAATCCATTACAAGTAATTACAGTTGTGCCATTCGATGAAAATCCTGGAATCAGGTATTCATCAACTTATGGTGAAGTTGTATCAGGTGTTACTCATACATCAACCGGTGCAAAATCCGATGGTAATGTTATTGTCTTAGTTCAGGATCCAACCAAAGTAACCGGTCATGATTATAAAGTAACGTTTGTAAGTGTAGGTAGTGAAACTACATGGAAACTTACAGATGTTACTACCGGTGAGGTAAAATTAGAAGGACAAACAAATCAAACCGGTGATGATAATTATTTTATTGTTGATGGATTATTAGTAAAAGTAATCGGACCATCAAATGACTTCAAAGATTTCTTGACTTTATCTAATGCTGCTGGTCCGCTCGATCCTCCGGAATATGGATCATTTGCTTTTAATAGCAGCGGTTTTCCACATCCTAATACGGAAGATCGTCCTTCACCAGCTCAGCAAGTCGGCGATGGTGAATGGGGAATTCAAACCGGGAATATAGATGATGCATCATTCGACTATAATTTCTTTGTAGGCAGAGTAACACAAGGTGGTGCTCGCTGGCCAAAAATTATTCCGAATGATTTTGAAATTAGATTTACAGGAAGCGGTAAAGCATTTATTTATCCGGGTAGTGATTACGGCGGTCATGGTCATTTAATTGATGTGACTTTTGAATTATGGAATATCGGTAATGCTGAAAATCCAAATGATGATGTAAGATATTTTCCATACATACTTGATAGTGATGAAGACGGTTTATTCGGTTTAACAAATATAGATCATCCCATATCAGGTGGTGATAATGATCCGGAAACCGATTGGATTTACTGGGTCGTTCCTTCAGATATGACACCGGGACAATCAGGTTATGATGCAATAGTAAATAAAATTACTACAGTTGGTGATGTTAATCATCAATACTTAGATGCAACAATTATGAATGGTGATGCTCTAAGAAGGATGGTGTTTATAAACTTCAATGGTGGCTCTGTTACTAATCATCCGAATTATGATCAGGCATTACCTGAAATTGGAACTGTATTTAGAATAGTTACGAACAAAACAAATTCAGAAAGTGATGAATTTAGATTTACTGCACCAGCAAATGTAAACAGTACAGAGT
>CAYXKL010000094.1:0-10378 GCA_964464825.1 uncultured Melioribacter sp. | reverse complement strand
GAAGGTTATAACAGAGATTGGATTGTTACTGTAGCTAACGGGAAATTTCCGGATGTACAGATGGAAATTCAATCGCAAAGATGCAACCACTGTGATAACACACCATGCGTCTCTTGCTGTCCAACCGGTGCAAGTCATGTAGAAGATTTTGGGAAAATAGTTTTAGTTGAACATAATATGTGTATTGGATGTAAAGCATGTTTAGCTGCTTGTCCTTATGATGCACGATTTGCTCATCCGGATGGGTACGCTGATAAATGTACATTTTGTATTCATAGAGTAGAAAAAGGAGAGAATCCGGCTTGTGTTTCCGTTTGTCCAACACACTGTATGTACTTTGGAGATCTTGATGATCCGAATAGTGAGGTGAGTAAATTAATTGCTTCGAGAAAAAATCATACATTAATTCCCGAAGCTGGGACCTCACCAAGAATTTATTATTTGACATAAAAACCATCCCCTTTTATTCCCACTCCTTAATAAGGAGGGGGATATGGGGGAGGTCTGATAATGGAGAAATTTTATGAACGAATTAACTACTACACGGCATAATCTTCACATTGATCCAATGATGACTGTTTGGGGTTGGGAGATTCCAGTCTATCTTTTTCTTGGCGGAATGGTTGCCGGCATGATGATTATATCCGGATATTTTTTATTCAGTAAAAGATACCGGGAAACAAATTGCGCTTGTTATACTTTACCGTTAATAAGTTTAGTATTGTTAAGCTTGGGTATGCTGGCATTATTTCTCGATCTAGAACATAAACTTTTTGTTTGGCGGCTTTACACTACATTTAAAATTTCTTCACCAATGTCCTGGGGCGCATGGATTTTAATTTTAGTTTACCCGGTTATAATTGCAAATTTATTAATGGGACCGCCAAAATATATAACAGACAAATTTCCTAAACTAAATAATATTACATCTTTCATTAATCAGAGACCAAGGTTAATACAAAATATCGGAGTTGCTAACATGCTTCTTGGCGGTTTACTTGGTGTTTACACGGGAGTACTATTAAGTACAATGGCATCACGGCCATTATGGAATACATCTATTCTTTGGGTTCTATTTTTAGTTTCCGGATTATCTTCTGCGGCAGCATTTGTCCACATGATTGCAAAAAATGTTAAAGAAAGAGAGTTACTTGCCAAAGCAGATAACGGATTTTTAACAATCGAAATTTTTGTTATTGCATTAATGCTGATTGGTCTTTTAACTTCATCACAAGTTCATATTAAAGCAGCTGAATTAATTTTAAGCGGTGAGTACGCACCGGTTTTCTGGGTTTTTGTAGTTGGAATGGGTGTGATTATTCCATTGATAGTTCAGCTTCTCGCTGTTAATCATAAAATTAAACACACTCCGGTTGCACCAATTATGGTAATTATCGGAGGATTTATATTGAGGTTTGTAATTGTATCTGCTGGACAGTTTAGTAGTTATTAACGCATAAAACCACCCACTTTAGTTTCCACTCATTATTAAAGAGAGGGGAACATGAGGGAGGTTAATGATTTTTATTATTAGGAGAAACAATCAATGACATCACTAACTGGAATTTTTCCAAACAAAGAAGAAGCGGTTCAGGAAAAAGTTCATGAACCAAAACCGTATTCCAATCCGTATCTCGTTGGAATTGGTTTGGGTCTTGTTCTTCTTACCGCTTTTGTAATAATGGGAAGAGGACTTGGTGCATCAGGTGCATTCTCTTCTTTAGTGTCTGCTGGCGTGCAACAAGTTGCACCGGAACACGCAGCTAACAATCCATATTTCAAAGAGTATATTGGAGATGGAACAAACAGTCCGTTAAAAGACTGGCTTGTGTTTGAAGTGCTTGGTGTTTTTGTAGGTGGATTTCTATCCGGTACATTTGCACATCGTATTAAGAAAACTGTAGAAAAAGGGGACCGTATTTCAATCCGTAGTAGATTAATCTTCGCATTTATCGGCGGTGGCTTAATGGGATTCGGTGCTAAGTTAGCGCGCGGATGCACAAGCGGACAAGCATTAACCGGCGGTGCTCTTCTTAATCTAGGAAGTTGGGCTTTTATGTTAATGGTTTTTGCCGGAGCTTATGCAATGGCTTATTTTGTAAGGAGGCAATGGACATGAACGCACCATTTTTCAAATTTGATATGTTTAGCGTTGACTTCAGTTTAGTCATAGCATTTATTATTGGTATAGGATTCGGATTCGCTCTTGAACGCGGCGGATTTGGAAGCGCACGTATTCTTGCTTCACAATTCTATTTTACTGATATGCGTGTTTTGAAAGTTATGTTCAGTGCAATTGTTACTGCTATGCTTGGTGTATTTTTTTTCGTTGCATTCGGATGGCTCGATCTTTCATTAGTTTATTACACAGATACAAATTTAGTTCCGCAGATTGTAGGCGGTCTTATCCTTGGAGTAGGATTTGTGGTAGGCGGATATTGTCCGGGCACTTCATGCGTTTCAGCATCAACCGGAAGAATTGATGGTGTTGTTTATCTGCTCGGTGTAATTGCCGGAATTTTTGTCTTTGGTGAAATCTTTCCATGGATAAGTGATTTTTATTATTCATCGAATATGGGAAGAGTTTTTCTGCCAGATTATCTCGGCTTGTCCTATGGTATGGTCGTTTTCCTTGTTGTGATTATGGCAATTGGTGCATTTGCGGCTGCTGAATGGGGGGAGAGAAAAATGGGTGCTAAAAAATCTGGAGGTTCAAAATGAAAATTTTTGATTTCCTAAAAAAAATTGATTTGAAAATTAAGCTTGCATCTGTTGCAATATTTTTGGGATTGATTGCCTTTTTAATTTCAAATCCATTTGATAAAGCTTCTGCTACTATTAGTGCAAAGGATTTAGCTGTTATAGTTCAAACAGAAGTTGATCATGTTGAAGTTGATGAACTTGCTGATTGGATAATAAAAGGAGAAACTGATTATCGATTAGTTGATATCCGTACTGAAAAAGAATTTAATGATTATAATATTCCTGGTTCTGAGAATATTCCAATAACCGGTTTGCTCGAAAGTGATTTAGCCCGTAATGAAAAAATTATAATTTACTCCGAAGGTGGAATTCATTCCGCACAAGCATGGTTTTTATTGAAAGCAAAAAATTTTAAAAATGTTTATATGCTGCGCGGTGGATTGGATGAATGGAAAGATAAAATACTCTTTCCAACACTTAGTACAACAGCGACTGATGATGAGAAAGCAAAATTTGAAATTGCTTCTGCGATAAGCAGATATTTTGGCGGAACACCCCAATTGGTTTCAGGTGAAAAAACCACTAGTGTTGCAATTCAGCCTAATACACCTACTGTTCCTAAAATAAAAGCACCGACTGGTACAACTGCTGGAGGGACAAAAAAGAAAAAAAGAGAAGGGTGTTAATCTGGATTCTGGATAGCAGATTCTGGTTGTAGGTAAATATTGATTCTTAAAATCCAGTATCTGGTATCAAGTATCTAAAATCAAGTAAATAAACAAATTAAGGAGAAATATTAATGTTATCAAAAAAAATTATAACTGTGTTGTTAGGATTAATAATAATTTTAACTGTTACAGAAGTAGATGCAACTGGTGGATATTTCAGACATGGATACGGAATTAAATATTCTGCAATGGCTGGTGCCGGTTCAGCATTGTCTTTAAGTTCTATTGGGGCTGCAACAAATCCGGCAAGTCTGGCTAATTTAGGAAATCGTGTTGATATTGATTTAGCTTTATTCTCACCGGCAAGAGAATTTTCTGTTATCGGTAATCCAAGCGGTTACCCGGGAACATTTGGATTGACACCGGGTACAGTTGAGAGTGAATCAAACTATTTTATAATGCCAACCTTAGGAGTTAATTATAAAATTAATGATGGTATGGCAGTTGGTTTTGTTTTTTATGGTAATGGTGGTATGAATACAGATTACCCACAAGCAATCTTTTATGATCCAACTTCCCCGGATGCCGGTGTAAATTTAGAACAAATGTTTGCCGGTGCTACTTATGCAATAAAGTTTTCAGAAAATCATGCTATAGGATTTACCGGCCTATTTGGATTTCAAAGATTTGCTGCAAAAGGATTAGCTGCTTTCTCAATGTTCTCTTCTGATCCAATGAATTTATCGGGTAATGCTGTAAGTACATCTACTGGATTTGGAATTCGTTTCGGATATCAAGGAACATTTGCTGAACACATAATGCTTGGTGCATCATATCAAACAAAAATTAGTATGAGTGAATTTGATCGTTACAAAGGATTATTTGCAGAAGAAGGTGATTTTGATGTTCCGGCAAATTGGGTAATTGGTGTTGCAACAGATTACTTTAAGGATTTTGTAGTTGCATTAGATGTTCAGCAGATACTTTACAGCGGAGTAAAATCAATTAATAATCCTTTACTTCCTAATATTATGTCAGCTCCTCTTGGTAGTGAAAATGGTGCCGGATTTGGCTGGGAAGATATGACAATTATTAAATTTGGTGTGATGTATAAAGGTGTTGATGGTTGGGAATTTTTGGGTGGATTTTCTTATGGTAAACAACCGATACCGGAAAGTGAAGTATTGTTTAATATCTTAGCACCGGGAGTAATCGAAAGCCATATTACAGTTGGTGCAACAAAAATAATCGGTTGCAGTAATGAATTGAGTGTTGCATTAATGTATGCATTACCAAAAGAAGTAATTGGCGTTAATCCATTAGAAGCTCCTAATCAACAGAAAATCGGTTTAAAGATGAGTCAGTGGCAATTAGAATTTGGATATGCTTTCGGTTATTAATCTCTTAAATCTTTACGATCTTTTGATTTCATTGCGTCTTTGCGTGATATCTTTTTTCACGCAAGGACACAATGTTTTACGCAGAGCACGCATAGTAAAAGAAATGTTTGTGACAGTATTATAATTTCATTACTTCGTACTTATCCTCAATTTTGTAGTGCAGTAAAAAATCAGGTAATAAATTTTCACGTACAACAAAAAGAATTTTTCCCGGAAAGCTTTCTTTCTTTTTTATGATATTTGTTATTACCGGTTCCAATCCGTTACCGGCAAGTTCAATAGGACCAACTTCATCGATTATTAGCCAATCAAGATTTTGTTCAAAACTTTTTGATAAATTTTCTATTGCCCATTTAAATGTATCATTACTAAAATTATACTTTCCGATCGATATTACATTATCCTTACGCTCAGTCTCTAATTGTTTTAATGTTCTAGATGATATATGATATATAAACCGTTTATTATCAATAACGGGCTGCAGAATTCCATCGATATTCTTTTGAGTTGTAGCCCACTGAAATAATTTAGTGGTTTTACCGGTCTGTATTGGTCCTGATAAAATGTAAATTGTTTTCATTATCTACTTCCAGTGATAAAAGAAGAACAAAGGAATCTGTTATAAAAAGTTTAATCCGTTGTAACCCCTTAGCTTCTGATGATTTTATCCAACTGTAATTTAGAATGGTTCTAAAACTCGGGAAGAAACTAGTTATAAAATTAATTTCATCAACATGCTTCAGTTTATTTTTTTCAATGAATCTATTTACCAGTTGTAAAATAATTGGTGAAAGTATGGAAAACCAAATAAAGGAAATTATAATAGAACGGATTATCATGATTAATATTTGATATGATTTAGCCATACCTAATTCATCAGAAAAATAAGAGAGAACAATTAGTGTAATAGAAATAATTATTATACTTATGCCAGAAGGTCTTTGCCACCATCTTTTTGATTTTCTTTTTCTGTTGTTTTTAAAATACTCCTCAATATGCTTATACTCTATATCCTCTTTTCTCATTCTTATTGATTTTATCTGCAGTAAATGTGGAATTTTACCAGCTTTAATACCGATATATAAACCAAAAGTAATATGTGCTATACAATAAAGAAGAGTAATAATTAAGCTGTAACTAACAGTTGAATATTGAAATCCAAATTGAGATAGGATATAATTAATAAAAAGATCAAATGCTTCCCAGATTGTTGTGCCAAATAGAACAACAAGTACAATTAATTTTTGAAAAGCGGAGAAAAGTAAACTTAAGAATCCGAGAAGAATTGGTGAAAACTTTTTGAATGGGAAAAAAGAAAAAAGTAAAAATCCAAGTATACCTTGCAGAGCAACAGCAAAATATGCTGTAAGAGGTGTATAAGGACTTACAAAAGCTTTAACTAAAATTACCAGCAATGTAGCTTTAAGTATGTATGATTTTTTTTCTGAATAGAATGCAATTAAGGTTATAAATATTACAGCAGCACTGCCTATAAACATTCCGGTTAACGGGATTTTTAATGCATGGAGTATTCCGCCAAAAGCTGATTCACTAAAAGCCCAAATTGCAGTAATTCTTCTTACATCAATAATTTTAGTTACTTTATCTTGAAATTTATTCAATCGATTTCACTTGGATTTCTTTTTTGTAATTTTTTTAGGTGTGGTTTCAAAAATATCTTCAATCCAATTTAATACAGCCATTGCAGAAGGAAATCCTATCGTTGGAATTGAAAGTAGCGCAACGTGGCGCATTTCTGCTTTTGTTAATTTAGCTTTTAAGGCTTTTCTTACTTGTGCACGGACAGCGCCTTCCATTCTTGCACCGGCAGAAATTGCAAGTTTAACCAGTGCTCTCGATTTTTCATCCAATGGTCCTTGTTTATGAACAGCGTCTCCGAGTGTTTCATATGCAACAGCTATTTCAGGATAATTCTTTAAAAATTTTTCAAAGTGTTTTGGTAAAGTTGACATTTTAGATCCTCGATAATTTATAAACAAACTAAATTATTTTAAGTACTGCTGCAATTTAATAATCATTTATGAATTTGAGGGTAAAATTCTATATCTAATTTTTACTATTTTAGAACAGAACAATTAAAGAGATTAATTTGATAGTACTTGTAACCGGAGGCGCCGGGTATATTGGATCCCACTTTGTTAAGTACTTAGTGCAAAATGATCATAGAGTAATAGTTATTGATAACTTAAGCCGAGGCCACATTGAAGCTGTTGACAAAAATGCTTTATTTGAAAATGTTGACCTCCTAGATTTTCAATCTGTATCAAGAATCCTATTTAAACATAAACCTGAAGCAGTAGTTCATTTTGCCGCTTTTGCTTATGTGGGCGAATCTGTTAAAAAGCCGGATCTATATTATCAGAATAATGTAATTGGAAGTTTTAATCTCATTAAAGCTTGCTCTGATTTAAATATTAATAAATTTGTTTTTTCTTCTACTTGTTCTATTTACGGCAATCCTCAAAAAGTCCCAATTTCTGAGGAACAATTATCAAATCCAATCAATCCATATGCAAACACAAAATTAATAATTGAAATGATGTTGAAGGATTTTGATACATCATACAGTATGAAATCTGTTTCACTTAGATATTTTAATGCTGCTGGTGCGGATTTTAGCGGAGAGATTGGAGAAAGTCATTTTCCAGAAACTCATTTATTACCGCTTGTTATAGATACTGCTTTAGGGAAAAGAGAAAAAGTTTTGGTTTACGGAAATGATTATGATACACCGGATGGAACTTGCATACGTGATTATATTCATGTTACTGATTTAGCTGCCGCACATTTACAAGCATTGGATTATTTAAATAGTGGAAATGAATCAACAATAATTAATTTGGGTACTGGAAAAGGAAATACAGTATTGGAAATAATTAAAAAAGTAGAGATTATTTCCGGTAAAAAAATTAAATATGAAATTACTGGCAGAAGAGCCGGGGACCCTGATGTTCTGGTTGCTGATAATAAAAAAGCAAAAAAATTTCTTAACTGGTTTCCAAAATATACCATAGATGAAATTATTGATACAGCATATAAATGGAGCTCAAATCCAAAGTATTAAGAGGATAATTTGATAGTTGAAAAAACTTTCATCGATAAATTACTGCTTATTAAACCGGATATCTATTCTGATGAGCGCGGTTATTTTTATGAATCGTATAATCAAAAAAATTTTCTTGATGCTGGTATAAATGCAGCATTTGTACAAGATAATATCTCAAAATCTCAAAAGGGAACTATACGGGGATTACACTATCAAATTGGAGATTATGCACAAGGTAAATTATGCTCAGTAATTTACGGTACAGTTTTAGATGTTGCAGTTGATATAAGATTCGGATCACCAACATTTGGTAAATATTTTTCATGCAGCTTAAGCGAAGAAAACAAACATCAATTATGGATACCGCCTGGTTTTGCGCATGGTTTTTCTGTCTTATCGGAGATTGCAATTTTCAGTTATAAATGTACTAAGCATTATAATAAAAATTTTGAACGCGTAATTTTATATAACGATACTGATCTTAATATTGATTGGGAAATTGATAATCCTATTATTTCTGAAAAGGATTTAAAAGCAAAGAAATTTGCTGAAATAGAGAAAGATTTTTTCTTTAATAAAGATAAATAGGTGATAAATGAATCTCTCAGTTATTGGAACCGGTTATGTTGGTCTTGTAAGCGGAACTTGTTTTGCAGAAATGGGAAATCATGTTTTATGTGTTGATAACAATCCGGATAAATTAAATAAGCTTGTTAACGGTACTGTTCCTATTTACGAACCGGGCTTGGAAGTTTTATATCATCGTAATGTTGAAAAAAAGCGTTTATTATTTACAAGCGATTTAAAGAAAGCTGTTCTAGAAACAAATATGATATTTCTATGTTTACCAACTCCCCAGGGTGAAGATGGTTCTGCCGATCTTAAACATGTTTTTGAGGTAGCACATCAAATTGGAAATATTTTAAAAGAAAACAAACCTAAAGATTTTAAAATAATTGTTAATAAAAGCACTGTACCGGTTGGCACCAGTAAACAAGTAACGGCAATATTGGAAGAGTATGGATTTAAAAACTTTGAAGTAGTTTCCAACCCGGAATTTTTACGCGAAGGATATGCAGTAGAAGATTTTATGAAACCGGATCGTATAGTAATTGGTGCAAAGAGTAAAGATGTTTTTGATAAAATGAAATTATTATATGAACCGTTTGTACGTCAAGGAAATCCAATTTTTGAAATGGATCCCGAAAGTTCTGAAGTAACAAAATATGCTGCCAATTCTTATTTAGCTATGCGTATAACATTTATGAATGAACTCGCAAATTTTTGTGAAGTTGTTGGTGCAAATGTTGAAATGGTCCGTAAAGGGATTGGTTCTGATACAAGGATCGGAAAAAGATTTTTATTTCCGGGAATTGGATACGGAGGCTCGTGCTTTCCCAAAGATGTTAACGCATTAATTAAAACATCCGAAGATTATAATTCTCAAATGAAAATTTTAAAAGTTGTTGATCAAGTTAATAAAAACCAAAAACTTATTATTGTGAATAAAATCTTGAAGCATTTTAATAATGATATAACCGGTAAGAAATTTGCCGTATGGGGATTAGCATTTAAACCAAATACAGATGATATGCGTGAAGCACCTTCTATATCTATTATAAAAGAATTAAATAAACACGGGGCAAAGATATTTGGTTATGATCCGGCTGCAATGAATAATGCAAAATATTATCTGAATGATTTATTAGAATACTCTGAAGATCAATATAGTATTTTAGATGGAGCTGATGGATTATTATTGCTAACAGAATGGAATGAATTCCGTAACCCTGATTTTGGAATTATTGCAACTAAATTAAAATCAAAAATTATTTTTGACGGACGGAATGTATTTGATACAGAAAAGATGAGAGAGATGGGATTTATTTATTACAGTATAGGTAGAAAACCGGTTCTTTAATTCTAACCCAGATGAGAGTCGGGGAAAAATCTCTAATACTTTTGTGGGCACCAATTTAGCTTACACATATTACTTTATCTAATCTTTGTTCACTTAAAATAGTTCCGATTTTATCTGAACTTCTCAAATTTAACTTGCTAATACCTTCTCGTAATATTCAATATACTTTGGAACAATTAAGTTTTTATCAAAATGTTTTGCAGCTCTATCCCGTGAATTTTTAGAGAATGTTTTATACTTCTTATCATTGGTTAAAAGTTCAACAGCATATTTTGCCATCCTATCAATATCTCCAATTTCTGCGATATAACCGGACTCATTATGTATTACTAATTCTGGTAATCCACCGACAGAAGAAGATATAACCGGAACACCGCAAGCCATTGCTTCAAGAGCTGATAGGCCGAAACTTTCTGATTGCGATGGCATTAAAAATAGATCTGCTGAAGGTAGTATTTCTTCTATTGCATCTTGTTTACCTAAAAATATAACATCTTTATGTAAATCGAGTTCTCTTGCCAATCTTTCACATTCAGATCGGTCCGGTCCATCACCAATTAAAATAAGTTTAGCTGGAATTTCTTTTTTAACCTTTGCAAGTACTCGTATTGTATCAGTC
>CAYXKL010000093.1:0-10473 GCA_964464825.1 uncultured Melioribacter sp. | reverse complement strand
CCCTTTATTGGTATCTGCAACTCGTACATAGATTTAATCCCCGGTCATGTTCATCTTCAAGAATTCGGCAGAATTATAAAAGAAGAAGTGCGTAAAGCCGGAGGAGTTCCATTTGAATTTAATACAATTGGAGTTGATGATGGTATTGCGATGGGACATATCGGGATGCGTTATTCTCTTGCAAGCCGCGAATTGATTGCTGATAGTTTGGAAACTGTTGTTGAAGCTCACCGGCTTGATGGATTAATATGTATTCCTAATTGCGATAAAATTGTTCCCGGTATGTTGATGGGTGCCGTTCGTGTAAACATACCAACAATATTTATTTCCGGCGGACCAATGAAAGCCGGAAGAACTCCTTCTGGAGAAAAAGTCGATTTGATTTCTGTTTTCGAAGGTGTCGGCAAATTTTCTGCCGGACAAATTGACGAAACAAAATTAAAAGAACTTGAAGATTTCGGCTGTCCATCATGCGGTTCGTGTTCAGGAATGTTTACAGCAAATTCAATGAATTGTTTAATGGAAGCTTTAGGAATGGCTCTCCCGGGTAATGGCTCTATTTTAGCTATCGATCCTAAAAGACATGAATTAGCTAAACAAGCTGCACGACAAATTATTGAAATTGTAAATGTTGATTTAAAACCGCGAGACATTATTACACGCGAATCAATATTAAATTCATTTGTACTTGATATGGCAATGGGAGGCAGTACAAATACCGTTCTTCATACACTTGCAATTGCTTATGAAGCCGGGATTGATTTTGATCTGCATGAAATTAATAAGCAATCCGAGAAAACTCCTTATATATGTAAAGTATCACCGGCAACTAAAAATGTACACATGGAAGATGTTGATAGAGCCGGAGGGATTTCTGCAATATTAAATGAACTTTCTAAAATTGATGGATTGCTCGATCTTACATGCCCGACTGTTAATTTACAGACACTTGGTGAAAATATAAAATCATCTGTTGTGAAGGATAGAGAAGTCATTAAACCAATTGACCAACCATTTAGAAAAACTGGAGGCCTGTCTGTTCTCTTTGGAAACTTAGCTCCACAAGGATCAATTGTTAAAACGGGTGCGGTTCAAGATAATATGCTTGTCCATAAAGGTCCGGCTGTAATTTTCAATTCTCAAGATGAAGCTTTAGATGGAATCAGAAATGGAAATATCAAACCAGGGGATGTTGTTGTAATCCGTTACGAAGGACCAAAAGGAGGACCGGGTATGCCGGAAATGTTAGCACCCACAAGTGAAATTATGGGTCAAGGTCTTGGTGATAAAGTTGCATTGATTACAGATGGAAGATTTTCAGGTGGAACACGCGGTGCTTGCATCGGACATGTATCACCCGAAGCCGCTGTTAAAGGTCCTATTGCTGCTCTTAAAAATGGTGATATTATTTCTATTGATATTCCTAACAAATCTCTCAATGTAGAATTGAGTGATGAAGAAATTCAAAGAAGATTAAATGAATTGCCGGTATTTAAATCAAAAATTACAAAAGGATATTTAGCTCGGTATTCAAGAATGGTTACCTCGGCTAATACCGGTGCAATTTTAAATTTACCAGAATAATTAAAGGGTATTTCTTATGCATACCAAAAAGAAATTATCGGGAGCGGAAATATTTTTTGAATGCCTTCGGAAAGAAGGTGTTGAATATGTTTTCGGTTATCCCGGTGGAGCTGTATTAAAAATTTATGAACAGCTTTATGATGTAGATTTTCTTAAACATATTCTTGTACGTCATGAACAAGGTGCAACTCATATGGCTGAAGGATATGCAAAAGCTACCGGAAAAGTTGGTGTTGTTCTTGTTACATCCGGTCCCGGTGCTACAAACACTGTAACCGGAATTGCAGATGCATATATGGATTCTGTTCCGATTGTAATCTTTACCGGACAAGTGGCAACACATTTAATTGGCAATGATGCATTTCAAGAAGCTGATATTGTTGGCATAACCCGTCCTATTACAAAACATAATTTTTTAGTACGTGATGTAAATGAACTTGCTACAATAATTAAAAAAGCATTTTATATTGCTTCAACCGGAAGACCCGGACCCGTTTTAGTTGATCTACCCAAAAATGTAATTAATAGCGTTTGCGAATTTAATTATCCAGAAAATGTTGAAATGCGCGGATACAAACCGAAATTATTCGGTCATCAGAATCAAATTAAAAAAGCCGCAACAATGCTTCAGAAAGCAAAACGTCCATTACTCTATGTTGGCGGTGGTGTAATAATGTCGGAAGGGCATCGTGAATTGTATTTATTGGCAAAGGAAAATAATCTTCCGGTAACGATGACATTGCAAGGATTGGGTGCTTTCCCTGGTACAGATCCGCAATCACTTGGTATGCTCGGTATGCACGGAACATATTGGGCTAATCAAGCTGTGAATAATTGCGATCTTTTAATTTCGCTCGGTGCACGTTTCGATGACCGTGTAACCGGTAAAATAGAAACTTTTGCTACTAAGGCATACAAAATTCATGTAGATATTGATCCGACTTGTATCGATAAAAATATAATTGTTGATCTTCCAATTGTTGGAGATGTTAAACATGTTATGGCAGAAGTTGCATCGGAATTAACAAGTAAACCCGATCTAAAAGATTGGTGGGTGCAGATTAATAAATGGCGCGATGAATGTCCGCTTCATTACGAAAAGAATGACGGGAGGTTACGTTCTGAATATGTAATTGAGAAACTCTCAGAGCTCACTCAAGGTGAAGCAGTTGTCTGCACAGATGTAGGACAAAATCAAATGTGGACTGCACAGTATTACAAATTCAATAATCCGCGTTCTCATGTTACAAGCGGCGGATTAGGTACTATGGGGTTTTCTCTTCCGGCGTCCATTGGTGTTGCATTTGGGATTAAAGATCGACCGGTAATTTCAATAAATGGTGATGGTGGATTTCAGATGAATATTCAAGAACTTGCAACTGCAGTTTATCACAAATTACCTATCACATTTATAATTCTTAATAATAGTTTCTTAGGAATGGTAAGACAATGGCAAGAACTTTTCCATGCAGAAAAATTCAGCTTCACTAATTTGTCTGATAGTAATCCGGATTTTGCAAAAGTAGCAGCAGCATTTGGTTTAAAATCTTTTTCAACAGATAGACCAGAAGATGTTGAACCATTATTGAAAGAAGCACTTGCTACCAAAGATGGTCCGGTATTGATTGAATTTAAAGTTGTTAAAGAAGATATGGTCTTTCCAATCATTCCATCGGGTGCATCAATAAGTGAAATGATAACAAAAAGATTAGATCCAAAGGAGATGTTATAATGCAGCATATTATATCAGTACTATGCGAAAATCAATTCGGAGCTTTTAATCGTATCGTTACAATGTTTAGCGGAAAAGGTTTTAATGTTCATTCTATGTCTATCGGTGAAACTGAAAATCCAGAAATATCCAGAATGACAATTGTAACAGAAGGTGATGATCAAATAATTGAACAAGTTGTAAAACAACTAAACCGTTTGATAGACACAATTAAAATTGTTGACCTAACTAATCAAGCAAAAGTTCAAAGAGAGCTTGCATTAATTACAGTTTTTTATCAAAAAGGAACGCGCTCCGAGATTATGGACATCTGCGAAATATTCCGCGGAAATATCGTTGATATAAATAATAAAACTTTAATGCTCGAAATTACAGGTCCACCGGATAAAATTGATGCAGCAATTAATGTTCTTGAACCATACGGAATAAAAGAATTAGCAAGATCCGGAAATGTTGTACTTAAACGTGGAGAACAATTAGGTAAAGAAATTAAAGAAGTTAAATCCGATAAATAATTATTAATTCTTAAAGGAGTGAAAATGAAAGTTTATTATGATTCTGATGCAGACTTGAATCTGCTGAAAGAAAAAAAACTTACAGTTATTGGTTTCGGAAGTCAGGGACATGCGCATGCACTTAATTTAAAAGAAAGCGGAATGAACGTAGCAGTTGGTTTAAGAAAAACAAGTGCTAGATGGAATGAAGCAGAACAATCAGGTGTGAAAGTTATGACAGTTGATGAAGCATCTGCTTGGGGCGACATAATTATGATTTTATTACCCGATCAAAATCATAAAGAAGTTTATGAAAAAGAAATTAAGCCGCATTTAACAAATGGAAAAACTTTGGCATTTGCACATGGGTTTAATATACTTTACAAACAAGTTGAACCGCCAAAAGATGTTGACGTTATTATGATTGCACCTAAGAGTCCGGGGCATCTTGTCCGCAGAACATATCAGGAAGGAAGCGGTACACCATGCTTAATTGCAATACATCAAGATGCATCTGGAAATGCAAAAAAAACAGCGCTGGCTTGGGCAAAGGGAATTGGCGGCACTCGTGCCGGTGTGATTGAAACAACATTTAAAGATGAAACTGAAACTGATCTTTTTGGTGAACAAGCAGTTTTGTGCGGAGGTTCTGCCGAATTAATTAAAGCTGGATTTGAAACTTTAGTTGAAGCCGGTTATCCGGCTGATCTTGCATACTTTGAATGTATGCATGAATTAAAACTAATAGTTGATCTTTATTATGAGGGTGGACTTTCGAGAATGAATTATTCTGTTAGCGATACTGCTGAATACGGTGGTATGACACGCGGACCAAAAGTTATTACTAGCGAAACAAAAAAAGTTATGAAGCAGATATTAACAGACATACAAACCGGAAAATTTGCAGATGAATGGATAACTGAAAATAAAAATGGTCAGCCAGTACTTAATAAACTAAGAGATGAAAATAAAAATCATCCAATTGAAAAAGTTGGAGCTCAGTTGCGTAGTATGATGAGCTGGCTAAAGAAAAAGTAATGGAGCGAAAAATGTTTAAAATAGTTTTATTACCAGGCGATGGAATTGGGCCCGAAGTTGTCGGTTCAGCTGTTAATTTATTAAAACTTGTTGGTGAAAAGTTTAATACTGAATTTGAATTTAAAACGTGTTTAATAGGCGGTTCTTCTTATGATAAATTCGGAGCCCCATTAACAGATGAAGTCTTGAGTGAATGTTACAGTGCAGATGCTGTTTTTCTTGGTGCTGTTGGCGGACCAAAATGGGAAAGTTTACCTCATAATCTAAAACCTGAAGCAGCCCTATTAAAAATCAGAAAGGCTTTGGGATTGTATGCTAATCTTCGACCGGCAAAAGTCTATTCATCAATGCTGAATAATTCTTCAATCAAAAAAGAAGTTTTAAAAGGAACAGATGTTTTGATTTTACGTGAATTGACTGGTGGAATTTATTTTGGAGAACCGAGAGGGTATGATGATGAAAAAGGATTTAATACGATGGTTTATTCTAAATATGAAATTGAAAGAATTGCACGCAAAGCATTCGAGATTGCCCGTTCGAGAAATAAAAAAGTTACTTCAGTTGATAAAGCCAATGTACTTGAAGTATCTCAGTTTTGGAGAAAAGTAGTTATTAATGTTCACAAAGATTATCCGGATGTAGAACTTCAGCACATGTATGTAGATAACGCTGCAATGCAGCTTGTCCGCGATCCAAAACAATTTGATGTTGTGTTAACATCAAATTTATTTGGAGACATTTTAAGCGATATTGCCGCAATGATTACCGGAAGTCTCGGTATGCTTCCATCTGCAAGTATCGGTTCAAAATATGCATTGTATGAGCCGGTACATGGCAGTGCACCTGATATTGCCGGTCAGAATGTTGCTAATCCCATTGCAGCAATTTCTTCTGTTGCTATGATGCTCAAATATTCTTTCCAAATGGATAAAGCGGCAGAGTTGGTAGAAGAAGCTATAGAAAATGTTTTGAATAAGGGATTTAGAACAAATGATATTTATAAAGATGCTGATAAACTTGTTTCAACTGAGGGAATGACAAATAAAATTATTGATGAGTTTGAAATGGTTTGTGCAAGTCATTCTTTAAATGTTTTTACACTTTAAGAATACTCTGAGTTCTTTACTGTTATAATAAACCAGAATAGATCTAACACAAAGTTTGCAGAGAAGACGCTGAGTATGCAAATGTATTTAACATTAGAAAATTTGAGGTAAAAATGTCATCAAATAGAATTATAATATTTGATACAACTTTGAGAGACGGTGAACAATCACCCGGTGCATCTTTAAATGTGCATGAAAAAGTTGAAATTGCACACCAACTTGCTAAACTTAAAGTTGATGTTATCGAAGCCGGATTTCCGGTTTCTTCTCCGGCACAGTTTGATGGTGTGAGAAGAATTGCAGAAGAAGTAAATGCTATCATTGCGGGTTTATCACGGGCAAATGAAAAAGATATTAAAGCAGCTGCCGATGCTTTAGCCCCAGCTCCAAGAAAGAGAATACATACATTCTCAAGTACATCCGATTATCATATTCTTGGTAAATTTTCTCATCCGCGTTACGGCACAACACTTCAAGAAAAAAGGAAAACAATTATTAAAATGTCTTATGATGCAGTTGTCTATGCTAAAACTTTTACGGATGATGTTGAATTTTCAGCAGAAGATGCCGGAAGAACTGATATCGGTTTTTTAGCTGATGTTATTGAAACCGCAATCGAAGCTGGTGCTACAACCGTTAATATTCCCGATACAACCGGATATACACTTCCATCAGAATACGGTGAAAAAATTGCAGAACTACAGCGAAGAGTTAAGAATATTAAGAATGCAATTATTAGTGTTCATTGTCATAATGATCTCGGTTTAGCAGTTGCTAATTCAATATCGGCAATACAGAATGGCGCACGGCAAGTTGAATGTACAATTAATGGAATTGGAGAACGTGCCGGTAATGCTTCTTTAGAAGAATTTGTTATGGCGTTAAATGTCCGGAAAGATCTGTTAAACTTTTACACAAATATTAATACAAATGAAATTTATAATGCTAGTAAAATGGTTTCAGCTTTTACTGGAATGCTTGTTCAAAGGAACAAAGCTATTGTAGGTGAAAATGCTTTTTCACACGAATCGGGAATTCATCAAGATGGAGTTTTTAAGAACAGAGAAACCTACGAGATTATGACACCGGAAAGTGTCGGCATTCCTACTAATAAAATTGTTTTAGGAAGACATTCAGGCAGACATGGCTTAAAAGTTAGACTGGAGCAGTTAGGATATCATGTAACAGAAGAAGAAGTTCAGAGAATTTACGAGGCATTTACTGTATTAGCCGATAAAAAGAAAGAAGTGTTTGATGACGATCTACGAATGCTTATGGGTGATGAAATTCAGAAAAAAGATGAGGTTTATGAGTTAGAATATTTACAAGTGAATTCTGGTACTAATTCAATTCCTAATGCTGTTATTAGAATTAAAGCCGGTGAAAAATATTTTGAAGAAACTGCAACCGGTGATGGACCGGTAGATGCTGTATTCAATTCTATTGAACGTGCTCTTGCAATTAAATCAGAAGTAGAATCATATCAAGTAAGATCGGTTACTTCCGGAAGAGAAGCAATGGGTGAAGTATTGGTTCGTATTAGAAGCAATGGAAGATCATTTACTGGTAGGGGAATTTCTACTGATATAATTGAAGCGAGTGCGAAATCATATTTAAGTGCATTGAATCAAAAAGAACTTTTTTCAAGAGAATTAGAAATAATAAATACAGAAAAATTATCAGAAGCAATGTGAAGAAAGGTTACTTAAATGGGAATGACAATCACTGAAAAAATTTTAGCAAAATCATCGGGTAAAAAAAATGTACAACCCGGTGAAAATATTTGGCTAAATGTTGATGTATTAATGACGCACGATGTTTGCGGTCCTCCTACAATTGAAATTTGGAAAAGAGAATTTGGAGATAAAGCCAAGATTTGGGATAAGAAAAAATTAGTAATATTCCCCGATCATTACATATTTACAAAGAATGCACAAGCTAACAGAAATGTAAATATCCTTAGAGAGTTTGCTTCAGAATATGGAATTGAAAATTATTATGATGTTGGAACAGATCGTTACAAAGGTGTTTGCCACATTGCATTAGCAGAAGAAGGGTACAATATACCGGGTACGGTTTTGTTCGGAACGGATTCACACACATGTACTTCAGGTGCTTTCGGAATGTTCTCTACTGGTGTAGGCAATACAGATGCAGCATTTATTCTCGGCACGGGAAAAATTTGGGAGAAAGTTCCTGAATCTTTGAAATTTATTTTTAATGGTGAATTGCCGAAGTACATCACCGCAAAAGATTTGATCCTAGAAGTACTTGGTGATATTACTACTGATGGAGGAACTTACCGTGCACTGGAATTTGATGGGGATGCTGTATTTCGAATGGAGATGGATGAACGAATGACTCTTACAAATATGGCAATAGAAGCCGGTGCAATGAACGGAATTATTAAGGCTGATACTGTTACCGAAAATTATGTTAAAGAAAGAACTAATAAATCTTTTGAAATTTTTGAAAGCGATTTAGATGCAAAGTATCGTTCGGTTTATAATTATGATGTAACAAATATGGAACCGCTTGTTGCTAAGCCACACAGTCCTGATAATAAAGACACAGTTTATAATGTGAAGGGTAGAAAATTAACAAAGTGTTATATCGGTTCTTGCACTGGTGGAAAGTTGAGTGATTTTGTAAATGCAGCAAAAATAATTTTTGGATCGGAAGTTAAAGTACCTACATTCATTGTTCCGGCAAGTACATTTGTCGCAATGCAATTGTATGAAGAAACATTAAATGGGATTACAATAAAAGAGATTTTTGAAAAAGCCGGATGTGTGATAGCGGAATCTTCATGTGCTGCTTGTCTCGGTGGTCCATCCGATACGATTGGAAGAGCAGTTGATGGTGAAGTTGTAATATCAACAACAAACAGAAATTTTCCGGGGAGAATGGGAAGCAAAAAATCGGAAGTCTATTTGGCATCGCCGTACACTGTTGCGGCATCAGCAGTCACTGGTGTAATTACTGATCCAAGAGAATTTTTATAAAGGAATTAGGATGGAAAAAATAATTAAAGGTAAAGCTTTTGTTCTTGGTAACAATATTGATACTGATCAAATAATTCCGGCTGAACATTTAGTTTATAGTTTAACTGATACGAATGAAATGAAAAATTACGGCAAATATGCTTTATCTGGTGTACCAATTAAAGATGCCGGATTACCTAATGGAGGAATCTCTTTTATAGATGATGGTAAATATCAATCTAATTTTAATATCATAATCGGTGGTCTAAATTTCGGGTGCGGATCTTCAAGAGAACACGCTCCATTTGCTCTTAAAGTTGCCGGAGTAAATTTAATTATTGCAGAATCTTATGCGAGAATATTTTATAGAAATGCAGTTGATGGCGGATTTCTTATCCCTTATGAAACACAATTTAAATTGAATGATAAAATAAAAACTGGTGACGAACTCGAAATAGATCTTGTCAATAATAAATTGAAAAATATGTCAACTGGCGATCAGTATTTATTAAATCCATTGGGAGATATTTTACCAATAATAGAATCCGGTAATATTTTCGAATATGCACGCCTTCAAAAAATGATTTAGTAATCTTTAATAAATTTTTATTGAGGTCAACAATGTTTATAGAAGTATTTGATACTACTTTACGTGATGGTACACAAGGGGAAGGAGTCAATCTTTCTGTCCAAGATAAATTATTAATTACAAAAAAACTTGATGAATTTGGGATTGATATTATAGAAGGCGGATGGCCAGGAAGTAATCCGCGTGATGAAGAATTTTTTGCAAAAGCAAAAAATTTAAAACTGAATCATGCAAAACTGTCTGCATTTGGTTCTACTGCTCGTTCACTGAATGATGTTGAAGGTGATTTGAATCTAAATGCATTGATAAAATCGGAAGCACCAGTTCTAACAATTTTTGGAAAAACTTGGCAGCTCCATTCTCAAAAAGGACTCGGTTTGAAAGATGATGAGAACGCCGAATTAATTTTTCAATCGGTAAAATATTTAGGATCATTTAATCGAAGAGTAATATTTGATGCTGAACATTTTTTTGATGGATATAAACATGATCCGGAATTTGCTGTTAGGATGATAGAATCAGCTTTAGCTGGTGGTGCAGATACATTAGTATTGTGCGATACCAACGGTGGTACTCTACCTGAAGAAGTATATCAAATTGTAAGTGAAGTAAAAAAGCTATTTGGTACAACACGTATTGGTATTCACACACATAATGATGGAGAACTTGCAGTTGCTAATTCTTTAGCTGCTATACGAGCCGGTGCAGAACATGTACAAGGTACATTCAATGGTGTAGGTGAAAGATGTGGTAATGCCAATTTAAGTAGTATCATCCCGAATTTAATTTTAAAATTTAATGCAGATACAAACCAGAAAAAAAATCTTAATAATCTTACATCAATATCAAATTACATTTATGAAGTGATGAACATTCACCCGAATACCAGAGCAGCATATACCGGAAAATCCGCATTTGCCCATAAAGGAGGAGTTCATGTTAGCGC
>CAYXKL010000092.1:0-10494 GCA_964464825.1 uncultured Melioribacter sp. | reverse complement strand
CGACAAAGACGGATTAACTGATGAGCGGAGAGATAACAACATAAATAGAAAAATTTTATCACCTTCACAAGATCCTTTCTTACTAGACGTCGGAAGAGATACGACTAATTTCAAAAATTTTTACGGTTATTCATGGAAACCTCATTGGGATGCGGACGAAAATGGAAATTGGAGTTCTTTCACAGATGATAATGAAAACGGGGTATGGGATAACGGCGAATCTCTGAATGATGATGTAGGTACAGACGGTATTGGTCCATTCGATGAAGATTATACTCAACCGGATAATGATGGCACCGAGGGAAATGGTAAACCTGACCAGGGAGAACCAAATTTTGGAATACTTGATAAAGATGAATCCGACCAACTTGGTTTAACGGGTTTCGCAATTTACCCGGTTCATAAATACGAACTTGATAACGATGAAGAAAATTGGATGGTACTTTCAGGGCTTCCAGAACCTCATGGACAATCGTTGGTTGGTGTTAATCTTGCAAATTATTTTTCGAGTTATCTGTTTCATATGTGGGGAAGGAACAAATACTCTACCATTACCGGAGATTTAGAAGAGACTGGCGAAACGGAACGCTTCTCGATGTCTATGATCTTCGGAATTGATGAAGACGATTTGTTCAGAAGAAAGAAAACAGTTCAACAGATTTACAATGCGAATTACCGTTTTGCAAAACCACCTGAAAAGCCAATTGTTAAAGCGATTCCAGGTGATAAAAAAGTTACGCTTTACTGGGATGATAGGGCAGAAAAAACATTCGATGCATTTTACCAGCGCTATAATTTTGAAGGATACAGAATATACCGTTCAACTGAACCGAATTTTCTTGAAAACAAAATTATAACGGATGCATATGGCAAACCTACTTTCAGAAAACCGATAGCTCAATTCGATCTTGACGATAATGTTAAAGGATTACACCCGATCAATGTAAACGGCGCATTGTTCGATCTGGGAAACGACACCGGGTTAAAACATTCATACATCGATTCAACAGTTCAAAATGGTCAGACTTATTACTATGCAGTAGCTGCTTACGATCAAGGATTTACTACTACAACTGTAGAAGGAGAATTCGAAGGAATACCACCATCGGAAACAACTACTATTATTAAGAAAGACATCAACGGGAATATCAAAACAGATATTAACACCGCAGTGATAATACCTAGGGCACCAGCTGCCGGTTACATTGCACCGGAAATAAAAAATTTCTTTTCAAGCGGTCCCAGCACAGGAAAATGTGATATCGAAGTTCTTGATCCCGATTCGATAAAAGATAATCATCTCTATCGTGTCGAATTTTTTGAGAATACAAAGTTCAACAACGAATTGAAACCGAAATTTATGATAGTTAATTATACAGCCGGTGACACTCTTTTAAAACCAACTATTCTAGAAGGAACTACTTACACTTCAAAAGTAATAGATGGATTTACAGTGACGTTAACAAACGACAATGTTGTTCAGGTTGATTACGATAAGAGCGGATGGAAAGAAGGAAGTAGTAATTACATAGTTCAACTCGGATTCGATTCACGCTTTGCTAACGCTTACAATAGCAAAAGAATTGATTACCCGGCAGACTTTGAAATTGAGTTAACCGAACCCGGTTTGGGCGAACTCTCGTTTCCGGCTACAAATTTTAGTCAACCAATTCAATCAAATGTTATCGTAAAAAATGTTACAGAAGATAAAAACTATCAATTCATTTTTAGAGATATTAACAACGATAAACTTTTTAACAGTGGCGATGCAATTTTTATTGTAATGGGAGATTCTGCCGGTAAACAAGCCACTTCTTTTTCGAATCTAAGAGTAAGTTGGTCTATAACTTTAGTGAAAGACACAACAATTGCCGAAGAGAATCAGAAAGAACCACAGTACGGTGATGTGTTCAAACTTGT
This sequence comes from uncultured Melioribacter sp., assembly GCA_964464825.1. GTDB lineage: Bacteria > Bacteroidota > Ignavibacteria > Ignavibacteriales > Melioribacteraceae > DYJK01. The sequence continues at coordinate 8,574 of CAYXKL010000092.1, read as the reverse complement.
TACAAAAAAACCATTCCGCAACGGTGAATATTTTGAATTTACTTCGCAAGCACCGCAATTCGATAGACAAAAAGCAATTAATGAACTTGATAATGTTGCCGTTATTCCCAATCCATACGTTGGTGCGGCTTCGTGGGAACCTTCTACAACAAGTGTAGGGCGCGGCGAGAGAAGAATTTATTTTATTAACCTACCAAACCAATGTACAATCAGGATTTATACGATCAGCGGAAAACATGTAAAAACTATTGAACACAACAGTACTGTTGATGATGGTCAGGAGTCGTGGAATCTTGTTTCCAAAGACGGAATGGATATTGCGTACGGTATTTATGTTTATCATGTTGATGCTCCCGGTTTGGGAGAAAAGATAGACAAGTTCGCGGTAATTAAATAAAAACATGTTTTGAAAATTAAAATACAAAAATGAAAAACTGTTGAAATTGATACAGTTATAAAAATAAAATTGTTTTTATTAATCCACACTTAAGCAGTGGATTAATGAATAAAGCAAGAGAAATAAAACCGTTTGAACGGTTTACAGATTACTAGTTAAGAATTAGAACAAAGTTTAAAAAAATTACACGGGGTTTTTATGAAGATCAGATATATCGCAAGATTTATTCTGATAAATTTTTTGATAATGACGGGATCTTATTTTGCACAAAATGTTTCTAAAACCGGTACTACAGCCGCATCGTTTCTGGAAATTCCAGTCGGTGCAAAAGCAATAGGAATGGGCTGTGCTTTTGTGAGTGTTGCCAATGATGCTTCATCACTCTTTTGGAATCCTTCTGGCATTGCATCAATAGAAAAGTACGAAGCGGTTTTATCTCACACAGACTGGATTGCCGAAACAAGTTTTGATTATGCCGGACTCATAATTCCGCTTGGAAGCTTTGGCAATATAGGTTTGAGCTTCACATCTTTTTCGATGAACGATATGAAAGTCCGCACGGTTGAACAACCGGAAGGAACGGGAGAATATTTTAGTGCTGCTGATATAGCAATCGGAATTTCGTACTCACGAAATTTGAGCGACCGCTTTTCTATCGGCTTCACTGGAAAATATATTCAGCAAACTATCTGGCACATGACCGCCTCTGCATTTGCTATCGATGCTGGGACGGAATTTAAAACCGATCTTTTAGGCGGAATGATTATCGGCGCTTCGATTTTAAATTTCGGAACACCGATGAGAATGGAAGGTAGAGACACGCGCTTTTTCATAAGTGTTGATCCGACAAAAGAAGGTTCAAATGATCAGATACCGACGAATATTGAAACGGATTCGTGGGATTTGCCGCTTACTTTTCAAATCGGTATCTCAACAAATGCAATCAACACGGAAGATTATAGATTAACAATTGCTGCCGATGCAATTCATCCGAACAATGAATATGAGAGTATGAACTTCGGGTTGGAAGCGGCATTCAAAGAATTTATCTTTCTACGTAGCGGTTGGCAAAATGCTTTTATGAAAGATGCTGAAGGTGGCTTGTCATTTGGAGTTGGTGTGAATTCCAAATTAATTATTACAAGCGCATCTGTTAAATTTGATTATGCTTACAGAGATTTCGGAAGATTACAAAACGTGCATACTTTTTCACTTGGAATAATTTTCTAATATACTTTGTGTCTTAGCACCTCCCTGATGATCCGTCGCGGCGGATATTAATGCAGAGGCACAAAAAACACAGAGAAATAAAAACAATTATTGAATGGAAAAACTTTTTATCGTCGTAGTTTTTTTGATAAATTTTATTTGTATGGTGAATGTATCATCGCAATCGAAGAATAATGATTCGAGAACCAATGATTCTGTTGTTGCGGTAGTCGGCAATATCAATATTACGATTGATGAATTTGTGAACAGTTACGAGTATGGACCAGCTTTTTATAAACGGATTAGTAATTCAAAAAAGGTTTTTCTTGATAATCTGATTCGTGAAAAACTATTGGCACTCGACGGGCTTGAACGCAAACTCGATTCAACACAAAATGTTAGAGAATATCACAATGCTTTCTTTGATGATCTTGCAACGGAAGAACTTTTCAAGGATGTGATACAAAGTAAAATAGTCATCACTCAAGAAGAGATTGATACAACAACAAAACAAAAATTGATTGATGTAGAATTGGAGTGGCTATATTCAGACCAAAAAGATAAGATAATAAAACTAAGTGATTCATTAAAAAACGGAGTTGATTTCCAAAGGTTGTTTGAAGGGCAATTGAACGATACAGTTAGCATTGACGACCGTTCGTTGAAATCTTCGCGGTTCCAGCTTGAAATGAAAAATCCCGAACTCGGAAAAATTATTGATAGGCTTGAAAACGGGACTACATCAGCTCCGATAAAAACAAATGACGGCTGGTACATTGTGCGGCTCAAAAATTTTTCATATAGCTTAATAACTTCTGAAGAGGATCAAAACAGAATTTTTGAAGAAGCACGAAGAGCAGTAATGAAAATGAAAATGGATCGGTTGAGCGATAAATATGTAAAAGAATTAATGGCGGCGCAAAATCCGGTAATTAAAAGAAAGCCATTTCATATTTTACGTTCATATCTTGCCAAATACGAACTGCCGGAAGAAAAATATATCGAATGGAAACTCGACCAAAAACTTGAAGAAGCTAAAAAGGAATTTGATACTAACGATTTCTCGCAGATTGTTCTTGCCGAACTGAAAGATTCTAAGATCACGCTCAACGATTTTGTGGTTTGGTACAGAACGCGCAATCAGTATGTCAAATTCGATAAAAGAAGTTTTGCACAGTTCTCACGTTCGCTCGAACAAACGATTTGGCGTATGATACGTGATAAATTATTAACATCAGTAGCAAAAGAGAAAGGTTATTACAATAACAAGAAAGTTGTGGAGCAGTCAAAATGGTGGCTCTATAAAATTCTATATTCCGCTGTTAAGAATGAAATGATTAATTCGATTCTTATTGAGAACAAAGAAATAAATTCGAACAACATAAATAATCAGCCGCAGAATGAACTTATCGAAACAGAATTAACGAAAAAATTTTTCCGTAAAATAAACGATCTGAAAAAGAAATATCCTGTTGAGATTAACGAAATACTTTTGAATAAAATAAAAGTAAGCGATGAAGAAAATATAAATGCGGTTGATTTCTACACGGTCAAACGAGGTGGATTGATTCCGAGAACTCCATATCCAATAATTGATAATTACTGGGCACGCTGGCAATAAATGAAAATGATTAAAAAAATATTGCTCTTGATAGTTTTTGTTTTTCTTATTTCTTGCAATCCTGATTCACAGACGCGCAATGCAAAAATTATTTACTGGTGTTCTAACAATACTGAAGAAATAGAATTCGCGCGTTACATTGTTGGAAAGTGGAATAAGAATAATCCGGGTGAAAAAGTAATGTTTCAGGCAGTGCCGGAAGGACAATCGAGCGAGGAAGTTATTCTCGCTGCAGTGGTCGGTAAAACTACGCCCGATATTTATTCCAATATGTGGGAAGGCGATGTCGAATCTTATGCACGGGCTGGCATCCTTGTAGCGCTCGATACACTCGATGGCTTCAAAGAATTTTTGAATGAACGCTGCGATAGTATGGTAATTGATGAAGTCACTTCGTCGGACGGACATATTTATCAAATACCATGGAAGATTAATCCAATAATGTTGCTATATAATTCTAGTATCATAAATGAACTTGGATTTTCCGAACCGCCAAAAACTTACTCAGATTTTTTTAATGCTTCGAAAAAATTTCAGAAAGATAACGATGGCGATGGTTATATTGACCGCTGGTTTGGTTACGCAGAAGTATTAGTTACATGGTGGCAGCGTTTCTTCGATTTTTATCCTTTGTATCTTGCAGCTTCCAGCGGTGCACCGCTTGTAAAAAACAATAAAGCAGTTTTTAACAATGAAGCCGGAGTTAAAGTTTTTGAATTTTTACAAAAGATGTATAATTGTAATTATTTCCCAAAAGAAAGATTATCAGCACGACAAGATGTTTTTTTAGACGGAGTAATTGCAACAAGATTTACAGGTCCATGGGAAATATCACATGCAGAAAAGTTCAAACCGAAAGGTTTCGATTACAGTTTTCAGAACATACCGGTGCCAGATGGTCATATCGGACCGGTTTACACTTATGGTGATCCGAAAAATATTGTGATTTTTCAAACGTGTCCCGATCCTTCGCTTGCATGGAAATTTTTAAAGTCGGTACTGAGCGAAGAAAGCGATCTAAAATTTCTTGAAATAACAAATCAGCTTCCGCATAGAAAAAATTTGGATACTAATCCGAAATATGCTGGATACTTTACGAAGAATCCCAAGATGAAAATTTTTGCAGAACAAGCAAAGTATTTGAAGGGAACGGATCAATCACCGGTATTGAAAGAAGTTTTCGATTTGATATCTCAAGAGTACGAAGCTTGTGTAATTTACGGTAAGAAAACTCCGCAAGAAGCTTTGAATGATGCCGAGAAAGCTGTAAATCTTTTATTTCTGAAATAGGAAATATGATGCGAAAGAAATTAATTCCATATTTGCTTGTAGCGCCATATCTGATTCATTTTATTATCTTCGTGGCTTTTCCGGTCGGCTTTTCTATTTACCTAACTTTTAATAATTGGAATATAATTTCTCCGATGGAATACACCGGTTTGAGTAACTATAAAAGATTATTTCAGGATAATATTTTTTGGAAATCGCTCTTAAATACGTTAATCTTTCTAGCAATTCATATACCGCTTCAAATTATCTTCGCTCTTTTTATTGCAGAGCTTTTAAATCAAAATATTAAATTTAGGGGATTTTTTAGAGCTGCATTTTTCTTACCAGTAATTGTATCCGGAGTTGTCGTAACAATTTTATGGCAGCAACTATATGGTTTTGATACTGGCTTGCTTAACCGTATGCTTGTTAAAATTGGACTCGGGAAAATTGGCTGGTTGACTGATCCAAACTGGTCTATGCCTTCCATTGCAGTAATGGCTACATGGAAAAACGTTGGTTTGTACATAGTTCTTTTTTTAGTTGGTTTGCAAACAGTGCCTCCCCAATACTACGAAGCCGCCGAGTTGGAAGGGGCAACTCATCTTCAGAAATTTTTCCGCATTACTCTGCCTATGATTAATCCTACAATTTTTATGGTAGTAGTTCTTTCAACTATTGGCGGCTTCTCTCTTTTTATTGAACCATACGTAATGACCGGTGGCGGACCATTGAATAGTACTATCTCGGCTGTTCTATATATCTACAAACAAGGATTTTTCTATTACCACATGGGATATGCAGCAACACTTGGATTCTTTTTCGCACTGTTAATTTTATCAGTTGTTATGATACAGAAAAAATTTGTAGAAAAGGATAAATGAAAATGAAAAAGATGCTCTCATATATTTTTCTTGTACTTGGCGCACTAGTTTTCATTTATCCATTTATCTGGATGATTAGTGCTTCACTTGCACCGGAAAATGAAATCAGTAGATTAATTTTTCTGCCTTCTAATATAACATTCGGCAGTTACATCCAGATGTTCGATAAAATACCGATTGGTAAAGCATTTATAAATAGTATGGTTGTCGCTTGCACAATAACTTGCGGTGTCCTTATTTTAGGTTCGATGGTTGGTTACGCCTTATCAAGGCTCGAATTCAAAGGGCGCAATTTGATTTTTTACATTATCATTTTTACGATGACGCTGCCTTTCCAAATTACCTTGATACCACAATATATACTCATCGTTAAGTTTGGCTGGGTTGATTCATACGCTGGTTTGATTGTGCCCTATTTAATGAATGCTTTTGCGATAATTATGTTCCGACAATATTTCAAAACTATACCCCAGGATTTGATTGATGCAGCACGAATAGATGGATGCGGTGAACTCAGAATCATCTTTAGAATTTTATGGCCTAATTCAATTCCAGCGTTAGCTACTGTGGGAATAATTACTTTTATGGCTTCATGGAATGAAGTTCTCTGGCCTTTGATTGTAATCAGGGACGAAAATTTAATGACGATGCCGCAGTTGGTAACTTTATTTGCTGTTGGTGGAAGAGCAGAATCACAACTTGGTGTAAAACTTGCGGCAGCTTCGATGCTCGCGTTACCGATTGTAATATTGTATGTATTCTTCCAAAAATATTTTATTCAAAGCATGGCTTCATCAGGTATGAAGGAATGAAATAAATTTTAAATAATTCAAGGTGCTCTCATTATGGAAATTATCAAATACTCCAAAAATCCTATTATTACTAAAGAGGATGTTCCGTTTAAAGTTAACAGCATATTTAATCCTGGTGCTGTAAAGTATAACGATAAATATCTACTTATGTGTAGAATAGAAATGCCAAACGGTAAGTCATCATTAATTAAAGCAGTTAGTGATAATGGCTACAATTTTATTCTGGATCCTAAACCAACGCTTATACCTGAAAATCATAAAGATTTTTTTGAATTTGTTGAGTGGGGAATTGAAGATGCACGGATTACTAAAATTGAAGACACGTACTACTTAACATATACGGGCTATTCAAAATACATGCCTCTAACAATACTTGCCGAGACGCATGATTTTATACATTTTAAAATTCACGGACCAATTAACGAACCTTCTAATAAAGATTGCACTATATTCCCTGAGAAGATTAATGGATTTTATTGGAAGATTGATAGACCTTCTGCGGAAAACAGACGTGATATTTGGATAAGCAAGAGTCCCGACTTATTACATTGGGGAAATTATAAAATTTTGATGGAGCCATTGCCAGGCACGTGGGAAAATGACAAAATCGGTTCATCAAGTCAACCGATTAAAACAAAGGATGGTTGGCTACTGTTATATCATGGAGTAAGAGGTTTTGGTATCTCAACTTTATACAAACTTGGAGTAGTATTATTAGATCTTGAAAAACCATGGATTGTAAAAGGTAGAACTACTGCACCGATAATATCTCCGGAACTCGACTATGAAAGAAGCGGTGACGTACCAAATGTAGTTTTTTCTTGCGGCTTGATAGAAGAGCTAGACGGCAGCGTTAAAATTTATTACTCAGGTGCGGATACAAATATTTGTCTTGCTGAAACTTCGATTGATTATTTGCTCTCCGTTTGTAAATAAATAGAGGTATTTTCTTTGTGAAATTATTTATAAAATTTTTTGCGATAATTCTCCCTCAGCTGTTTCTCTGTTGTTCACCTGGGAACGGCAATACACAGCAAACATTTATTAATACGGAACATCTTGACCAACTTTATGAAGAAATTTCAATTGAAGGGCAGATGTTTGGCATTATTCATATTTACAGTGAGTACCCAAATTATAAATGGGTTGGAGATGTTGACGAAGGTATTGCTTGTGTTGACGACGCTGCACGTGCAGCCGTATTTTATATAAAATACTCAGAACAGTTCAACGATTCATCTGCAAACGATAAAGCGCAAAAGTTAATAGAGTTTGTTCTCCACATGCAGTCGGAAAATGGTTTTTTCTATAATTTTATATTTACTGATTACTCAATTAACATGACACATCAGAACAGTTTAGCAGATGCAAACTGGTGGACGTGGCGTGCTTTGTGGGCTTTAACAGCATCATATAAATTTTTCAAAGATGAAAATGAAGAGCTATCCGAAAGGATTGAAAATGCTATAAAGAAGACGGTTGCTGCTCTGAAATTAATCTTCAATTATGATAAGAAAAAAATTGATTTGGGTGGATTTGTACGACCTTCATGGCTACCATATCAATATGCTTCTGATCAAGCGGCTTTGATTGTAATGACACTATGTGAATACAATTCATTGTTTAGAGATGACTCCGTGTTAAATCTCATAAACGATTTCTGCGAAGGTATTCTTTTAATGCAAGAGGGTGATGAAGCAAATTTTCCTCATTATGCATTTATAAGTTGGGAAAATTTATGGCATGCTTGGGGAAACTCTCAATCGTACTCGCTACTTTGTGCTTATGAAATAACTCTCAATAAAAAATATTTAAATGCGGCATTAAATGAGATAAACCATTTTTACAAATTCCTTCTCAAGAATAAATTTTATAGCGAATTCACTATTAAAAAAGATAATGGAAAAACTGTTCTCGATACAGAAAAGAAATTTTCACAAATTGCTTACGGTATCAGGCCTATGGTCTATGCCGCATTAAAAGCTGCCGAACTTACCGGTGATGAAAAATATTTAGTACTTGGTGTTGAAATTGCAACTTGGTTTTTCGGGAACAACCCGGCGAATCTGAAAATGTATTTTCAAGAGAACGGAATTTGTTATGATGGTATCATTAGTGAAAAAGAAATTAATAAAAATTCAGGTGCTGAATCTACGATAGAAGCACTGTTAACACTTCAAGCTATCGAGAATAATAAAACAGCATCGAAGAAATTAAAAGAAAGATATAATTAAATATGAAGGTATGTTGTTATGAGAGTGAAAAGAACCGGTATTATTCTTAAACCTGATCAAACAAAAGTAATTTTTAGACCATTTGAACCCGGCAATAAAAATAGAATTCCTAAAATAATTGATAGAGTTTCATGTCTGTCTGAAAGTG
>CAYXKL010000091.1:0-10566 GCA_964464825.1 uncultured Melioribacter sp. | reverse complement strand
CTGCAGACTTGATACCACATACTTCTGCAATAGCGCCATAAGTAGTTACTTTCCCTTTGGGAATTTTTGCTACAACTTTATATACACGATCAAAAAAGTCGGTCTTTTTATTTTTCATTTCTATACCACCCCCTTTTGTTCCACCTCCTTACTAAGGAGGTGGATATGGGGAGGTCATTCTCCCATAATTTTTATTATCAATCTTTTTTTTCTTCGCCCGTCAAACTCTGCATAATAAACTTGCTGCCAAGGACCAAAATCCAACTTACCATCTGTTACCGGAATTATCACTTCATGATGTACGAGCAGACTTTTCAAATGAGCATCACCATTATCTTCACCGGTTCGGTGGTGTCGATAATGAGGATTGAACGGTGCAAGTTTTTCAAGCCATTCGTCTATATCTTGTATCAATCCGTTTTCAGCATCGTTCACATAAACACCGGCAGTGATGTGCATTGCAGAAATGAGAATCATTCCTTCTTTAATTCCGCTTTTCTTCAATGCATTTTCTACTTCACCGGTTATGTTGATATACTCTCTTCTCTTTGCAGTGTTGAACCACAAATACTCAGTATGAAATTTCATAATTGATTTTATTTAGTGATGGAAATCTTCAGTTGCTTTTGCCAGACGCTCAGCGAGCGACTTGATTATTTTTTTTGCAGTATCAGGATACATTTGAACAATTTCTTCTATCGATCCTTCAATCTCAAGAACCTGAACATTTGTAATTGCTTTGATTGATGCTGTTCGGGGCTTTTTCAAGATCAAACTCATCTCACCTACCACAGTTCCTTCCTTATCGAACTCGGTAAGTTTAGTATCGCCTTTAAAAATTCCAATCTTTCCTTCTACGAGAAAAAACAATTTCCGTGCGGTCTCCCCTTCATGAGCAATTGTTGTTCCAGCTATATAACTTTTTAGTTTAGACATAACCTTTAATTCTGAGTGAACTTAAGCAGATACTCTTTGATAAAATTATTCAAGTCACCATCCATCACACCTTGTGTATCGGAAGTTTCCCAACCGGTTCTGTGATCTTTAACCATGTTGTAAGGATGAAAAACATAAGACCGGATCTGACTACCCCATTCAATCTTCATTTTATTTTTCTCAATTTCATTCTGTTCGGCTTGTTGCTTTTCCAATTCAACTTGATAAAGTTTAGCTTTGAGAAGTTTCATTGCATTAGTTTTGTTCTGAATCTGCGAACGTTCCGATTGACATGCGGCAACAAGACCGCTAGGCATGTGAGTAATACGTACGGCAGTTTCAACTTTGTTAACATTCTGCCCTCCCTTTCCGCCGGAGCGGTAAGTATCAATTTTCAAATCAACCGGATTAATATCGATCTCTATTGAATCATCAACTTCCGGGATCACAAACACAGAAGCGAATGAAGTATGCCGTCTTTTGTTTGCATCAAATGGCGAGATTCTTACTAATCTATGTACACCGTTTTCAGCTTTCATATATCCATATGCAAATGAACCTTCGACTTCAATCGTTGCACTTTTAATCCCGGCGCCATCGCCATCAAGCCAATCAATCAGATTCATTTTGTACCCGTTCTTCTCGCCCCATCGCAGATACATTCTCATCAGCATTTGTGCCCAGTCTTGTGCTTCAGTACCGCCGGCACCGGAGTGAATTGTTAATATGCAGTTTTTATCATCATCTTTTCCGCTTAACATACTTTTTAATTCAATATCGGAATATTCTTTTTGCAAATCAGATAGTTCATTATCAATTTCTGCAATGAACGATTCATCTTTTTCTGCTTCAGCCAGTTCGATAAAATCTTTAAGATGGTTGTATTTGCCGGATAAACTTTTCCAGGCATCAACCCAAATTTGCAATGATTTAGATTTTTGAAGAAGTGATTGAGCGGCTTTTTGATCGTTCCAGAATCCTGGGGCTTCGGATTGCTTGCTTATATCTGATATCTGTTTTTCTTTATCATCTAACTTAAAGATAACCTCTTAGGTTGTTAATCTTCTCACCGTATTCATTCAATATTTTTATCTGTTCTTCAAACATTATAACTCCTTTCTTTAATAAATTATTTTAATAGCAATGCAAATATAACTATATCTCCAATTCCATTCTTAGCAAAGCAGCCGCTAATGTTTTCCCTTGTGCATCGTGTTTTAGTGATACAGTTCCGCCGCCACCCAAAGTATTATGAAGTAAAAAATTTAACGCACGGATATTGGGCAGTTCAAATCGTTCCACTTTGCCGAAGCAGATTCCTTCGAAATGCGATTTAACTTTTTCAGTTGTAAGATGTTTACTTATTATTTCGTAACCCTTATCATCATAAGCAATAATACCAATGTTTGCGGCATCTCCTTTATCACCGCTTCTGCCGTGGGCGATATTAATTAATTTTATTTTTTTCATGTTCTTCCTTTATGTCTCTTTGCGGTATCTTAGCATACTTAGCATTTAAAGCTTTAACGCTAAGAACGCGGAGAAGTCGCTAAGAACGCAGAGTTATAAATTATTAACAACTCTTCTTATTCCTTCTTTAAGTTTAACAACGTTAAAATTAATTAATAATCCTAATTTACAATTTGAAAGTCTTAAATAAGTTAGTATTTGAGCAAGATGAATATCATTAAGAGCATCTACTGACTTAATTTCTATTATAACTTTATTTTCTACTAAGAGGTCAATCCGATATCCACAGTCAAGTTTAACTTCTTCATATACTAAATACTAAAGGCAATGCTTTTTGCTTTAGTACTTGCAAACCCTTCTTCTGCAATTCATAGAATAAACATTCTTCATATGCAGATTCTAATAACCCCGGTCCCAAGGTTTTATGTACTTTAATAGCACAACCAATTATTATTTCTGATAATTCATTCTCGTTCATTTTCCCCAATCATTATTCTCAGTGTCCTTCGCGAGTTCTCTGCGCCCTTTGCGGTTAAGAAAATTTTATTGCGGAGAACGCAAAGATTACTCAATGCACACTAAGTTATTATAATTTCAACTTTTGGTTCAACAAGCTTTTTGGGAATAAGAGCCGGCCAATAAGCAATAACTTCATTAACTTTTGGACGACCTCCGGCAAAACCCGTAACACTTGGCGGACCGGTTAAAATTAACGGTGCAATTTCTTTACTGAACATTTCTAAATCATGATGACTTTGACTTCTTACACCTATCCTCAGTACAACTTCATTTATATCATCAGAAATTTTTGCTAAAGGGCCGTGACAAGAATTAAGTCCTACATACTCGGTTCTAATTTCATCAAACTTTAATCCTAAATCAGCCAAACGAGTGCGCAGAATTTGGTCAGCTACTTTTGCTTTTTCGTAAGCATCTGGCCATGAATAAGTTAAACTGCCAATTGCTGAATAGCCATCATGATACGCCATCGAAACTTTGTACAACTCAGTTGCAGATTTTCCTTCAATATTAAAAACACGAACACGATTTTCTGCTTGCTGCTCGAGTTTAATGGATGTAAAATCAGCAATACATTCAGGAGTGATATAATTTGTAGGATCACCAATTTCATAAAGTAATTGTTCACTTACTGTATCGATAGAAACTTTACCTCCGGTATTATCATGTTTTGTAATAACAAACTCTCCATTTGGATATGCTTCCGCAATAGGAAATCCGATGTGAGCTAAATCAGGAATTGATTTCCAATCACTTAAAAAATTTCCGCCGCTCGCTTGTCCTCCGCATTCAAGTATATGTCCGGCAACTACACCGGCAGCAAGTTTATTCCAATCATTCCAATCCCAATTGAATTCGTGAATCATAGGGGCATAAGTAAGCGATGTATCTGTAGTTCTTCCGGTGATAATTATTTGTGCATCTTTCCTTAACGCTTCAACAATTGGTTGAGCACCAAAATAAACATTAGCGCTTATAAGTTTGTCTCTAATTGTAGAAACTTTTTGATGCGATTCCATATTATTAAGTTCAGCACCATTCTCTATAAGTTTATCTAATGAATCAAGAATATCATCACCGTAAACTACACCGATTTTTAATCCATGAATTCCTTGCTTGTGTGCACATTTTACTAATTCATCTACACAACTATGCGGATTAGCTCCTCCGCCGTTTGTAATTACTTTTATATTTTTTTCAACAATATGAGGGAATAAATCTTTCATTATATGAATTAAATCTTTTGCATACCCGGTGGTGGGATTTCTTTTCTTCTGTTTCTGCATAATGGACATAGTGACTTCGGCAAGAAAGTCCATCATCAGATAATCAATTGGTCCTTTGGTAACTTGCTGCAACGGTATAGATTGCAGATCACCCCAGAATCCTTGTCCGGATGCAATACGGATTTTATCTTTTGCCATAGGCATGGATACCCACAAACAGTTTTCAAATTTTTATGTAAAGATATGAAAGGTAAGTTTGGAATAAAAATGGAGTGATTATTTCTCTGCGCTCTTTGCGTCTCCTTAGCGTTCTTTGCGTTTAAAGCTTTAAACGCAGAGGACGCAAAGTAAAAAATTGCAAAGAATGCAGACTATTTTAACTCTTAAGTATTATTAACATTAAATTATCATTGCTTTATACCCATAACAATGCAAACCCCACTTTCCTTCATCCTGAATTTTTCTAAATACCATTTTGACTTTTGCACCAATCTCAACTTTATCAACGTCGCAATCAGTAACTTGTGCAGTAACTTTAACTCCATCGTTCAACTCAATAATAGCAACTACATAAGGTGTTTCCTTAGAAAATTTATCTGGTGCTACGCGGATGATTGTAAAAGTTAAAATTTTTCCTTCACGATTCAATTGTACAGTTTCAAAATTCTTCGATTTGCATTTTGGGCATATCAATCTTGGCGGAAAAGAAATTGAGCCGCATTGTATACATTTACCGGCTTCAAGACGGTAACGCTGCGGTTTTTCACGATGATATTTAGGACTAATCATAATGCCTCCAAAATGTGAATTGTACAACTTGCACCGGAACCACCCATATTTTGTGCTAAACCATATTTAGGATTTATCAATTGCCGTTCACCGGCTTGTCCGGTTAATTGCTCATAACATTCAATAATTTGTGCAATGCCGGTCGCACCAACCGGATGCCCTTTCGATTTCAATCCGCCGCTTGTGTTGATTGGAATTTTTCCAGCTAAAGATGTAAGTCCTTTTTCAACCGCTTCTCCACCTTTCCCTTTTTCAAAAAATCCCAAATCCTCTGTAACTACAATTTCTGCAATTGTAAAACAGTCGTGCACTTCAGCAAAACTGATTTGATCAGGTTTTAATCCAGCTTGTGCATATGCTTTTTGAGCTGCAACTGAAACACAATCTAAAGATGTTAAACTATTGCGACTATGAAGAGCAATCGTTCCGGAAGCTTGAGCTGATGCTTTCACTTTTACAAATGGTCTTTTTATTTTTTTTGCGTAATCTAATGAACAGAGTATTACTGCTGCTGCTCCATCACTAACCGGTGAACAATCAAGTAATCGCAAAGGATCAGCTACCATTGTTGAGTTCATTACTTGTTCTAATGAAAATTGCGATCGGAATTGAGCATTGGGATTCTTAGAACCATTTTTATGATTCTTAACCGCAACATGTGCTAATTGTTCTCTTGTAGTTTTATATTGATGCATGTGTGCTCGTGCAATCATAGCATACAAACCCGGGAAAGTAATTCCCTGATATACTTCATATTCTTGATCAGCGGCAGTAGCCAGTGCTTCTGTAACATCGGCACCGTCAGTCATTTTTTCTACACCGCCGGCAAGAACAATTTCGCTATGACCTGAAGCTACTTCAAAAAATGCTGAACGAAATGCAACTCCTCCTGATGCACAGGCAGATTCTACTCGTGTTGATGGGATTGGCGCAACACCAAGATAATCTGCCATTACACCACCTATATGTTCTTGCCCAACAAACAATCCGCTCGACATTGCACCGACATACATAGAATCGATATGATCTATACCTGAATTTTCGATTGCTTTAAGTGCAGCTTCAACAAAAATATCCCTTAGGGATTTATTCCAAAGTTCACCGAACTTTGTCATACCAACACCAATTACAGCGACATCTCTCATTTCTTCCTCCTACTCATTAAGAATAATTTTCTTTCTGAATTTAGCATACTCGCCATAATAAAGGTATATCTTATTATTGTCCAAATAATCTCTTAATTTAGGTGCACGATCTTGAATATTTAAAATCTCATCAGTTACTTTAAAGATAAAACCGTCACTACCGGCACCGGAACCAAATGAAACCATTAAGATTTTATCACCCGGTTTTGCAACATCTAAAATTGCAGTTAAACCGGTTGGTGATGAACCGGAATACGTATTCCCCATCCATGGGGAGATCCATCCGACTTCTATTTGTTCATTTGTAAATCCAAGTTGTTTACCAACTTCTTGTGGAAATTTTCCGTTAGGCATATGAAATACTGCAAAATTAAAATCTTGCGGAGTCATACCGGATTTCTCAAGTAAACTTTTTGCAGCATTAGTAATGTGTTTAAAGTATGCTGGTTCACCTGTAAATCTTCCGGCATGGCGTGGATAATATTCGTGTTCGCGCCGCCAAAAATCCGGTGTATCAGTAGTATATGAATGAGTGAATAAAATTTCTGCAGCAACTTTTTCTTTCCCCATAATAAAAGCTGCACCGCCGGCAGAAGCGGAATATTCAAGTGCATCACCGGGTGCACCTTGGGATGTATCAGCGCCAATACCAAGTGCGTATTCCATCTCTCCGGCTTTCACTAAGCTGTAAGCTACGTACATTGCTTCAGAACCGGCTTTGCATGCGAACTCGTAACTTGCAACATGAACGTGCGGACCAATTCCAAGAGCATCAATTAAGATTGTACCGCTCGGTTTAACAGCATACGGATGAGATTCTGATCCAATGTAAACCGCACCAATTTTTTGCGGATCAATCTGAGCACGCAGTAAAGCATTCTTTGCAGCTTCAACAGAAATTGTTATAGTGTCTTCATCTTGTCCCGGAACGGTTTTTTCGTAAAGAAGCAAACCGCGTTTAATTGCTTCTTGATCCATTCCCCATTGTTTTGCAATTGTTTCTGCTTTAATGCGGTAGCGTGGTAGGTATGAGCCGTAACCAACAATTCCAATCATGTTACCCTCAATTTATTAATTAATATGAATTTGGATTACATATTAAAACGGTAACTGGAATTTGAATAAGTTAATGTTTGATAGTGGAAATTAAAAATAGATTTATCAACTGCCTAATACTTTTTTTCGAATTACAGATGTTATATCCTCTGTTTTTTTTGAGTTATCACATTTAATCCACTCAATTTCTCTATTTTTTCTGAACCAGGTCATCTGTCTTTTTGCAAAATGTCTTGTATTTCTTTTAATTAATTCAATTGCTCTTTCTTCACTAATAGCACCTTCCAGATATGATATTATTTCTTTATAACCAACAGTATTTAATGCATTGATATTTTTATTATAACCCATGTTAAGAATATTTTTTACTTCATCTATCAATCCGTCTTTATACATCCGGTCAACTCTATTGTTAATATTTTTATATAATAAATCTCTATCCCATTCTAAACCAAATTGAAAAAATACTTTCTCTGTAATTCTTTTATGTTCTTTATGAAATTTTCCTATAGGGAAACCAGTTAAATGATAAACTTCCAGAGCACGCATTACTCTTTTCCAATTTTGGGGCAGCATTTTAGATGCACTTTCAGGATCAACCTTTATTAAATCTTCATAAAGAGATTGATTCCCAAATTTTTCTCTTTTGAATTTTAATTCATTCCGGTAATCTTCATCAATATCAACATCATCAAAAATTCCTTCAACTAATGCTTTTATGTACAAACCGGAACCGCCTACAACTATTGGTATTTTATTTTGACTATGAAGCGAATTGATGATCTCTAATGATTTCGATTCAAAAATACTTACATTGAAATTTTCGTCTGGATTGAGCTGATCAATAAAATGGTGTTTGATTTTTTTTAATTCTTGTGGAGTAGGTTTTGCTGTACCAATATTTAAATACTTAAAAATCTGTCTGCTATCTGCAGAAATTATTTCTGTATTTAAAATATTAGCAAGTTCAATTGCGGCAGTAGTTTTTCCTGAACAAGTTGGTCCAACAATTACAATTACTTTTCGCTCCATCCTTCTTTGCCAATTAATGGAACAAACGCAAAATATGGTATCTCTTCTGTAACAAATTCATCTGCAGAAATTTTTGTAATTACATTTAAAGTTTGTGTAACTTTATCGCCAACCGGAATTACCATTTTACCGTTTATTGCGAGTTGCTTTTTAAGATTATTCGGGACACCGGGACTTCCGGCAGTAACGATTATACCGTCATATGGTGAAAATTCTTCCCAACCTAAAGAGCCGTCACTGCATCGGGCTGCAATCTGTAATCCTAATTTATCAAAAATCTTAAACGCCTGATTGTAGAGTTTATCATTTCGTTCAATAGTAAAAACTCTTACACCAATTAAAAACAAAATAGCAGCCTGAAAACCTGAACCGGTTCCAATTTCCAGAATTTTTTGCCCCGGCTTCGGATCGAGTGCTTGTGTCATCAAAGCGACAGTATAAGGCTGAGATATTGTTTGTCCGTAACCTATGGGTAATGCAATATCCTTGTATGCATGAGGTTTCATAATATCCGGGACAAATTGATGTCTTTCTAATTTTAAAAATGCATTAAGAACAGCCTGATTAGTTATTCCTCTTTTTTTAAGCTGCTCAACAAGTTCTTTACGTTCAGTTTCGTACATTTGATTTATAATATTAAATTTGCAAGGCAAAGATAAAATTTAATTTTTAATAAATAGTAGGATATTATAAAAATGTCTCTTCCGGTTATAGTTGGTGCTTTAATTATAATGTGTATGCGTGTAGCAGATGTTACTTTAGGTACATTTAGAACTATTCTTGTTGTGCAAGGGAAAAAATATTATGCTGCAATTGCCGGATTTTTTGAAGTACTAATATGGATCTTCGCGATGCGGTATATTGTTCAGCATATGGACAATACTATAAATTTGATTGGTTATGCAATTGGATTTGCATTAGGTAATATTTTAGGAATTACACTTGAACAAAAAGTCGCACTTGGTTATATACAAGTAAACATAGTATCGCTCCATCAAACTGATGAAATTGCAAATAAATTGAGAGTTGCAAAATTTGGTGTTACTATTTTACCGGCAGAAGGTAGTTCAGGTGGTGTATCAATACTACTTGTAATTATTAAAAGAAGGTATATGAAAGATTTAATGAAATTAGTAGAAAGTGTTGACAAACGAGCATTTGTTACTGTCCAACAATCAATACCTTATCGTGGATTTATACACGGATCACGTGTATAGTTATTGTTTCATAAATTTGCTAAGAATTGTATAGACTATTATATTAGAGCCACAAAAAATGTTCTTTTATTAAATGATATGCGGGAATAGCTCAGTTGGTAGAGCGCAACCTTGCCAAGGTTGATGTCGCGGGTTCGAGTCCCGTTTCCCGCTCTCTTAAATCCCGAGTGCTCGGGATTTTTTGTCTGAATTAAATAAGGCGCTGTAGCCAAGTGGCCCAAGGCGGAAGTCTGCAAAACTTCTATTCGTCGGTTCGAATCCGACCGGCGCCTCTATATTTTCCTACCATTTTATGTTTACACTCTGCATCTTACTTAGTGAAAAAGATAACAAGCGTAATATTGGTTTTACCGATAATCTTGAATAGAGACTTTTCAAACACAATTCTGGACTTGTAAAGTCAACAAAAAATAGAAAACCTCTTAAATTAAATTATACTGAACAATTTGAAAATAAATCAGATGCAAAGAACAGAGAAAAATTCTTCAAATCTGGTTTTGGTTGGTCTAATTTAAAAAAATTGATTAAGTCCGACTTCACATGCGGCAAAACAAATGGTTTTTCTATAATAGAATAAACTCACTTAAATTTTTCTTATTAAATTTAATATACTATTCTTCACTACTTACTAAATATCTTTTAATTTTTTGTGTAGTAGTTTTTTCAAATTCTTTTTCTCTAATATAAAATTTCTTAATCTGTTTATGCGGCGATAACTGCTTATTTGTTTTTTCTATTTCTTCGGATATAGTTTTATTTATTAATTCTTGAGTAATCTGCATACCTTGAGTTTCAGATAATTCAATAAAAGCTTCTGCATCTACAACTAATTGTGCTGAAATTATTTCACCTTGTTTCGGATCTTCTTCACCAAATACTAATGACTCAAGTATAAACGGACTTCTATTTAAAATATCTTCAATTTCTTCAGGGAAAACATTTTTACCGCTTTTGGATATTATTACATTTTTCTTACGGCCATTGATATGTAAAAATCCATCATCATCTATAAAACCAATATCCCCAGTTTTAAACCAGCCATTTTCAAAAGCATCATTAGTAGCTTTTTCATTTTTGTAATAACCAAGCATAATATTTGGGCCTTTAGCCCAAACCTCTCCGCTTCCATTTTCATCTGGATTATTAATTTTAATTTCAACTCTAGGTAGTGGTAAC
>CAYXKL010000090.1:0-10681 GCA_964464825.1 uncultured Melioribacter sp. | reverse complement strand
GATTAGTAGTGGCTGCAGACTGCAGACGAGAAGGTCATCACGTAACAGTGTTTGAAGCATTTCATAAATTAGGTGGAGTACTTCGTTATGGAATTCCGGAATTCAGATTACCGAATGAAATTATAGACAAGGAAATAGAAACTTTATCTGCAATGGGTGTTGAGTTTAAAACAAATTTTGTTGTCGGGAAAACAAGAAAGCTAATGGATTTAATAAACAAAGACGGTTACCATGCAGTTTTTGTAGGTACCGGTGCCGGACTTCCGTTATTTATGAATATTGAAGGTGAAAATCTTGTTGGAGTTTTTTCTGCAAATGAATATTTAACACGCGCAAATTTAATGCGAGCATTTGAAAAAGGGAAAGCAGATACACCTATCTACCCTTCAAAAAATGTTGCAGTACTTGGCGGAGGTAATGTTGCAATGGATGCTGCAAGAATGGCAAAAAGACTTGGCGCTGAAAATGTTTATGTTGTTTATAGAAGAACCGAAGTTGAAATGCCGGCACGTAAAGAAGAAGTTGCCCATGCAAAAGAAGAAGGAATTGAATTCTATTTTTTACAAAATGCTAAAAGAATTTTAGGCAATGAAAAAGGTCGCGTTAGAGCGATGGAATGTTTGCGTTACGAATTGGGAGAACCGGATAGTTCTGGTAGAAGAAGACCGGTTGTAATACCAAATAGTGAATTTATTTTAGAAGTTGATACTGTAATTGTTGCAATCGGTAACAGCAGTAATCCTTTGATAAGCCAAACGACACCTGAAATAAATGTAAATAAATGGGGCAACATTTTAGTAGATGAAACTCAAAAAACATCTGTTGATAGAATCTTTGCCGGCGGTGATATCGTACTTGGTGCCGCTACAGTAATCCTTGCAATGGGCGAAGGGAGACGAGCTGCTGCATCAATAAATAAAATGCTAGCTGAAGAGTTGTTGAGTGAAAATCAAATAATAAATTAGCTAATATCTACAAATAGAATTCATAAGATTTCTTTTTCGGTATTTATTAATTCCATAAATCGAACAAATTTATACCCGGATTCATCTGATAATCTTTTTATTCTACTATACTCATTAAAAGATTCGATAATTAGATCATTCAATTCGAGATGTCTTTCATTTTTATTTTTTTCTTTTCCATTCAACTTAATATTATTCAGCAGATATAAAGTATAAATCCAGTTTAGTAATTCCTCAAAATTTTCTTTGCTGTAATAAACTGTTCCTTCAAATTCATTGACTCCGATAAGATTTTTAATTTTTGGAACTTCAAGAATTTTTATTAAACCGTTTGGAGCTATCGATTTATTAAAATTTTTCTCACTATCCTTTTCACAATAAAATAAGTCTATTGTTTCTTTTTCAATTTCAACAAGACTAAAAATTAGTGTTAATTCATGGTATAATTCCGCCTCACCTTTTCCTAATCTTTGTAAAATATTTTTTAATGGAGTATCCAGCAATAATGTATCTAATTTGTTTTTTTGATTTATAATTTCTTCAACTTCTAACAACTTTGCAATATTTGAAATGACTAAATAGAGCATTAGCAATACGGAATTTTCATTATAATTTGTATCTGAATTTGTTATTATAATCTTGTGAAGTTCTTTATTTCTACTATTGATATCGCTTGGGAAATGTTTTATTAGAATGCGGTTCAATTCTTTTATAGCAATAACTTGATTATCAAATTCTTTCAATATCTCTTTATTACCGTTAGTTTTTCCAAATTGCTTATTAATATTTTTCAACAGCTTGCTTAATTTCTTATCTATAAATGTAATTTTATCTTCTTTCCTCTTTTCTTCATCACCATCAAGAATGCATGTTTTTATAAAACCTTCGAGTGATTCCTCATCAAACATCTGTTCAAATGCAGAGTGTACCGGTTCAAGTTTCATTTCTGCCATCGCTCTTGAGATACTTGGTACTCCTGTACCTTTTAATTTCTTAATAAGACTATCGAATTCACCTTTATCATCATAGACTTCTCTAAAATCTAGATAAACTAAATACTTAAATGCATTCAGTTCTACATGAAATCCATTACGAGCAAAATCTTTACCTGATTTCACAAATTCTAAATTTGAAATATGTTCACGGAAAATGTAGTAATGATTGGGCGATGTATTTATTGATAGTGCTTCTGCGATAGTAACAGTCTTCGGTTCTTTATTAATCAACTTTAAGGACGATCTGTAAATCTTACCACTTGTATATTGATATTTATTGTTATAAAATATTAATGTTCTTTCACCAAATTCTCCGTTTGTGTATGCAAAAACATTTTCATTTAAGTTACCAAGATCATCTATAAAATCAAACAACCAGAAGTTTGTAACATTGCTGAATAGATATCTTCTTTTTGCCAATGGAAATATTTCCCGTTTATGACGGTCAACTAACCACTGATTTGGAACCTCATGATAATATGCTCGCTGATATTCCATACCGTATTTTTCTGTATAGCCTTCTATTTGTCCGTGTGCAAACATCGGGAGCCCGGGTAGTGTTACCATTAAAGTGCAGACACCAAAATATTTATCATCAGTACCAAATTGTTTGATAGCAGTTTCTTCATCCGGATTACTCATAAAATTTACGTAACGTTTCAAAATTTCTGGTTCAAATTCAAGCGTGTTGGAAATTAAATCACGGTATTTTGCGTTCTCCTCTTTCATTAACATGTGCATAAAAGCTGAGTTGTAAACACGGTGCATACCGAGTGTGCGAACAAAATATCCTTCCATCAACCAGAATGCTTCTGCAAGTAATAGTGTTTCAGGCATTTCTGAATTTATCCTATCAACAACTTCACGCCAGAATTCTTTTGGAAATAATTGATCAAATTCTGTTTGACTCATAGCATAATCTGCACGTGACGGGATGTCACCACCTCTTCCCGGAACCGGATACCACAAACGAGAGAAATGTTTTTTTGCAAGCGTCATTGCTGCATCAAAACGGATAATGGAAAATTTTCGTGCAACCTCAAATATTTTTTGTATTACTGCATCTCTAACTTCTGCACGTATCATATTTAATTGTGCAGTATCATTCCACGGCATGTTTGTTCCATCATTACCGTGATATATGTAACGGGTTTCCCCGGTGCGGTTATCTATCCTTTGAAATACAACTGCGGCATCACTTCTGCTCCAATAGCCATCTTCAATTCTGATTGTAACTGATGAATCATCAGAAAGATCGGGTCCGGTAAATCGATAATTTGGGAAAGGCGGATTGCTTGATTGGATAAAGTAATCCGGATGCTCAACAACCCATTTTGAAAAGATTCCAGTATGATTCGGCACCATATCACTTGCAAGTCGAATACCTCTTTTACGTGCACGTTCATTCAAATTATTATATGCATATTCACCGCCAAGATCCCATGCTATTTGGTAATCCCACAACGAATAAGCAGAAGCAACAGCATCAATATTGCCGAGAATATGTTTAATTTTTTTTGATGCATTGCTGCGTTCCCAAATTCCAATCAGCCATAATCCATTAATTCCATATTGGGATAGAATATCTAATTCTTCATCCGGAATCTGATCAAGTGTTTTAATTTGCCTTTGATATTTTTTTGATAATTGATCGAGCCACACGTAAGAATTTTTTGCAATCATAATAACATTTGGCATCCAATCAATATCCCGTGTGAAATTTTCCGGCTCATCATAATCTTTCCAAGCATCAAGTGCATATTTGTAGCCGGATTTTCCGAGTATTAGAAATTCTGCATCACTAATTTTCCCTTTGTACTGCGGTGCAAATGTTGGTGCCCCTCCACCTCCAAAGTGTAATATCGAAAAATCTTCTTTGATTAAATCTTTACTTCCCAAAATCTTTATAAGAAATTTTTCATCAAGTAGAATACCCCACTTTTCGCGAATGAATTCTAATTGGGCTTCTAAATTATCCGGATTCTGTAAAATTGGTGTTTTGAAAAATGTTAATAAATCTTGATTATCCGGACCAAATTTCTTCTTATTCTTAAAAAATTCTTCAAGTACGGAAATCGATTTACCTAAAATCTCTTTCTCTGATAAATAATTTTGATCGAACAATTCTAAAATATTTTTATTGGCGGGATTTATATTAGCAATGGTCAGAAGTATCATCTCTTCGAGAGTAATTTCTTCATTTGCTCTATCTTCAGTAAATGAATTCAAATAATCATATGAACTGATCTTTCCTAGATAAACATCTAACGGCGGGAATACAGAAATAAAATCGAAAAGCAGTTTACGGATATTATCTTCACCAAGATTTGTTTTTAAATTGTTGAGAGCTTTTGCAACTACTCCGGGATTCACCTGAATTTCATAAATACGCATCAAGTAATGATAAATTTCATCCATCAATCCAGCAGCATTAACTTCACCAACTTTAACTTTATTATCAGATGGACGGATATCATTGATCTTTTTTACAAAAATTCTAACTGCATGATTATTTACAAATACTACATTCCCGTTAATAGAAAAAAGAGTATCATCAACATTATATTTTTTTCTTATCTCTTTGGATATATGAAATTCGTATTTAGGGGAAAATAAATAGAGTGAACGAATCGCTGAGAATAAATTTGTTTGAAGAAGAATAAACATATTAACCTTTAAAATTGACAATAAAAAATAATTACATTACAGTAAATGGATTTATTATTGTTACACCTTTTATCACTTGTCCTGAATTTAAATCTTCAGTAAAGAGCACCGAACATTTAGCAGATTCAGCAGTAATAACAATCAAAGCATCCCAAAATGAAATTTTATTGAGTAAGCTGATATCGATAGCATCCTTAATCATTTCTAATGTTATAGTAATAATCTCAAATTTTTCAAAACTATTAATTATCTCTTTTACGGCAAGCGGTTCAGCTCCTAACTTTTTTGTAGTAGCTACATAAAATTCTTGAAGAACTTGAGTTGATATTACAATTGTATTGTTTGCTGCTACTTCTTTGATTAACTCCCTAGCTTTCTTCTGCTTTTTTTTGCTGTATTTATCAATAGAATAGACAAAAATATTAGAATCCAAGAATACTTTATTTCTCATAAAGCTCTTCCCTATTCCATCTATTCCCCTTTGAATTAGCAAAAGTCTTATCCATCAATGCAAAGCAATGATCTATCCATTTGATATCTTTTTGTTCTATCTCTTTAGCAAGTAATTCCCGAATTAACGCATTTAGCGATTTACCATGACGATGTGCATGTTTGCGACCTTTTCTAAGTAAATCATCATCAAAAGAAAGTGTTATGTTGGGCATTGTTTATCTCCACATATTATGTGTAAATATAGCATAAGACACTATAAACTGCAATCGAGATTTATTTGATATTCCAGAAATAAAATATCCATCCTTTGAAAAAGCATTTATAAATCCAAATTGTTATTAGTGCTCTATTCTCGTATATTTTTAGCCCAAAAATCTAAGAATTGCAATGGCTCCAACGCCCTTAATGGCTCAATATGCAAGGATAAAAGAGAATTATCCGGATAC
Organism: uncultured Melioribacter sp.; assembly: GCA_964464825.1. Lineage (GTDB taxonomy): Bacteria > Bacteroidota > Ignavibacteria > Ignavibacteriales > Melioribacteraceae > DYJK01. The sequence goes on along the minus strand of CAYXKL010000090.1, from coordinate 5,155 downwards.
AGTTCTGCTTTTCAGAATGGGTGATTTCTTTGAAACTTTTGAAGAAGATGCAAAGATTGCTTCGAAGGTGCTTGGAATTACTTTAACAAAACGTGCTAATGGAGCGGCAGAAGATGTTCCACTTGCGGGATTTCCTCACCATGCAATTGATACTTATCTGCCCAAACTTGTACGTGCCGGTTACCGTGTTGCAGTTTGTGAACAGCTTGAAGATCCGAAATTTGCTAAAGGAATTGTTAAACGTGATGTAATTGAAGTTGTTACTCCGGGTGTCGCATTTTCCGATAAACTTCTCGATCATAAAAAAAATAATTACCTCCTTGCAATATACCCAGATGAAGACACTGCTGGTATTTCATTCTGCGATATATCTACTGGAGAATTTCAATCCTTTGAAGTGTATCGAAATGAATTGTCTCAACATCTAGGTTCAATAAATCCTTCTGAGATATTGATTCCTAGAAAGTTTAAGAATGAATTAGAATCAATTATAAACAAAGCACTTCCCAATGCATTCATTACAAAATTAGATGATTGGATTTTCAATTACGATTTTGCATCAGAGCTTTTAATGAATCATTTCAAAACAAAAACATTAAAAGGATTCGGAATTGAAAATTTAAGATCTGCTATTTGTTCTGCCGGTGCTGCATTGAATTATTTAAGGGAAACTCAAAAAGCAAGTTTGCCCCATCTAACAAAAATATCCCGTCACAATCCTTCGGATTATATGCAGTTAGATTTTTCAACAAAGAAAAATCTGGAAATTACTTTTACTATGAATGAAGGTGAACGGGAAGGTTCATTAATTTCCATACTCGATAGGACAGAAACACCTATGGGCGGTAGAATGCTTAAAAAATGGATTACCGCACCTTTAACTAAATTGGGACCAATAATAAAACGTCAAGTCTGTGTTGAAGAATTTTATAAGAATAAAACTTTAAGAAAAAATCTTCAAAATGAATTAAAAGAAATTGGCGATCTAGAAAGATTAATTTCTAAAGTATGTACTGGACGAATTAATCCACGTGAAATGCTGAACCTAAAATCTTCACTTAAAAAAATTCCACTAATTAAACAATTATTAGATATCAGTTCCGTCGATACATTAGTGTCAATCAATCAGCGTTTGCAAAATCTAGAATCATTGATTGAAAAAATCGAGTTAGCGATATCTGATGACCCGCCATTAGCAATAGCAGATGGAGGTGTTATCCGCCATGGATTTAATGAAGAGCTCGATGAATTACGAGGTCTCTCTACCAATGCAAAAGAATGGATTTCAAATTTACAGCGCACTGAACGAGAACGAACAAAAATTTCATCGTTAAAGGTTAGTTATAATAAAGTTTTTGGTTATTACATAGATATCAGCCACGCAAATAAAGATAAGGTACCCGATAATTACATCCGTAAACAAACACTTGTTAATAGTGAAAGATATATTACACCGGAACTGAAAGAGTATGAAGAAAAAATTCTAAATGCCGAAGAAAATATTGCTAAACTTGAATTAAAATTATTCGATCAAATAAGACAGATTGCAGCCGAAGAAGCGGCAGCAATTCAAGAGAATGCCCAGTTAATTGCAATGCTTGATTGTTTTCAGTCCCTTGCTGATTGTGCTGATGAATATAATTATGTGAAACCCGAACTTGATGAAACTGGTGTAATAGATATTATTGATGGCAGACATCCTGTCGTGGAAAGAATACTTCCACCGGGTGAAAAATTTACCCCAAACAGCTGTAAACTATCATCAGATGATGAACAGATTATAATATTAACTGGTCCTAACATGGCGGGTAAATCAGTCTATCTGCGTCAGGTTGGCTTGATAGTTTTACTTGCGCAAATTGGTTCATTCGTTCCAGCAAAAGAAGCTAAGATTGGATTGGTTGATAGAATCTTCACACGTGTTGGTGCAAGCGATAACATTTCTGCCGGTGAATCAACTTTTCTTGTGGAGATGCAAGAGGCAGCTAATATTTTGAACAATGCCACAAGTAGAAGTTTGATTTTACTTGATGAAATAGGTCGTGGCACAAGTACATTTGACGGGATATCAATTGCTTGGTCCATTACTGAATATTTACACGATAATATCAATCTTAATGCTAAAACGTTATTTGCTACCCATTATCATGAATTGAATGAAATGGCGGAACTTTTTCCACGAATTAAAAATTACAAAGTAGAAGTGCGTGAATACGGAGATAAAGTAATCTTCCTTCACAAGGTAACTCCCGGAGGTGCAGATCACAGCTATGGTATTCAAGTTGCACAAATGGCTGGTCTTCCGCAATTTGTTACAAACCGTGCCAAAGAAGTTTTAGCTAATCTTGAGAGTAAAGAATTAACTCCTTATGAAATTAAGAAAGCAAAACTTGCTAAATTAAAAAATCAAGATAATCTGCAAATAAGTATGTTTGAAATGAAAGATGACTCATTAAGACAAGAAATATCTGATATACCAATTAATTATCTAACACCACTGGAAGCATTAAATAAATTGAATGAACTTAAAAAGAAAATTGATGAGGATCATGAACAAAAAAAATCGTAACCAGATTAAAACAGATTTATCCGCCAACATCCGAATTCTATTTCTTATAATTCTCCTATACGGATGCGGCACTGATTATACACCCGAACAAAAATCATATATAGCAGAAATAGAGAATATTAGAAAAGAAAAAAATGAATGGATGAAAAATGATCCGAATTCACCATTCAATTATAAAGGAAAGATCGAATTTCATGATTTAAAATATTTTGATATTGATCCCAATTTTGTTTTTAAAAGCAAGTTATACGAATATGAACCAAAGGATACTATCACAATTTTCGGTACAAAAGGTGAATTAAGAAAAACTGTTCGTTTCGGATATGTTAAATTCAATTATAATGGGAGTGATTATAAAATAAATGTATATGAGGGAAAGGTTACTGAAGATGAAGTTTATTATTCTATTTGGTTTACGGACGAAACGACTAATATTGAATCATACGGTGTTGGAAGATACATCAATTTCGAGAAGAATCCCGATCCCAATTTTATTTACGAAATTGATTTTAACTTAGCTTATAATCCCTATTGTGCTTATTCACCCAATTATTCTTGTGCAATACCAACAAAAGAAGATAATTTAAATATAGCGGTAAGAGCCGGCGAAAAAAAATTTCATAATTAACGGAGCTACAAGTGGTTGTAATTTTAGAAAAGAATGCTACCCCCGAACAAATAGAAAATGTTGTTAAACATTTAGAAGGATTCGGATTCCAGATACACAAATCAACGGGTGCAGAAAGAACTATTTTAGGTGCAATTGGTGTAAAACCAAATTTTGATACAAGAAATATAAGCATACTTGATGGTGTTGAAGAAGTTTACCGTGTAACAACACCTTTCAAATTGGCAAGCAGAAGTTTTCAAGAAAAAAATTCTGTAATAAAAATTAAAGATGTAGAAATTGGCGGTAACAAAGTAATCATGATTGCCGGTCCGTGTTCGGTTGAGAGTGAAACACAAATTTTCAAATTGGCAGAGGTTGTTGCAAAAGCCGGAGGTAAAATTTTACGCGGAGGTGCATTCAAACCGCGTACATCTCCTTATTCGTTTCAGGGACTAGGTGAAGATGGTCTAAAATTAATGAGAGCTGCTGCAGATAAATTCAATCTGCTGGTAATATCGGAAGTGATGCAGATCAGCCACATCGAATTAATGGAACCCTACATAGATATATATCAAATTGGTGCACGGAACATGCAGAATTTTGCATTGCTCAAAGAAATGGGAACTATCCGCAAACCAATTATGCTTAAACGTGGTATTGCATCCACGATTGAAGAATGGTTAATGTCGGCAGAGTATATTTTATCCGGTGGTAACAAAGATGTATTTCTTTGTGAACGTGGAATAAGAACATTCGAAAGTTATACACGAAATACATTCGATCTTTCAGCCATACCTGTTGTTCATAAAAAGAGCCATTTACCGGTTATTGCAGATCCATCTCACGCTACCGGTTTGAGAGATCAGGTCCCACCAATGGCACGTGCTGCTGTTGCCGCTGGCGCTGATGGTCTTATGATAGAAATCCATGATGACCCTGAAAAAGCATTATCGGACGGACCGCAAGCTCTGCTGCCCGATACATTTACAAAATTAGTTACAGAATTAAGATTAATTGCTCAAGCAATTGGTAGGACGTTGTAATTGGTAAATATTTCTATAATCGGACTCGGACTTATCGGCGGATCAATAGCAAAGGCACTAAAGGCAAACAATCCGGACTTTGAAATTTCAGGTTTCGATTTTCCTGAAATAATTGATGCAGCTTTCAGGGATGGAAATATTAATTATAAATTAAATAACTATGAAGATTCGCTTCAATCTGACATTATTTTTATTTGTACACCAATCGATCTTTCCTTAAAAATATTTAATCTGCTTGCTGATAAATTAAATTCAAATCAAATTATTACTGATGTATGCAGTGTAAAATCTCCATTTCAAGAAATTTGGGAAAGTAAAGCAAGAAAGGGGTATTATATAGGCGGACATCCAATGACCGGGAAAGAATTGGGAGGTTATAAAAATTCAGATCCTCTTCTTTTTGAAAACTGTGTTTACATTGTTAGTGATTCAGCTAAAGATTATCCGGTGATAAATAGGTTTACAAATATTGTACATGAACTAGGTGCAAGAGTTACTTACTTGAATCCGAAAGTTCATGATATCATAACTGCATCTGTAAGTCATTTACCGCAATTGGTTTCGGTTTCATTAATTAATTCAGCAGCACTTAAAGAAAGCAATATCAATTTTTTCGATTACGCAGCCGGCGGTTTCCGCGATATGACAAGAATTGCGTCAAGTGATTTTTCAATATGGGAACCGATAATTAAAAAAAATAACAGGTATATAATTCAAGCAATCGAGAATTTTATTTTTGATCTTCAGCAAATAAAAAGTGATATAGAAAAAGATAAATTTGATCAGTTAGCTATTAAATTTGAAAATGCAAGAAAAAAGAGAGATGAAATTCCTAAGAACACTAAAGGATTTATTCACTCTCTTGTTGATATCTATGTTTTTGTTAAGGATGAACCCGGTGTATTATCAACACTAACCACTGCTCTTTACAAC
>CAYXKL010000089.1:0-10695 GCA_964464825.1 uncultured Melioribacter sp. | reverse complement strand
TTTTCTTCTTTCTTCTGTTAATGGAGGAATTGGTATTTTCAGATTTGTACCATCACTAATTGGATTTAAACCGAGATCTGAAGCTAAAATTGCTTTGTCAATAATCTGTACCATACTTTTATCCCAGGGTGTTATAGAAATAGTATGAACATCTAATACAGAAACATTAGCAACTTGATTCAGAGGAGTTAAAGTACCATAATAATCTACTTTGATACCATCTAGTAATGCAGTAGTAGCTTTCCCAGTTCTGATTTTTGAAATTTCATTTCTGAAGGCTTCTACACTTTTATCCATTCTTATCTTGGCGTCTTTTAAAAGCGGATGATTCATCATAATCACCTCAATTTAATTTCTATTTGAATTTACTATTATGATTATAATTACTAACCGATGTACCGATATTTTCACCGGTAACCAACTTTAGAAGATTCCCGGGAACATTCATATTAAATACAACTATGGGCAATTTATTTTCCCGGCATAAACTAATAGCGGTTAAATCCATAACTCTAAGACTATTTTGTAACACTTCCATATAAGAAATTTCGTCATATAAATTAGCGTTTGGATTCTTTTCGGGATCAGAATCATAAATACCATCAACACGGGTTCCTTTAAATATTACATCTGCTTCTATTTCAACTGCTCTTAATGATGCAGCAGTATCGGTACTGAAATAAGGATTGCCGATACCGGCACCAAAAATTACAATTCTATTTTTTTCTAAATGTCTTATTGCTCTTCTTCTAATATAAGGTTCTGCTACAGCTTCAATTTTGATAGCTGTCATTAAACGCGTGTACATCCCTTTATTTTCACAAGTATTTTGTAATGCTAACGAATTAATAACAGTTGCAAGCATACCCATATGATCAGCAGTTACTCTATCAATACCTTGAGTAGTTGAATTAATGCCCCTAAAAAAATTACCGCCTCCTATAACAATCCCAATCTGAACGCCAAGTTCTAATACTTTTTTTATTTCATCTGCAAAGTAATTTAGTACATTAGAATCAACGCCAAACGATTGCTCACCCATAAGGGATTCACCACTCAGCTTCAATAATATTCTTTTATATTTTAAATTTTGAGCCATACTGTTATTCCAATATAAAAAAAAAGGTCTTATTGTAAAATAAGACCTTTTTCGAATTTATTTTTTTTCATCACTAATGTGAAATCTTCGGAATAGTGTTAGCTTAGTTTGAGAAGAGTTAACCTTGTTAAATTCAGCAATTAAATCACTAATCTTCTTAGTATTGTCTTTTATATAAGCTTGTTCAAATAAGCAATTTTCTTCGTAGAATTTATTGAGTTTGCCAACAGCAATTTTTTCTAAAATCTGCTCCGGTTTGCCTTCTTTTCTAGCTAATTCTTTGTAAATATCAATTTCCTTTTCAACAAGTGCTTTATCAACTTCATCACGATAAATAGTAATTGGTCTCATTGCAGCAACTTGCATGGCGATATCTTTCAAAATAGGTTGAATATCTTTAGCTTTATCATTAGGGACATTATCTGCCTGGATTAGAACACCAAGTTTAGAACCATGATGAATATAATCTACAATTTCACCATTATCAGAATTTTGGATTGCAAATCTTGATACCTCAATTTTTTCTCCAATTTTCCCGATCAACGCATTCAGTTCGTCTGAAACACTTTTGCCATTAAAAGACAATTTCATCAATGAATTAATATCAGCTGGTTTGTTTGTAACTATTACTTCCATTACAAAATTAACAAAGTTGATAAAGTCTTCACTTTTAGCAACAAAATCCGTTTCGCAATTAACTTCAACAATAGCTCCAGATTTGCCATTATTATAAACTTTGGTTAATACAATACCTTCATTAGCACTTCGTTCAGCTCTTTTAGCTGCAACCGATGCACCTTTTTTTCTTAATATTTCAATTGCTTTTTCAAAATCACCATTTGCTTCTTCAAGTGCTTTTTTACAATCCATCATTCCAGCACCGGTTTTATCTCTCAACTCCTTTACTGCATTAGCATTTACTGACATGATTTATACCCTTTTAAATTTTAATTCAGAATTAAATTATTCAGATTTTTCTTCACTACTTGGTTTTGGTTTTACTTCTAATTTATTTTCGTTTCTATCTCTTCTATCACCTTTGGGACGTCGATCTCCATCACCTCTTCTTTCATCTTTATTTTCAAAACGAACTCTTCTTACTTTTCCCTTAGATTCTTTTTTTTCTGTATTCTGTGATTCTTCTTCATGTGTTTTTTTATCTTTTTCTTTTTCAGCTGTTTCATGTGCACGTAATTCTTTCGATTTTACGTTACCTTCTATGACTGCATCGGCAACTACTTTTGTTATAATCTCAATTGCACGCGATGCATCATCATTAGCTGGGATTATATAATCTATCTTATCTGGATCACAATTTGTATCAACAATAGCAAAAATTGGTATGTTTAATCTCAATGCTTCATTAACTGCTATTGCTTCTTTCTTAATATCAACAACAAACAAAGCTCCGGGTAATTTCGTCATAGTTTCAACACCATCCAAAACTTTTCTCAGTTTATCCTTTTCACGTGTTAAAACTAATCTTTCTTTTTTAGTTATCTTTTCAAATGTTCCATCACTTTCCATCTTTTCGATATTTTGCAATCGTTTAATACTCTTTCGAATAGTTGAATAATTTGTAAGCATACCGCCTAACCATCTTTCACTAACCCAATTACTATCCGATCTTTTTGCTTCTGATGCAATGGTACCTTTAGCTTGTTTTTTTGTACCGACAAACAAAACTCTTTTACCTTGAGAAACAAGATCTGTCATTGCTTGAGCGGAATGATCTATCGCTTCTTGTGTTTTTTTAAGATCTATAATGTGAATCCCATTTTTTTCCATGAAGATGTAAGGCTTCATTTTTGGATTCCATCTGCGTGTTAAGTGACCGAAGTGAGCACCAGCTTCGATAAGTTCAGTGAGTTGTACTTTAGACATGATTTCTCCGTTTTTCTTCTACTTTCATCTTCTTTGCCGTTCATCTCTTTTAGTGTGAGACACGGTGGCAAATCCGAAAGTATGATTATTAAATTAATTAATTGATTTTTATCTCTTAGAAAACTGGAATCTCTTCCTTGCTTTCTTTTGTCCGTATTTTTTCCTTTCAACCATTCTTGGATCTCTTTTCAACAATCCTTCTGTTTTTAAAGAAGAACGGAATTCAGGATTAATATCTTCTAAAGCTCTTGAAATTCCTAAACGAACAGCATCAGATTGACCGGTAATTCCACCGCCGTTAACATTGGCAAATACATCATATTTACCAAGTGTTTCTGTAGCTACAAACGGTAAAAGAATATTATCTCTGTGTTCTTTAAGCTGAAAATGTTTTTCAAATTCTTTATCATTTACTGTTACTTTGCCAGAGCCGATTCTTAAATAAACTCTTGCAACTGCATTTTTTCTTCTTCCGACAAATAATTTGTCAACCATCAAATAACTCCGTTATAAACTTAATACTTCTGGTTTTTGTGCACTATGCGGATGAGATTCTCCAGCATAAACTTTTAATTTCTTTATTAATTTTTTTCCTAATTTAGTTTTTGGCAGCATTCCTCTAACAGCTGTTTCAACAGCAAATTCTGGTTTTTTTGCCATCATTTCTGTGTATGATCTTGTTTTAGCTCCACCTGGATACATTGAGTGGCTAAAATAAGTTTTTTGTGATTCTCTTTTACCAGTCATCATAATTTTATCTGCATTAATAACAACTACAAAATCACCGGTATCCATATTTGGTGTAAAAATTGCTTTATGTTTACCACGAATTACATGAGCAACTTTAGCTGCCAAGCGTCCTAAAACCTGATCTTTTGCATCAACTATAAACCATTTATGATTAGCATCTTCGGTTTTAATGAATCTGGTTATTCTTTCTTGTTTCAATTAATCCTCCAAACTGCGAAATTCTATTTTTCAAAGGTTTCAAATATATCGGCATATCGTTAGAATGTCAAGAAATGTGCTTAAATTTTAATAAATTGTATTCAATAATTCTCTTTTTTAGCTTTTTTATTAATTTTTTAACATGACTGTGTAAACAAATGAACGTTTTAATTACCGGCGGTTCAGGTTTCTTGGGTATTAACCTTGTTAGATACTTATTAAGTAAAAATTACAATATAGTTTCATTAGATATAGCAGATTTTGACTATCCTGATGTAAAAGATAAGATTAAAATTATCAAAGGTGATATTAGAGATAAAACTCGTATCGAAAAAGCAATGAATAATATTGACATCGTTGTTCATTGTGCTGCGGCACTGCCGCTTTATTCACCTGAAGAAATTTATTCAACTGATATTGATGGTACTAAAAATCTTCTTGATGCTGCTTTTAAAAATAATGTTGAAAGATTTATTCATATTTCATCAACTGCTGTTTACGGAATCCCCGATCATCATCCATTATATGAAAATGATAAATTAGATGGTGTGGGTCCGTACGGCAAAGCAAAAATTGAAGCTGAAAAAGTCTGTACTGATTATCAAAAGAAAGGAATGTGTGTTCCTATAATCCGTCCAAAATCTTTTATTGGTCCAGAGCGGCTTGGAGTGTTTGCACTTTTTTATGATTGGGCTAAAGACGGAAAAAATTTCCCGATGATTGGCAATGGTAACAACCGCTATCAATTATTGGATGTTGAAGATTTGTGCGAGGCAATTTATTTAACAATGACCTTAGAAAAAGAAAAAGTTAATGATGTTTTCAATATTGGAGCAGCTGAATTCACTACGATGAGAGAAGATTATCAATCTGTTTTAGATTACGCCGGCTTTGGTAAAAAAATTATTGGTCTACCCGAAAAACCAATTATATGGACTTTAAAATTTTTAGAAGCACTCAAACTTTCACCTCTTTATAAATGGGTTTACGAAACAGCATCAAAAGATTCATTTGTTTCAATTGAAAAAGCAAAAAATCTATTGGGATTTAAACCAAAATATTCAAACAAAGACGCTTTGATTAGAAATTACAAATGGTATCTCGAAAATTTAGATACATTTAAAGATCATAGCGGAATTAGTCACCGCGTACCTTGGAAACAAGGAATTCTAAAACTGGCAAAGCTATTTTTCTGATTGTAATGACCCGAAAAATAAGTGTAGAGTGATGAGTTCAAAACTTAGATGATTCTTTACTTTAATGTTCAACACTCTTCGCACATCAATCTTTTTTCAGTATATTTGCACTAAAATTTTAAAATAAGAAGGAAAAAAAATGGCAACAAAGAAAGATTTTTTAAAAGAAGTAATTAAACATATAGACATCAAAGAACACAATGTTATAAAACTTATTGATTCAATGGAACAGATGGCGTTTAGCGCCCGTGATTTAAATAGAGCTGCTAAAATTTTTGAAAGAATGGTCGGGGATCCAAATTGTACTGTGATACTTACTCTTGCCGGCAGTTTATTCAGCGCCGGACTAAAAAGAGTAGTACATGATCTAGTCGCATATAATATGGTTGATGCCATTGTTTCTACCGGTGCTATTATGGTTGATCAAGATTTCTTTGAAGCACTCGGTTTCAAACATTATATCGGTTCACCTTTTGTTGATGATAACGAAATGCGCGAGCTTCACATTGACCGTATTTACGATACATTCATCGATGAAGACGAATTACGGATTTGCGATGATACAACCGCAAAAATATTTGATTCTCTCGAACCCCGTCCATATTCATCACGCGAATTGCTCTGGCATTTTGGTAAATATCTTGATGAAAATGGCGGACCAAAAGTTGATGATAGTGTTATTTATACTGCATACAAAAATAATGTTCCGATTTTTGTTCCGGCATTTTCAGATTGCTCTGCTGGTTTCGGTATTGTGATGCATCAGCATAATAATCCGGAGAAACATGTGTCTTTCGATTCTGGAAAAGATTTTTATGAATTGACACAAATAAAACTAAACAGCAAAGAGACCGGAATATTTATGATTGGTGGTGGTGTTCCTAAAAATTTTACACAAGATATTGTTGTAGCTGCAGATATTTTACAAGAGGATGCACCGATGCATAAATATGCAGTTCAAATTACTGTTGCAGATGTTCGTGATGGGGCTTTATCAAGTTCAACATTAAAAGAAGCAAGTTCGTGGGGTAAAGTTGAAACTACTTTTGAACAGATGGTTTATTCTGAAGCTACTATAGCAATGCCTCTTATTGCCGGTTACGCTTACCACAAAGGTGTTTGGAAAAATAGAAAGAAAAGAGAAATGCAAAAGATATTTCTTAAAGAATCAGTTGCCGTGAAATAAAATCTAACCAACCAATATTAGGTTGTCTCAAAAATCATTTTTGTTATGCCGGACATGTTCCGGCATTTTTATATTTGTTTAAATCATCAGATTTCTGATTCCGCATCAAGTGCGGAATGACAGTTTGCATCTTTAATGAAATCCTCACTAAAGTGGAAATCATTTCATTAAAACCATCTTCTTTGTCTGTACAAATTTATCTACTGTAATCGTATAGAAGTAAACACCACTTGAAACTCGTCTTCCAAAATTATCTGTTGCATTCCAAAAAATATTATGTTTACCCGATGATCTTTTTTCATCTATTAATGTTCTAATTTCATTACCTAGTACATCATAGATTTTAATCTTGACATTAGATGGTGTTGGCAAACTGAACCTAATCACAGTTTCCGGATTAAATGGATTAGGATAATTTTGTTCGAGACTAAAATTAGAAGGTAATATTTCTATTGGATCATTTACTTCAGAACCGCCATAACTAATGTAAGCACGTATTAAATTTAAAAATATATATCCGGGTCTACCTGAAACTGTGTAATAAATCCAGTCACCAAATTCAGCTCTATAAAAACGGCTAAAGTATGATGTTGATGATTGATACTCTGTTGTTAAAATTCTATTACTTCCCGGATATGTTCCATCAACAACAAATTGAACCGTAAAAGGATCGTTTGCAGAAATGTTTTCTGCTCTTAAATCAACTGTTGCCCAATTTGGATAGGGTTGTGGATAAGGATATTCTAAATCCGGATTTGCAGTTGGTGTTGTCTTTCCGTTAACAGAAATTGGTCCGGCCAATAAAGCTCCGCCCCATCTATTTGATAGACCAACTAATTTATAAATTCCGCCGGTAACCGGTGCAACATTATTTCTTAAAGCAATTCTTATTGAATCAATTTGTGCCCCAGGATAAGCATCAAATACTACTGCTACACTATCACCGGCTGGTAAATTCAAAAAACCGGTTGGTTCAGTTTGATCATACGCAAGTTCTATTACTTGATTATCAAAAGTACCGGAAGAAACATATACAAATTTGCGTGGTCCTTTTCCCGCAATAGAGCTAGTGTTATTTATATATATCATAAAAGTAATTTTATCAACACTTGTTCCAAACTCAGTAAATGAATAATCCATATTTTTTTGTAAATCAACTATTTCAATAACATTACCGAATTTAACTGCTTTAATACTAAAATAATCCTTTAATAAATCATTGAAAGGTAAATCATTATAACTGAATTTTATATTTAAGTTTTGTCCTCCAGAATATGTTATATATTGAACACCCAAATTATAAACTGAATCCAACCTTGAATTATTAGGATTTGTATGTTCGCGAAAATCCATCTGAGGTAAGCCGGTATAATCATAGCCCCATTTAGTATTAACAGATTTATTATTTAAATAATTTGCAATGAACCAATCGGGTAATATATCAGCAAGTCGTCTTTGGCTTCCCAATTCTGCAAGTGTATTATTTAATCCAGTTGTTGATTTTGTTCTGTTGTTTAAGTATTCCTTAAAAAGAGATGTACCAAATTGTTCTAGAAGATACAATCCAAATCTTGCAGCTCTTGAGTAATCAATTAAACCTTCTTCAAGATCTCCGCGCCATTCATAAAGATATTGATTCGGTTCTCCGGCATATAAGTGAGGTATATACAATCCATATCCATTTACTATTTCAGCAGTAAGTGACCAGCATTCATCATAAAATGTTTCATCATTTACTATATAATTAAAATGAATCATATGCTGGAATTCGTGTGCAGTTGTACTCATAGCAGTTTCTAAACCGCCTTCTGTTGTAAGATTACTTTGAGCACCATCCATATAAAATATTTCAGCTTTATTACTGTTGGATGATTGTCCTTGATCTGTAGAACTAAAATACCCGGCAACATATCCACTTCCTGGACCGGCATAGTCATCTTTAATATCAAGAATAAATAATATTATTTTCGGATCACCATCAAAATTAGGCGGGTCTCCAAACGTTTCAACATTTATCTGATATATACCTTTACTTGGATTGGCGGGAGTTTTAGAATCGAATGCTTCGGCAACTTTATCAACACTTGTCTGATCAACATTAACACCCCAAATAGCATCTTCAACAAAAATGTAGCAGTTTGTTCCTACTTTTCTGCAAGTTGATGGTACACTATAATATGAACTCGATTGAAAATTTATAGCTTTCCATGTTACAGTTGTACCTACTTGAAAATTCCACGCAGCTTTTTGAACACGATTGCCTGGGAAAACATCTTTGGAAATATCGTAACCGATTTCTTTATAAAATTTTTGAAGGTATTCGCGTGCATGAAGTGGATATGATTCTTTAATTAAAGTATTACTATCAACCGTTTTCAGTATATCAACTTTATTTTGAGCTAATGATATATTTATCAAAAGGAAAAATGAAAATGTTAAAATTCTTCTTAAGTTCATATTCATCTCATTATTTTGATTCGATGTAGTAGTATTCTTCTGCTTTTTCAACAATCAATATTGGAAGTCCATCTTCCGATTTACTTTCTTTATACTTAATTGCAAAATGCTTTCCTTGTTTAGATCTGAGTTCTTCATCTAATTTTTTATCGCACTTAAGAACATATACTTTTTCATCTTCCAATTTTAATGCAACTTTTGTAAACGGTTCATTACCAACAATAATTATCATCCCTTTTACAATATTTTCATCTGCTGTTCTTCCGCAACGGCAGCATGAAGTTAGAAATAATGCTGAAATGATAACTATCAGTAAAAAATATTTTTGTTTGATTATCATAATCTATTCCGTTTAGCTGTTGATAAGATAAAGAATTGTAATTCTGATATCAAAGGTAAAAAAATTAAATATGAGTTTTATCACTTTGTGAAGTATTAGTTTGTATTGGAAGTAATATTGGAATGATTACTATTTACAATCTCTAACAAATCGTATTCGGAACCCAATAAATCATTTAAAGTCATCTTGGCAACAACAGAATCTACAGAATCCTGAATTACTTTCCATAATGATCTAACCGAACAGTCAATAGTATTTGTGCAGAATTTTTCCGCTCCGGAATGAGTTTGACAAAATGTATCGTCATATAATTTACCGCCCAATACTGTCAGCACATCAGAAATTTTTATTTGTTCCGGAGGACGGGATAAAGTATACCCACCCATCTGTCCTCGTTCTGCTATCAAAAAACCAGCAAGCCTCAGAACACGTAATATCTTACCAATGTTATGTTCGGTTAGACCTTCAGCTCTGCTTATTTCCGGAATAGTTAAAGATTTCTCAACACGATAAAATTTACCAATTCGAATTAAACACCTTAAACCATATTCTTCCTGTGTACTAAATTTCATGTTACTACTCTCCCATTAAAGTCCTCCCCTTAATAAAAGGGGAGGATTAAGGTGGGGTTCTAATTTTTATTCAATGGTATTTTCGAACCGCACATTTTAGCATGAACTAACTCTGCATATTTTTCAGCAGAAATTGACGGACCGTTTTTTTTACAATATTTATTAAAAACAATTTTTAATTCATCAGCAATTTCTTCAGCGTATTTTCCTTCAATTTTATGACGCGGCATTAAATAAATTGCTTCTCCATTTTTAAACAATGCTATAAATGGTGATGAGGGAGGAATATTGCTCAAAAATGATGTTCGTAAATATTCAACTGCCTCATGATCTTGTCCAGCAAAAACTGTTACAAGTTTATCAGGTATAATATTATTTTGTAAAGCTAGTGATACTCCAGGCCGTGCACTACCGGCAGCACATCCACAGACTGAATTTATCATTACCAAAATAGTTTCATCATTTTTTTGAGAAAGAAGATCTTCCACTAATTGCGGTGTTAACAATTCCTGAAAACCGACAAAAATTAATTCATCTCGCATCGGCTGTACTGCTTCAGGATCGTAAATTGGTGCTCTTTTCCCAAAGGGATGGATTCCAGGATTTATAGTAAACATGATTGTTTCCTTTCTTTTTATCATGAAAGAGCGAAGCGATTGATAAATCTCCAATAGATTTTATCAATTCCATCACTACATTTCAAATAACTTTAAATGAATTAAAAATTCTATCGCTTATTATTAATTTGAGATAATTAGTGAACCATAATTAAAGAAAACCAAGTTCCAACTTTGCAACTTCACTCATTTTGTCCATACTCCATGGTGGTTCCCAAACAAGATCAAGATAAACATCTTTAACACCCTTAACACTTTTAACTTTTTCTTTAACTTCCGGTGGTAGACTTCCGGCAACCGGACAGTTAGGTGAAGTTAAAGTCATTTTAATGTAAGTGTTTCCTTCATCATCAATTCTAATTTCATAGATTAACCCTAATTCCCAAATATCAACAG
>CAYXKL010000088.1:0-11081 GCA_964464825.1 uncultured Melioribacter sp. | reverse complement strand
GGGTTTGTTGAAATCCCCGTCACTTTTGATGACACCGGTTGCTTTCAATAAGCTTCTATGAGGAGCTTTGTCAAACCCTTTTTTGATAAGATCGGATCGCATAAAACCTCTGAATTTTATTTATAATATATCTTCAGATATTTCTATTGGGCTTTAGTTAATCCCTAAAATTTTTTTGTTTTGATATGTTAATGTTTGGTTTAGGGATTAACTATGATTATTAGCCTAGAATTATCACTAGGTTAATAATGCTTATAAGAATAATAATCCCTAATAGAAGGATATCTAAAGAGGTGATATATAAAGAATTTTCTTGGTTGACTTCGATGGACATTTTGCGTCCTGAAATCTTTTGGACTAAGACGATATGTTTAATACTGTCAACCATAATTGTTGAATGCAATTATAAGTTTAATATTTAGAGATGTCAAGTGCTATTTATAAGAATTTTTGAATAATTATGCACGAGATTTGATTGCCTAAAAATTTTTAATGTCCCCACAACTCCCGATCGAATGTGCGGTATTAAATAATTAGGAAATCGTTGATAAACAATACAAACTCGTTGATTTTTTACAAATCGAAATAATAATATTACAAAGTATTTTCTTTCTCTTTATCGAAGAAATGCAATTGATCGGATTTCAAATAGATGTTAATCGGCTCACCCGTTTTCGGCAATGCCTGGATAGCGGTTTTGCAGACAAATAAAATTCCATCAATACTGAAATAGACATTCGCATCGCTACCCATAGGTTCAACCAGTTCTGTTGTTACAGTTAGTCTATGAGAATTCACTAATTCAATTAGACTGATATTTTCCGGACGAATTCCGGCATACAAATGAATCCCTGAGTATGTTTTAAGTTTTGTTGCTCTGTGACTGCTGAGTTTTATTTTCAGACCACCTTTCAAACTCTGAAATTCCTGACCATTGTTATCAATAATAGTACCTTCAATGAAATTCATCGAAGGATTGCCGATAAATCCAGCTACAAATTTATTCAATGGATTATTATAGAGATTCATCGGAGTATCAATCTGTTGAACATACCCATTTTTCATAACAACAATTCTATCTCCCATAGTCATTGCCTCAGTTTGATCGTGAGTAACATAAATCATGGTAGCTCCAAGTTGATGATGAAGTTTGGAGATTTCGGTTCTCATCTGCACACGAAGCTTTGCATCAAGATTACTCAATGGCTCATCAAACAAAAATACTTTAGGCTTACGTACAATAGCGCGCCCCACCGCTACCCGCTGTCTTTGTCCACCGGAAAGTTGTTTCGGTTTTCGCATTAGCAGTTCTCCAATACCAAGAATTTCTGCGGCGTACTCAACACGTTCTTTTATTTCTGATTTTGAAAATTTTCTTAGCTTTAAACCGAACGACATATTTTCAAAAACAGTCATGTGTGGGTATAGCGCATAATTCTGAAACACCATTGCAATATCGCGTTGAGCCGGAGGAATATTATTAACTTGTTTTCCATCAATGAATAATTCGCCTTCACTAATTTCTTCTAGACCAGCAATCATTCTCAATGTTGTTGATTTTCCACAGCCGGATGGTCCAACAAGCACGACAAATTCTTTATCTTTCACATCGAGAGATATTTTATCAACAGCTTTGTTTTTGCCTTCATATATTTTTGTAACATTTACCAATTTTACTTCGGCCATATTGAATCTCTCTCAAAAATTATTTGATTAGCAACATCTTTTTTGTTCGCAATTCTGAGCGAAGCGAAGAACCTTCAACTCTTAAAGTGTAAAAATATACTCCCGATGGTAAAGACGCTCCATGACGCGTCTCTATATTAAAACGTACTGAATATTTCCCCGGCATCTGTTGCTCATTCACAAGCGTTGCTATTTCTTGCCCGAGTAGATCATAAATTTTTAATGTAACATATTGCAGAGACGCTACGCCTCCGGCGGAATGGCCCGTCTCTGCATTTGGTATTGTGTACTCTATAGTTGTCGATGGATTAAACGGGTTCGGGTAATTCTGTGCAAGAAAAAATCCTACCGGTATTTCATCTCCGGGCTCTTCAATTAATGTTTGAATATCATAGAGCTTTTCGATTGCGGAAGGCAGTAACATATAATCATAAATACTAATATCATCAAGTATCCCTTTAAAATTATAACCGGCATCATTAGGAAGCATTTGGGCTATTGTTAAATCAATATTCGTAGTAAGAAGTTTGCCCGACCACGAAGTAAATGAATCGAGATATCCATTGAGCCAAACCTCAGTGTCCGAACCGTCGTATGTAACAACGCAATGATAAAGTTTATTTGCATCCAGAAGCGATTCACTATCGAGGTCCAATATTCCGTTACCGGTTCTATCTGTTTTAATAGTCCACCTCAACTTTCTATTAGAAATTGAAACTTTATATCTTTCATTCCAACTTCCATGGGAGATAACATATAATTCTTTTGTAGGTAGTCCTTCAAGTTCCATCCAAAAAGAAATAGTTATAGCATTTTGAAAGTTCAAAGATGAAGAATTCTTCACCAAAACCTTATCATCAGTACCGTCAAAAAAGAGTGCACTTGATGTATTGTTAAAACGGTCTTTAGTAAAAACCGCACCAGTAATTGTTCCATTATTACTGTTACCTGATTCATCGTTCGCACTACCGCTGAAAGAATAAAAAGCGCGGATATTTCCTTCCGGATATTTACTAAAGTCTCTGACCATAATTTTGATACTGTCTCTTACTACAAAACCATGGTTATCATCTATACTGCATTTGATAAAGTAATCGTCTTCGGCATCAGGCGCCAGCCATCTAACTGAATTTGCGTCTTGCATATCAAACGTTCCGTAATTTGAGAACCATGAATAAATTAAAGTATCACTATCTGAATCAGTAGCATAACAAAATATTTTTGTTGCTTCGCCAATATTTATTTTACGTGGTAATGCTTTGATTGAATTGATTTGTGGTGCGTGATTAATAAATTCAACAACTTTGATGGTTATCTCGGTGCTGTCTTTTCCACCTTTGGAATCGTCAATAATCACTTTAATTTTAACATTCCCGGTATCGGACGGTGCAGTAAAATCAATCACCGTACCTTCTCCTTCGATCATACCCATATCAGTTTCCCACGTATAAAAAAGTTTATCGCTGTCTCTATCAGTTGCACTACAGTAAATTTTTGTCGTTCTGTTTTGAATTAGAGTATTATCATTAGTAGCTAAACTTTTTATCCGAGGAGGATAATTTGAAACCTGTCTGCCGGAATTATAATCAACAACATTTCCATCTATTATTAATTTGTTTAAAACATATTCAACATTACCTTGAGAAGGAGTTAAAACAATAACTATCGCTGAGTTTGTCGGGATAGATACATTTACAATTGACGAAACTCCGCTGGCGATAAAACTATTCGTAATAGATTCATAAATATCATAAAAACCATCTGGGAGTGTAAGTTGCACCGTCGTATCTCTATCATACGGATTGAATAAAAGAAAAGATGAGTAAGAATATTTTTGAAAGAAATCGGTTTTATTCAAATCTAATTTTAAAATCATAGAAACATTAGTTGTATCAAGTAAACCAGCAAGATAACCAACAGAAGAAGAACTGTAGAGCGATAAATTCGTTTCTGCCCACCCACCTTCTTTCGCATCACCGGTTGCAAAAGGGAAACCAGTTCCGGACTTTAAAAGCGCTTCATAACCTATATAAGAATTTACATCATATTGCCGTGACCAATCCTCACTATCCTGATGTAAATCATCTAAATATTTTGAATAGAAAAGTCGCATAGAATTTGCTGCATTGAGTAACCATTTGCCTATAGAGCGAGCAAATCTTTCATCATATCGAACAAGAGGAACCAAAGCACCTATAAGCTGGAATGTGTTCATTAAGAAAGCATATTGTCTATCAGAATCCTCACCGATTAAACCGTTCACATCGTAAACTCCCCATTTACCAAGGAGAACATTCCATTCTCTAAGATAAGTTTTGCTGAAACACCAGGTAACCATTTTTTCAATATCATAATCAGTTCCAATTTCCGCATTCATTCTTGCAGCAGTATAGACACCGTAAGGAAGTTGTATTTCATAAGCCGGGTTCTCCGAGAGCGAGTTTAGATATTCCATACACCACTCGGCACCTATCAAATATTTTTTTTGTCCGGTTTCAACAAATGCACTATAAAGAATCCATCCTATTGCACCGGCGGCTTCCGGCTCTTCTACATCATAAGCGTACTGCTGCATGTTTTTAAAATCCCAACCACGATATGAAAAATCACTTGCTTGCCATGGTGTTACATTTCCTCCGCTCAGTTTGGCAACTTCAAGAAAGCGGTCTGCTACAGTTATAAATTGATTATCATAGTCTTCAACATCGGGATATAATGAGTATAACTGATAAAAGAAAACATTAGGCATTGACTCATACCACCAATCATCATAGGTATCATCATGCGGAGTATTCTTATAAACATTCATCTCAAGGCGGTTATTGAAATATTCACGACTCATTTTCACCCAGTCGAAACCGTTTTGGTTGCTTTTGTCTATGCCGATTAATGAAGCACTTACTATCGAAGGCAAAACATTTATAGCTTCACCACTTGAAGTATTATCTGTACCAACATAAGAATGCAAACCATAACTTTGCTGTTTAGGGTAATTTTCTGTACTATTATTATAAAAGATTAGCGGCAAATAATCACCTTGCAAATTGTAGTTATATACCAACGAATCATAACCTCGAGCAACAGTTTTCCAATCACGCATCAAATAAGGTGAAGGATTATTTGGCATAGCTTCTATCCGCTGAATGTTAATCTGCTGTGCAAACAGATCGGCGGAACAGAAAAAGATTGCAGCGATGCAATGTATAAAAGCGTACCCGATATTTCTTTTAAAATTCATTTTTCACTTACATAAAAATTTGTTTAATGAATATATCTCGAAATCACTTTTTCTCAGTGTTTTATTTTTTTTAATATGATTGATTTTTAATTCAAACTTTTCACCGGGTAAAATAATCATTCCCCTATCAGAGAAATTTGCATAATTAGAAATTAGATCGACAAAAAATGCTGGCTGATCAGTTGTAACTTCTAATTTCTGATGATTATCTCTTCCCATAAGTTTCGCTTTAATTTTAGCTTCTGGCAGTTGCAAATATTTCCATTCCTTTAACACCAAGACATTTCGGTGAATAAAATTTTTCTTCAAGTCATACAGCGACGCGATGAGTATGATATTATCATCATATTCTTCCTTGAGCAAGCAAATGACCTTAAGTGATTCTTTTGAAATTATAACTCTGGATTTTTCTTTGCTCAAAACTTTTCCAGTTTTGGTATTAAATGCATGAACTTGGAGAATTCCTTTAAAATCATTTCCGGTTTGATTTAAGCCGGTTAGCTCGATACCATTTTTGTTCGCACTAAATTTCAGCACAACCGGTGCAAAAGATTTTTTAACAAAATAATAGGAAATCTTCGGACTCAATTCGCTATCAATTAATGCCCAGCTAGTAACCGGCCATGTATCATTGAGCTGCCAGATGATGTTTCCGTTTGTTGTTGGTTGGTTGAAGCGCCAATGCTCAAGACACGTCTTCAAAGCTAATCCCTGGTTTAGCTGTGCGAGATAGATATATTCATGCCACTTTGTACTTAATGGGAGATGTGCACTCAAAAAGCGAATAACTCTTTCGGGCCCCTCTACTTGTTTGTTATGGAATTCAAAAATCTCTCCGTGAATTTTTCTTTCTTCTTTTGGAATATATTTTTCAAATGTTGATTTATTAGCCGGTCCCTGGAACCCGAATTCTGTAACAAACAAACTATTATCATTTGCAACTTCATTGTAATCGATCCACCGGCTCCAAATATCCCATTGGTGACGGTTGCCACTCTTTTGCGAATTCGGATCATTATCTAATCCAAACGGTGATGATTCCCAATACAAACGATGCGGATCAATTTCTTTTAATAATGACGGGATAAGTTCACTGTAAATTTTATAACCCGGCATCAGTTTATAACTTGTCTTTTGCTCTTGAAACCAGATCCATTCGTTCTCATTATTGCCGCACCAAATTGCAACAGAGGGATGGTGCTGAAGTAGTTTTACATTATAAGATATTTCTTCTTTAATGTTCTGTATGAATTCCTCATGTTCTGGATATGCGCCACATGCGAACATGAAATCTTGCCAAACAAGCAGACCAAGATCATCACACAGATCATAGAAAATGTCGTTCTCATAAATTCCTCCGCCCCACACGCGGATAAAATTCATGTTTGCTTCTTTTGCATAATTTATGAGCGTGCGATATTTATCATCATTCACCCTCGATAAAAATGCATCGCCTGGAATCCAATTAACTCCTTTTGCAAAAATCTTTTTACCATTAACAACAAACCTGAAAGTTTGCTTTCCATCTTCTTCAACTTGCAATTCAATTTTTCTGATGCCTACTTTTTCCCTAATAGAATCAATCTCATTATTCAATTCATCTTTCAGTTTTATTTCTACATCATAGAGATGCTGTTCGCCATATCCATTCGGCATCCAAAGCAAGGGATTTTTTATTTCCAGTTCAATTCTATGTTCGACGTTATCAACTTCTACATTTTTTTTCACAAAAGAATTTTTGTTGGATAATTTAACCTCTGCCGTTAACTTTTCATCAAGTTTATACTCAACATCAAATCTAATTTCTACTTCTGCCGATTTATCATTTATATTAACCGTATCAAAATAAAAATTTTTTATAGATGCTTTCTTAACTTTTTCAAGATAGACATTACGCCATATGCCCATAGTAGGAAAAGATGGACCCCAATCCCATCCGAATGAATATTGAGCTTTCCGTATATAAACTCTTTGTGAGTTCAACGCTACCGGAAGTTTGCCATATCTTTGTTCTTCATCCATACTATAATTAATTGGTGATTGAAAATAAATCATTAGTTCATTCTTCTTTTGATTAATAAGATTAGTAACATCAAACTCATATTTCAAAAACATATTTTTCGTTGTGCCGATACAAGTTCCATTTAAATATATTTCCGATATTGTATCAAGTCCTTCGAAGACCAATTTGATTGGTATTGTATCAGCAAGTTTAAAAGGCGAATCAAAAATAGTCTTGTAAATCCAATCTGATTCAGATATCCAGCGAAGTTTTATTTCGTTATTTGAATAGTACGGCTCTCCAATTAATTTATTTTTTAATAGATCGGTGTGCACAGTACCAGGGATTTCGGCATTAATCCATTTATTTTTTATGATTTCTTGCGGCGTTAATTGAGAGAACCTATCGCCTATTTTTAATTTCCATTCTCTAACTAAGTAAAATCTTTCGTTCATTATTTAATAGTACCCCTTTTCTATTCAGCAATTAAAATTTGATTTCCAATAGTTCTATTACGTTCTTATGAATAAAATTAATTTCTATCTTATAGCCACCATCTATTGACTTAGCGGACACATTTTCGAGAATCTTTCCATTCAGCAAAACTTTATTCGGCTTTTGTTTTGACACTATTATTGTTTTGTTACTATGATTTGTGAAAGCACCAAGCTTGATTTTCATTTCATTTGTTTTTTCACTGAACAAACACGACTCCAAAATCGAATTCGATGTTTTTACAAACGGCTCACTTAACTTGCCGATAGTAAGTTTGATATCCGTAATATTTTTCATTTCGCGAGGAATAATTAGCGAGTTAATTTTTGTACCATCAATTTTTATATTTTGAAATTCTTCTTTTGCAATCACAGTGTTTACAATTTTATTATTAACAGTTAGGCAGAAAGAGCAACTTTGTTGATCTTCCAGAAGAAAAGGATCGAACTCAATATTCCATTCGTTATTATTTAAACCGAATAAATAGTAGAGTGAATAAAGATACCATCCCCCGGCCCACATAAATTGCGGTTTATCAATCGTTCCGTAAACTTCCGGATTGTTTATGTTCCCGTTTCTCACCTCATACATCGCCGGCTGTCCGTTCGGTCCGTTCATTATTCCGTCAACTGTCATAACTTCTTTAATGAACTGTGCCGCATCAACTTTATTTCCAGAAGATATTAGAGCAAGAGCATACCACGCATTTGAATGTTGCCATATTCCACCGTTAAGATAATAGAATTTGTCACCGGCTTCGTTGCTTACAAAATGCCAATAATCTTGCAGCTCATCAAAATCCATTGGATAAGCAGTATATACACCAATTTTTTTATCAACTATTTTTTGTTCTGCTGTATTAATCATCTTCAATACTTTTGATTCATCCAAGAGTCCATAATGAGCAGCAAGCAAAGAGCCGCTATAGTAATGCTCATCTATTTTATCAGGATCAGTACAATTCATCAAGTAACCGTAATCGTCTCGCCACAATTTCTCGTTTAGATTTTTTTCCATGCGTTCCGACAGTTGTTCAAGTTCATAAAGTTTCTGATCACCTTTTTCTAGCACACTTGATATAAAAAGGAAAGAACGTATGGCTTTTATTGCAAGTATTGTCATATAACTTCGCTGTCCGTATCTTTTGCCGATATCCCACCAATCGGGACGGTAAGACCACATTAAATTGTCATCACCTTTTGTAATTAAAGCTTGTGTTAAAGATTTTTCGACATAAGGAAAAATCTCTTCTGAAAATTTTTTGTCGCCGGAATGTTTCAGGTATTCTGACGAGACAATAATGAACCAGAAATTATTCCAATTGTCGTGCTCGGCAAGCTCTGTTACAAACGATGAGTCTTTCCAATAATATGCATGAGGAATAATTTTATCTTTGTTTGCATGTTTAACAATAAAATAGAGATCGTTTTTAACTCTATCAAGATCAAAATTAATAGCAGCAAGGTCGGTCAAAAGAACATCATGAGTGAAATAAAAATTGTATTCAGCCGGGCACGGCATCGGCATAATTTCTCCATCGATGTAATGCTTGTTCACTTCAAGAATTGCTTTTGACCAAAGAATCGAATGATCTAATAATTTATCACCGGTGTTGAAAGTAATGCTCTTCTCTATCTTTTCAAGAATAGAATTTTCGAATTCATCGATTTCTTTTTCATAGTTGCTTTTTAAATATTCTGCAAATCGCACAACTTCATATGGCTTACAAGTTCCAATTATTTGATTGACTAATAATTTCTCGTCCGGTGCTATTTGTTTTTTGTAGATAAAATTCGCAGAAGGATTATCAACCAACCTTTTCAGTGGAAAATGTTTTTGGAAAAAATCTTCAACATTGTTTTCATTATCATTGATTTGAATATCAAAAGGTAACTCCGAACCGTTAACAATAAAAATCGCGGCATTACCGACTTCATAATCGTTATGGTTAACAAAAACAGATTCACCATTATTAGATATTACAGAATTAATTTTATTGCTGAATCTATAAGTATGACTCGTGCGGAAAGCAAGTGCATACTTTGTATATAACTCTACCTCCTGAGTTTCGTTGGTTTTATTAGTAATCGTATAACTTATTACTACAGCTGGTTTGTTTTTCGTGAATGCATACGAGAGCTCGATTTTCTTCTTGTCATCTTCCTTAAAAAAATCAACCGAAAAAGGAGTGAGGTCAAATTCATACTGATATGCATTCAACCATTCAATTTCCGAATCACCAAATTTAAAGCCGACAGTCATTGCAAAAGTTGTATCGCGTCGCCAATAGTCTGTGCTCAAGTCAATACTATTTGCAACCGGGTAGTAAAAACTAAAACGCTGTGGTACCGGGTAGCTGTGATGAAATTCTAAACCGGCGTAGAAATTCCCAATTTCTATTTTAGCATCATCATGGAAATTAATTGTAAGTTTTTTCTTATCTGTGTTTCCGTTGTAAGTACCCGATATGTTACAAACAACAATTAATAATAAAAAAATCCGGGTATAAAATTTAGTTTTCATTTTTTTGGTTTCTACTAGTTATCAGTTTAGCTTATCTAGTAGTTCATTCAAATCAACTAAAGCAAAACTGCTTGCGTAGTCCGACATTGCATATGG
The DNA here is from genome assembly GCA_964464825.1 of uncultured Melioribacter sp. Classification (GTDB taxonomy): domain Bacteria; phylum Bacteroidota; class Ignavibacteria; order Ignavibacteriales; family Melioribacteraceae; genus DYJK01. The sequence goes on along the minus strand of CAYXKL010000088.1, from coordinate 1,041 downwards.
AAATACGAGGTCTTTACCATTGATAACACCGCCGCATGTGTAAACAACATTTGGCACATAACCTTCGCGCTCATTTTCGTTTGATTCTAATAACGGTTCTTTTAGTCTTCCAATTAATTTTGTCGGATCTTCTTTATCAAGTAGAAATGCACCAATAGAATATTTTCGTGCGGCACCAACACCATGGCTCAAGCAGAGCCACCCTTTTTCTGTTTCGATAGGCGAACCACAATTGCCGATTTGAAAAAATTCCCACGGGTATTCCGGCTCCATCAAAAGTTGTTTTGTTTCCCATTTAAAAACATCATCCGAATACATGATAAAGTTGTTTTCATTATCCTGACGCGAAAGCATTGCATATTTACCATTAACTTTTCTCGGGAAGAGTGCCATCCCTTTATTTTGAACTTCAGCACCTTTCATCTTGCCAACTTTAAAATTCAAAAAATCTTTTGTTTGCAAAAGTTGAGTCGCAATATTGTGTCCGTCGTAAGCACAATAAGTTGCATAGTATATAGTCTCATTATTCTCATTTAAGAAGCTGACTAAGCGAGCATCCTCTATTCCATTTGACTCGGAAGGCAATTGTGGAAAAAGTACCCGTTCTGAAATATAGTCATCGGGATTAAATTTAGCTTCATAGAGATCATCTACTAAAACTTTGATATCCGGCATCTGAACAAATTTTGAAGTATTATCAAGTTCAATATTGCTGTTCAAATCAATCGTTCCGCTTCTAAACATTAGCGATGATACATGCCCTTCACCGACAGCACGTAAACTGATAATAAATCTTTTTTTCCCTTCTGATAAATTTGATTGGTCTGGGTGCCATACCATCGAAGGATTGAAAAGTGCCGAGTGTTCAAGTGAATATTCGTTGGTAAAATAAGAACCAATTAAAAGTTTTTTATTGTTAGAAATATCATCAAGCCCAGTTTGATATTTTTTTATTTCGTCGAATCTTTTTAAAAAGAATTGTTCCATTCTTTTATGACGTGATGAATACAATTTCTTTACCTTTGCATATTCACTTGCAAC
>CAYXKL010000087.1:0-11168 GCA_964464825.1 uncultured Melioribacter sp. | reverse complement strand
CATATACGCAGTTATAAAAATAATATTGATATTGAACCGGAAAAAGTTGAAGAGATAAGACAACGTTTAGGGGCTATTCATTTACTTAAAAAGAAATACGGCGGCAACATTGCATCAATTTTAGAATATCGTGAAAAAATTAGTAAAGAACTTGAACTAGCAGAAAATTTTACAAAAAAAATTACCAAACTTCAAAATGAGATTGAAAATTCTCGAATCAGCGCCGGAAATTCAGCAAAGAAACTTTCACAATTAAGGAAGAGCGCTGCAAAGAAAGTTAAAAAGGAAGTTGAAAATGCTTTGAATACTCTTGGTATTTCTGATTCTGTTTTTGATATACAAATTGTAAATGAAAAGGTAGAAGCTGTAAACAACAATTATATTATTACTGATGGAAATAAATATAAGTTTAACGAAAAGGGGATTGACCATGTTGAATTTTATATTTCTACAAATATTGGTGAAGATCCCAAACCACTTGTTAAAGTTGCATCGGGTGGTGAAGTTTCCAGAATTATGCTTGCATTAAAATCATCACTTGCAAAATCTGATAAACTCCCAATCTTAATATTTGATGAAATTGATACCGGTGTCAGCGGAAGGATTGCACAGAAAGTAGGACAGATATTAAAATCATTAGCTGCGTTCCATCAGATAATTGCAATCACACATTTACCGCAGATTGCCGGTTTATCCGATAGTCATTACACAGTTGAAAAAAAGAAGCAAGGCGACCGGATGGTAAGTTCAATAAAATTATTAAGTAATGAAGATAGAGTAAGAGAGGTTGCAAAATTAATGAGCGGTGAAAAAATTACTGAAGCTGCAATTGAAGGTGCAAAAGAATTAATGAACAGTAAAAAATAGTGTTTTATGACACAGATTATTTTTCAACCTTTTCAAAATAACATTTGTTATGTAATTTCATGTTAGAAAATAATTGTTCAAAGGACTAATAAATGAAAAATATTTTAGCAGCAATTATGATTTTCATATTCGGGTCAGTATTAGTTGCTCAAGATAACGGGAATGACCTGGAACAGACATTATCAAATTTATCAAGTGATGCAGTTAGAGCTTATGTTGCCCCGGTAATTTCCGGTTTCGGATCTAACTTGAATTCGGGATGGGTTACCAAAGTTCCGGGTGCTACAAAATTAGGACTCTATGTTGATCTGAAAATTATAGGGATGGGTTCTTTTTTCTCTGATGATAAAAAGAATTTTTCTTCGGATGGTTTATTCAGATTTACAAGCCAACAAGCTGATGATATTCTTTCGAATTCCGGTATTACCCAATCTAATCCTGATTACACATCTATTAAAAATGAAATTCTAAACCGGGATTGGTCTGTTAATATTTCCGGACCTACTGTTATTGGAAGTGAAAATGAACTTGTTAAAGTTGAATTTCCGGGTGCAGAAATTCAGGGTAAAACAATTGGAAGGTTTGAATCTACACTTACAAACGTAAAAGGACTTTTAGATGATATGTCTCTGTTCCCATCAGGTGCTATACAATTAACAGTTGGAACAGTAGCCGGGACAAATATTGCGTTCAGATATTTACCGGATATTTCTAAAGTTGCTGGGTTTAATGATGAACTTGGAAAATTTACTTTTTGGGGCATAGGTGCAATTCATAATCCCGGAGTTTGGTTAGTCAATCCGCTTCCTATAGATATTGGTGTAGGATATTTTTACCAAAAATTAGAAGTTGGAGAAATTTTTGAAAGCAGTAACACACAATTCGGTTTGTATGCAAGTAAAACTTTTGGAATTTTATTTTCGGTTACACCTTATGCCGGTTTAACTTTTGAATCATCAACTACAAATGTAAAATATGATTATGAATATGATACACCAGCCGGACCAAAAACAGCTAAAATTGATATTGAACTTGAAGGGGAAAACTCAGCATCGTTTCTTGTTGGCGTCAGTTTCAAACTTGCCGCTGTTAATATTAATGCTGATTATAAAATGGCAAGTACTAATACTGCAAGCGTTGGTGTTTCAATCGGACTCTAAAAAATTTAAGGAAATAAAATTATTATTAGGGGCAGTGTATGCCCCTTTTCTTTTTATATTTGATTAGAATCAATAAGGATTTATTAATTGAAAGAAACTGCAATTTATATTCATATTCCATTCTGCGATCATAAATGTATTTACTGTGATTTTTATTCAATCATTTCTTATGATAATGTAAACTCATATTTAAAATCATTATTAACAGAAATTAATCATTATGGAAACAAATTTTCATCAAACAGAAAAATCATTTCTATTTTTTTCGGGGGCGGTACACCTTCTTTTATGGAGCCGGATTACATATCACAAATTTTTGAGTGTGTGAAAAAGAATTTTATTGTTGATAAAAATGCAGAAGTGACTTTAGAGACAAATCCTGGTACTGTATCAAAAGAGAAATTAATTGAATTCAAAAATATTGGCATCAACCGTATCAGTATTGGTATTCAATCATTCAATAATGATGAATTGAAATTTCTCACGCGAATACACGATTCCCAAACCGCTATTAAGACTGTTCATGATGCGCACGAATCAGGTTTTGAAAATATCAGCATCGATTTGATTTTTAACTTACCTAAGCAGTCAAAAGAGAAATGGTTATCAAATTTAGTTACAGCTTTAAAATTACCTATAAAACATATTTCTGCTTACAGTTTAATACTTGAACCCGGAACAATCTTAAATAAAATGGTCATTGACAGAAAAGTTAAAATGCAAAACGAAGATTATGATGCTGAACTTTATGAACTAACAATTGATAAATTAATTTCAAATGGTTTTCTGCAATACGAGGTTTCAAATTTTGCTTTGCCCGATTTTGAATGCACTCATAACAATGCATATTGGAGATACAAAGATTACTTCGGATTCGGAACATCAGCTCATTCATTCATTGATGGAAAAAGATGGTGGAATTTTTCAAGTGTAAAGTTTTACAACGAGGCAGTTAAGAATTTTGAAAATGGAATTGCCGGGGAAGAAAAATTGAATCTGGAACAAATGATGAATGAATATGTAATGCTTGCGCTAAGAAGTAAAGGATTGGATACTCTTGAACTAACAAATTTATTCGGCAATAACTGGCTGATAAAAAACCAGGATTACATTTTGGAATTGATTGAACAAAATTTTTTAATTCAAGAAAACTCATTCTTGAAATTTACCACAAAAGGTTATTCTCTCTGCGATGAAATTTTAGCGAAATTAAAATAATGAAAACACACCAATTATCTTATTATCCCCAAAATTCTATATTGACCATATCAAACCCATCACTTACATTATTTTAGGGTTTAGAATAGACGACGCAAAAAATGAAGACTTCACCCCTTAATATCTTTGTTCTAACCATGTGTGCTTTTCTTACGACACAACAAATTAATTTTTCACAGCAGATCGGTAAAGATCAGTTAAATAGAATCAATAAAACAATTCTCGGACAACCAAATGCCACCAGAATTAATATCAATAATTTATCAACTGTGATTAAAAATATATTGTATGTCTGATGAAAATAATTTACCAACTGATATTTCACTTCACCAAAATTATCCAAATCCTTTTAATCCAAGTACTGAAATAAGTTATCAATCATCGGAAGTCGGTTTTGTTAAATTAAAAGTTTATGATATTCTCGGTAGAGAAATAGCAACACTTGTAGATGAATACAAACAAGCCGGTTTCTATAATTCTCAATTCAAAATTCTCAATTATCATCCGGCCTTTACATTTACTCACTCCAAGCCGGTCCGTATTTCAAGAACAGAAAAATGATTCTATTAAAGTAATTGTGAATAATCTCAAAAGATAAATCAGTCCTGATCTATTTAATGAATTCGATCTCTGTACATTCTTTTATTTGATTTCAATTTCCAACCGATTATCTTTGTTCAAAACAATCCGCGAGGGCACAACATGAACGAAAAAAATCAATTATTAATACCACTTTCTGTTTTATCTGGAGCGATAGTTTTATCTGTAATAATTTTTGCGTTTGTCTGGAAATCTACAAAGAATGCAGATCAGACAATCACAGTAACCGGCTCGGCAAAAAAAGCATTGGTCAGCGATCTTGGAATTCAACGAGGAACAATACAAGCTGTAAGTTCCGATAGAAGAACTGCATACCAAATTGTTACACAGCAAATGCCGATAGTTAAAAAATATCTCGAAGATAAAGGATTCAAAGCAAATCAAATTGAAGTATTCGGTATAAACGGTTACCCAATTTTTGAAATTAATTCACAAGGGTATCAAACACAAAATGTTTCGCATTATGTTTATAGTCAGCGCTACGAAGTAAAATCGAACGACGTGCAGAAAATCAAAGAACTTTCACTAACACTCGGCTCTCTTGTTGAAAGAGGATTGGATATAAATGTTGAAATGCCTGAATATCTCTTCACAAAGATTGATGATTTGAAAATCGAAATTCAAGCAGAAGCCGCACGTAATGCTATGCAGCGTGCTGAACGGATTGCTGCATCAACCGACCGGAGTCTCGGTCCTTTGAGAAGCGCAAGAATGGGTGTTATTCAGATTACTCCATTAAATTCCAACATGGTAACTGATTATGGAATAAATGATGTAAGTTCAATTGATAAAGAAATCACTGCGGTAGTATCGGCATCGTTTGAAATCAACTAAAAATGCAATTACGATTTACGAGTTTCAATTTACGATTTGAAAAAAGAGCTTTTAAATAGAACTAAAAATTTTGCACTAGAAATGATCAAACTTATTAATGAGTTACCACAGAATTCTGTTAACAAAGTTTTAGGTGCACAAATATTGAGATCAGCAACTTCAATCGGTGCAAATTATAGAGCGGCTCTTCGAGCAAAATCAAGGCCCGATTTTATCTACAAAATTAAGATTGTCGAGGAGGAATCGGACGAAACGATTTATTGGTAGGAACTATTGAAGGAATCAAATATTAATTTTATTCAAGTTATTGAAAAATTGGTTTGTGAAACAAAAGAATTAACTGCAATATTTTCTAAAATTGCTATTACAACAAAACAAAGATCGAAAAAGGCTTAATTGGTAATTTGAATATTCTAATTCGTAAATCGTAATTAGTAATTCGTAAATATTATTTAGTCGTTTGTTTATTCCGAGTATTATTCCTACTTTTGTTCATTCAAATTCGCCCCTAGAGGGCGATTTTTGTTTATAGAATATGGAAAAAGCTGAAATTTTAACGAAATTCGAAGAAATCATTGCCACACACGGCTATCTACTTATTGATACTGTCTTTCGCGGTGATAACCACTTAAGAATTATCGAAGTTTATATTGATAATGATAAGGGAATTACTGCCGATGATTGCTCAATCGTAAGCCGTGCTCTCAATGGATTGATTGAATCTCAGGAATTAATAGGCACTAGCTACCGGCTTGATGTTTCATCACCAGGTATTGAACGCCCATTAAAATATCTTGTTCAGTACGGAAAACATATTAACCGGAAATTTGAGGTGATTTATAATTCTGATGGAGTGGAAAAAAAGTTAACAGCAAAATTAATACGAATAGTTGGCGACGATTTGTTCTTTGGAGATAAAGAAATTGAAATCAAAATAAATTATAAAGATATAATCAAAGCAAAAGTTCTAATAAGCTTTTGACGATGGAGGAATAATCAATGAACACCGAGATAGTCGAATCCTTTTCGCAAATGGTACGCGAAAAGAGTATTGATAAAGACATGCTCGCCAGTATTATCGAAGAGATCTTTGGTCTTTTAGTAAAAAAGAAATATGGACCTGAAGCTAAATATGATGTTGTTGCTAATATGGAAAAAGGCGACATCGAAATTTTTCTTGAAAGGGTTGTAGTTGACGAAGTTAAAGATCCTGGAACTGAAATTAGTATTGTCGAATTGAATGAAAAAGGTAATCCGGATCAGCTTGAAGTTGGTGAGGATTTTGTAGAAAAAATTGAGCTTAAAGAATTCGGCAGACGTTTAATAAATCTTGCAAGACAAAGCTTAAATCAAAAGATACGCGAAATTGAAAAAGATGTAGTTTATAATGAATACAATGAAATGATTGGCGAAATTGTTGTCGGCGATATTTATCAAGTACGTAGAAACGATGTACTTGTTAACCACAATAAAAATGAATTACTATTACCGCGCCACGAACAAATTCCAAGAGAAAAATACCGTAAAGGAGATACAATCCGTGCAGTTGTTAAAGAGGTTAAGAAAACACAAAATGGACCGGTAATAATTATATCACGCGCTGATAATACATTTTTACGTAGATTGTTTGAAATTGAAATTCCGGAAATATATGATGGTGTTATAGAAATAAAAGGGATAGCACGAGAACCCGGCGAAAGAGCTAAAGTTGCTGTTGAATCACAAGACTCTAGAATTGATGCTGTGGGTGCTTGCGTTGGTATGAAAGGGGTCCGGATTCATGCAATAGTACGTGAATTAAATAATGAAAATATAGATGTAATTAATTATTCAGAAGACCCGTTCGTATTTATTCAAAGATGTTTAGCACCGGCAAAATTAAAACAGATCGAAATTGATGAAGATGAAAAAAAATGTACAGTTATTGCCGATAGCGATCAGGTTTCATTGATAGTTGGTAGAAATGGTGTGAATATCCGGTTGGCGATTAAACTTACCGGATACGAAATTGAAGTTATCCGTCAGGAAAAACCGCTTGAAGAATATGATGAAGATATTGAATTAACAGAACTTCGCGAAGAATTAGGAAGCGATATTGTTGATATATTGATTAATAGCCGTCTTGATACAGCAGTTGAAGTTTTAAAACTTGGCGTTGATAAATTAAAAGAGATTGAAGGAATTACCGAAGAGAAAGCAAAAGAAATTATACAAATTTTAGAAAATCAATTTGAGGAAGAGGAATAAAATTAATATAGCTTGATAAAACAGATAATTAAGAATCGGGCAAGTTCAAATTTTAATTCGGGTAAATACTAATGTCGGAAACAACTAAAGAAAAAAAATTACGCCTTTACAAATTAGCATCTGAATATAATCTATCTACTGAATCGCTGATGGATTTTCTTCACAAGAAGGGTTACGAAGTAAAATCTCATATGGCACTTCTTTCGGATGAAATGTTGTTAGATATTAAAAATCATTTCAAAAAAGATATTGAGAAGGCAGAAAAACATTACAAGAAGATTTCTGAATTCCAAAAAAAGAGAGTAGAAAAATCAGATACTGAACCAGAACAAGCTCAAGTTATTCAGCAAGCTGTAGAAGTTGCAGAACCGCCAGCAGATAAGAAAGATACAGAAGAAGTAAAAAAGATTGAGCCGGATACAACTGCTCCAGTAGAAGTGACGACTGTTGTAGAAACGCCAATTGAAAAAGAAACTGAAGCCAAAAGAGTTGTTGATGAACCTGAAACTTTTAAAACTCAAACGGAAATAGATCTTGAATCTAAAAAGAAAGGTCTTACAATTGTAGGCAAAATGGATCTTGGTGAAAAGCCGATTGAAAAAGAAAAAGTAGAACAAAAAGTTTCTGTACTGGAACCGAAAAAAATTGATAAAGTCTTAGCAGAAGATGATGCAGATAAAAAGAAAAAGAAAAAGAAAGTATTAAAATCTAAAAAGAAATCTAAATCACCCGATGAACCGGGAGAAGAAATTGTTACCAAGAAAAAAAGAAAAATTAAAAAACTAGAAATTGATATCCGTGAGGTTGAAGAAGCAATTAAAAGAACAATGTTAAGTATGGATGAATCTGCTGTTGGCGATAGAGCTTCTATCCGTAAAAAGAAACGTAAAGAGAAACAAGATCTGCAAGATAAGATTGAAGAACAAAAACAGCTTGATAAGAAAAAAATTAAAGTGACAGAGTTTATTGCTGTAAATGAACTTGCAAATTTAATGGGTGTACCGGTTAGTGATGTAATTCAAAAATGTATTGGTCTTGGTTTGATGGTATCAATAAATCAGAGACTTGATGTTGAGACGATAACTTTAATAGCAGATGATTTCGGATTCGAAATTGAATTGCAAGCAGAATATCAGACAGAAATTGAAGCAGACTTACCCGATCCGGTAGAAACTTTAAAACCGCGTCCTCCGGTGGTAACAATTATGGGTCACGTTGATCACGGAAAAACTTCATTATTAGATTACATTCGCAGAACAAATGTAGTTGCTGGTGAATCAGGAGGTATAACACAGCATATCGGTGCTTATCAAGTTGATATGACCGATGGTAGAAAAATAACATTCCTCGATACACCGGGGCACGAAGCGTTTACAGCTATGCGCGCACGCGGTGCAAAAGTTACAGATATTGTGGTACTAATAGTTGCGGCAGATGATGCTGTAATGCCTCAAACTGTTGAAGCAATTAATCATGCACAAGCTGCCAATGTGCCGATAATCGTTGCAATCAATAAAGTTGATAAACCGAATTCGAATATTGAAAGAATTAAACAGCAATTAGCAGAAAGAAATATTTTGATTGAAGAGTGGGGCGGTAAGTATCAATGTGTGGAAATTTCTGCAAAGTTTGGAAAAAATATTGATGTACTTCTCGAAAAAATTGTTTTGGAATCTGACATATTAGATTTGAAAGCAAGACCTGATAGAATGGCACGCGGTACTATCATTGAATCGCAGATGGATAAAGGTAAAGGCGTTACCGCAACTGTTCTAGTTCAAAAAGGTACATTGAAAATTGGTGATCCGTTTATTGCCGGTGTTGTGCACGGACGTGTACGTGCTATGTTCGATGAAAGAGGAAAGAAAGTTCACGAAGCTGGTCCATCTACTCCGGTACTTGTACTTGGATTTGAATCCGCACCGCAAGCCGGTGATCTATTCATTTCTATCGAATCTGAACGTGAAGCACGTGAAATAAGTATTAAGAGATCCCAGCTTAAAAGGGAACAAGATAACCGTCAGGTACGCCACATTACTTTGGATGAAATTGCAAATCAAATCAGTCGCGGCGGATTCAAAGAATTACCGGTTATTGTTAAAGGTGATGTTGATGGATCAATAGAAGCACTTTCTGATTCATTAATGAAATTATCAAATCAGGAAGTGTCTGTTCGCGTTATTCATAAAGGTGTCGGTGCAATTTCAGAAGGTGATGTTTTACTTGCCGCTGCTTCAAGAGCTATAATTGTTGGTTTCCATGTACGTCCGAATACAAATGCACGTAAATTAGCTGAGCAAGAGAAAGTTGATATCCGTCTATATAATATTATTTATGATGCAATCAACGAAGTAAAATCTGCATTGGAGGGTATGCTCTCACCGGTAGTTTCTGAAGAATTAGTCGGTACTATTGAGGTTCGTGAAATTTTTAAGGTTCCAAAGGTTGGTACTATTGCTGGATGTTATGTTCAGGATGGTAAGGTTGCACGTACAAATAAAATTAGACTGTACCGTGAAGGTATTGTAATCTACGAAGGTGAATTAGCATCACTTAAAAGATTTAAAGATGATGTTAAAGAAGTTGAAAAAGGATTTGAGTGCGGATTGAATATTCATAATTTCAATGATGTTAAAGTGGGAGATATAATTGAAGCATATAAATTTATAGAAACAAAAAAGAAGCTTGAATAATGTCATTTAGATTAGATAAAGTTTCTAGTTTGATAAAAGAAGAAATCGGTCTGATTTTTCTTCATAAAATTCAGGATCCGGGCTTGAGCTTAATTACAGTTACAAATGTTAAAATGAGTCCTGATCTGCGTCATGCAAAAATTTATTTATCTATTTATGAAAAGACTAAAAGAGATGAAGTAATGCTTAAAGTTGATTCGATGAAAAAATTGATCCGTACTGAATTGGCATCAAAGATTCAAATCAGATTTGTGCCGGAACTCCATTTCTTTCTTGATGACACTCTTGATTATGTAGAAAAAATAGAAGAATTATTTAAAAAGATTCATGATAACGAAAAGAACGATAATTAATTATGAACCGGATTTTCCGAATGGTGAAATTATCTTAATTGATAAACCATATCGTTTATCATCTTTTAGTATTGTTTATAAAATTAGAAAAGCAGTTGGAGTACAAAAAGTAGGGCATGCCGGGACTTTAGATCCTATGGCATCTGGATTAATGATAATATGTGCGGGAAGAGCTGCTACACGTGAAATTTCAAATTATTCCGGTTTAGAAAAAACTTACACTGGAATCATAACACTAGGTAAGACTACACCTTCATTTGATATAGAAACGGATTTTGATTCTGAAAATGGTATAGATGGAATTAAAAAAGAGATGATTTATACAACTGCTAAAAGTTTTTTAGGTAATTCAATTCAGATTCCGCCAATGTACTCAGCTGTAAAACAACATGGTAAAGCACTTTATCACTATGCCAGGAAAGGAATTGTGGTTGATAGGAAGCCGAGGAGTATTGTTATAAACAGATTTGAAATAAAAAAAATAGAGATGCCCGATATTCATTTTGAAATTAATTGTTCAAGCGGAACTTATATACGCGTTATAGCAAATGATTTTGGTAAAATATTGGGCTGTGGTGCCTATTTGAGTAATTTGAGAAGAACTGAAATAGGTAACTTTAATGTAAATGATGCTGTTGATATTTATGAATTTATCAATTTTGCAAAACAGTTTGAACTTGTTGCAGCAAATTAAAAATGAAAATTTATACTGACTTTAAAGATTATATAAAACATAAAAATACTGTTGTTACTGTAGGAACATTTGACGGCTTACACAAAGGTCATAAAAAAATTCTGAAAGTTTTAAAAGATAAATCCGTAAGTATTGATGGTACTAGTGTTTTGATTACTTTTGAACCGCATCCCCGTACAGTAGTATCAAAAGATTATAATTTGAAATTACTGACTACTTTAGAAGAAAAAATTGAACTGCTGATTGAATGCGGACTTGATAATTTGATTATTGTAAATTTTACAAAAGAATTTTCACAGATGACGTCGGAACAGTTTATAAAAAATTTAATTATAGATAAAATTGGTGCTGTACACATGGTAATTGGTCACGATCATAAATTTGGTAAAGACCGACTTGGTGATGAAGAAAAATTAAGAGAGATTGCTGATAATTATAATTTTGAAGTTACATCTGTAAAAGCAGAAATGTATGAAGATGGAATTATCAGTAGTACATTAAT
>CAYXKL010000086.1:0-11171 GCA_964464825.1 uncultured Melioribacter sp. | reverse complement strand
ATTATATATTATATCAAGTCGAAGTATTTTATGAAAATTGATTCACTAGAAATAAATTTTGTTGCGTCCGATACGATAAGTAAGATTAATAATGATTATTTGGGACATAATTATCCCACAGATGTAATTTCCTTTAATTATTCAAATGAAAGTAATAATTTAGACGGCGAAATTTTTATCTGTTATCAAATTGCAGAAGAAAATTCAAAAATATTTAAAGTTAAATATGATAACGAAATAAAAAGGTTAATTATTCACGGTGTACTTCATCTTATCGGTTACGATGATATAACGTTATCTCAAAAAAGAAAAATGCAAATTGTTGAAAATCAGCTTTTAAATTCTATTAATAAATTAGGCAAGGTTATTAAAAATTGATTAAACCAAAACTTGTAGATTTAATAACTCAGATATTAGAAGGAATCAGCAACGATATTCCGTTTGATGATCTGAATAAATCATTGATGAATAATCAAGAATACGATGAGCAGTCTTTAGGAATTGCTTTCAGTTTAATTTACGATAAAATCTTAAATAGAAAAGAAAATATTCAAACTAAAATAAAGAAAGAGAGGAGTATCAGATTTCTAACCGAAGAAGAAAAATATATACTAGGTGTTGATAATGTAAATTACTTAATGCATCTATTCAATCTTGGTTTACTTGATTCCGACAATTTAGAAACAATATTGGAACAAGTAATAATGTTTCCTGAAAACAGATTGACAAGAAAAGAGATAAATTGGATTGTACTCCTTTCAATTGTTGATTTCGATTCAGAAAATCTTCCGGGCAGCAGAAATCTACTTTATTCTTCCGATTCCGTTAATTAAGGTGGTTTAATGAGTAAAGATCTTATTCTTGTGGAGTCTCCCTCCAAAGCCAAAACTATTAATAAATATGTCGGTAGTAAATATATTGTTGAAGCTACAATTGGTCATATTAAAAATCTTCCCAAAACAAAACTTGGAATTGATTTAGAAAATGATTTTAAACCAAGTTTAGTTACAATCCGTGGAAAGAGTGATGTAGTAAAAAAAATAAAAAGTTTAGCTTCCAGGGCTGTGAACATTTATGTAGCAACAGACCCTGATCGTGAAGGTGAAGCTATTGCACAAGATGTAGTAGATATACTTGATGAAAAGAATCAGCAAAAAATTCAACGTGTTCTTTTTAATGAAATAACAAAAAATGCAGTAAATACTGCTTTAAAAAATCCTATTAAAATAGATGAGCATTTAGTTATCTCACAACGTGCAAGACGAGCAATGGACAGAATTATTGGATACAAAGTCAGTCCTTTTTTATGGAGAGCAGTAATTGATTCTTACGGAAGTTCACTTTCAGCCGGAAGAGTACAATCTGTTGCATTGCGTTTAATTTGCGAACGCGAAGAGGAGATTGATAAATTCGTTGCTACTGAATATTGGTCTATAGTAGCAATATTTACAACAGAGAATGGTGAACAATTACAAGCTAAATTATTTGAAGTTGATGGTAAGCAGATTAAAATTCCTCCTAAACCGAATATGACAAAAGAGGAATTTGATGAATTTTTGCTAACTAATTATGCTATTACAAATCAAAAATTAGCAGATGAAATTCTAAAAAGAATAAATTCAAAATATTTATTTATTATATCAGAATTAAATAAAAAAGAAACTAAAAGAAATCCATTTCCGCCATTTATAACCAGTACACTTCAGGTAGAAGCATCAAGAAAATTAAGATACAGACCGCGCCGTACAATGATGTTAGCACAGAATTTATATGAAGGAATTGAATTGGGTGATGAGGGTGTAACCGGTTTAATAACTTATATGAGAACTGATTCTACTAGATTAAGTGATGATATTGTGAATGATGCAAGAGAATTTTTAATTACAACTTATGGTGAAAATTACGTTACGGAAAAACCAAGGACATTTGAGCAGAAAAAAAAGAATGTTCAGGACGCACACGAAGCTATAAGACCAACTTCATTAAAATATACTCCGGAATTTGTAAAACCGTATTTGGATGAAGCTCAATTCAAATTATATGATTTAATATGGAAACGTTTTATTGCATCGCAGATGGAATCAGCACGTATTGAAACTACTTCTGTAAATATTAAAGCTGATGAATTTCTATTCCGTGCTTCCGGTTCAACAATTTTATTCGATGGATTTTTAACGGTCTATGATGAATCGACTGAAGAAAGCAATGATGAAAATGGAAATGGAGCAAAAATTCCTATTGGACTTGAACGAGACCAAAAATTAAATCTCAATGAATTAAAACCGAATCAACATTTTACAAAACCGCCGGCAAGGTATTCAGAGAGTTCGCTTATAAAAGAATTAGAAATCAATGGTATTGGAAGACCATCAACTTATGCAATGATAGTAGGTACAATTATAGATAGAAGATATGTTGAGCAGATCGATCGTAAATTGATTCCAACGGATCTTGGTAAAAAGGTAAATGGAATTCTCGTAAAAAATTTTCCAGACATTTTTAATGTAAATTTTACTGCAAAAATGGAAGGGGAGTTAGATTTAATTGCAGATGGTGAGATTGATTATCTGCAAGTATTAAATGATTTTTATGGACCTTTCTCAAAATCATTAAAAGAAGTAGAAGCAAATCTTGAAAAAATTAAATGTGATAGATGCGGTTCGGATATGGATATTAAAATAGGCAGATATGGAAAATATTTGGCTTGTACTAATTATCCGGAATGCAAAAATATAAAATCATTAAAAGAAATAAGCGGCGTTAATAGCGAACCCGAATATACTGGAGAACTCTGCCCAAAATGTAATTCAAGAACTGTTTATAGAGAAGGGAAGTTCGGCAGATTTATAGGATGTGAAAAATATCCTGATTGTGATTTCACCAAGATTATAACGCTTGGAATTACTTGTCCACAATGTAATCAGGGTGAAATAATTACAAGAAGAACTAAGAGAGGAAAGATATTTTACGGTTGTAATAGATACCCGGAATGTGATTATGCAACATGGAAATTTCCAAAAGCTGAGGAACCGGAGATAGCCGAAGAAGAAGAATACTAATTAATTATTATGCGGATAAGAAATGAGTAAACAAAATCTACAAGAAGTTATCCGCGGAACATTATCAGAATTATCAGGAATTAGCAGAGCATCAATTAATACAATTGATGCATACACTAATGATCTAAATGAATTCTACAATTTCTGTAATTCACAAAAGATAGAATTAATCAATCTAATAACGGATAAAGTTATACGTCGCTATATAATGGATCTGAACATTAAAGGTCTCTCAAAAAGTTCAGTATCAAGAAAACTCTCTTCAATCCGCAGAATGTTTAATTTTGCTGTAAGAAATGAGATTATTGAAAAGAATCCTATAAAAAAGATTCCAAATCCGAAAGTGAAAAGAAAACTTCCAGAGACAATTAATCTTGACTCTTTTTTGGAAATTTATAGATTGATAGATGAAGATAAAAATTCTAAGTATAAAAATAGAGATAAAGCAATTTTAGAATTGTTATACGGTTGTGCACTTCGTGTTTCAGAATTATGTACATTAAAAGTTGGTGATGTTGATCTACACAAAAAACAATTAAGAATACTTGGTAAAGGTTCTAAAGTACGTATTGTACCAATAGGAAATAAATCTATAGATATTTTGAAAGAATACTTAAATGAGATTGAAAATAATTCTTATTCAATACCATTATTCTTAAAAGATAAATCTAATAATTTGACTAGATTTGATATATATTCTATTGTAAAAAAATATATATCAAATGTATCTGATATTGAAAAGAGAAGTCCGCATATATTAAGACACAGTGCTGCAACACATATGTTAGATAGAGATGCTGATATAATGGCTGTAAAAGAAATTTTAGGTCATGAAAATTTATCTACAACACAAATTTACACACATGTAAGTGTTGAAAGACTCAAGAAATCATATAAAAAAGCACACCCAAAATCTTAAGGAGTTATTATGAATATTAAAATTACATCCAGAAAATTCAAAGCTAAAGATTCCTTAAAAGATTACATTAAAGCTGAACTTTTAGCATTAGAAAAGTTCAATGATCATATCTTAGATGCAAGTGTAGTTTTGAGCTATACACATCCTACTGATAGTATTAAAACAGCAGAAATAATATTAAATATTCCGGGTAAAAAAATAACAGTAACACATTCAAGCGAAGAATTTGAAAAATCAATTACTGCGGCAATAGCAAAAGCATTAAAACAACTTACAAAGGTTAAGACAAAACGTATTACAAGGAAAAAACCATGAATATTAACGAGAAGAATATTACAAAAAAAAATTCCATAACTGTAGAATTCTTCTATAATAATATCAAAGACAAATTTAAAGTAAAATTACTCAATGATCAGGTCGGTTTTGATCGTGAGATAAAAGATCATAATCTACACAGACCGGGATTACCATTAGCGGGATTTCTAGAACTCTTTTCATACAATAGAGTACAAGTTTTCGGCAATACAGAGATGCGGTATTTAAGAAATCTTACACCAGCTGAACGCGCTAAATCCCTTGAAAATATTTTTAAATTTAGTATTCCATGTTTAATCATTACAAATAACAATAAACCAACTCAGGAAATGGTTGAGTTGGCGAATAAATATCAATTGCCAATCTTTGGTTCAACTTTTTCAACAACAAAATTATTCTATTTAATTAGTGATTTTTTAGATGATCAATTTGCACCCAGACTTTCAATACATGGTTCTTTTGTAGATGTATATGGTGTAGGTATGATGTTTATAGGTAAATCCGGAATAGGTAAAAGCGAAGTGGCATTAGATCTTGTAGAACGGGGGCATAGGTTAGTAGCTGATGATGTTGTGATTCTTACTAAAAAAGGGGAAGGAATATTAATGGGTTCCGGAACTGAACTTGTTAAACATTTTATGGAACTGAGAGGGATTGGGATAATTGATATTAGAAGTATGTTCGGAGTAAGAGCAATAAGGTTTCAAAAAAGATTAGAAGTTATTATTGAATTAGAAGTATGGAATGAAAAATCAGAATATACAAGGACTGGATTAGATAATAAAACTATTACAGTAATGGATGTTGAAATACCATATGTTAAGTTACCGATTATTCCGGGAAAGAATATTACTGTAATTTCTGAGGTAATGGCCTTAAATTATTTGTTGAAACATTATGGTTATGATGCAGCTAAAGTGCTTCAAGACAGATTAACGTCAAAAATACGTCAAAAAAACAGCCCAAATGATCGTTCTATTGACTATTTTGAGCATGATTTTGAATAATTATTTTTTAAAATCTGACCTTGACAGCCCGATTTTGATTTATTATTTTCGCAACCACGTTTCGCTATGAAAAAATTTTACTACTTTTCAAAATCTAAGTTGAAGTTTGTAGAAATACGTAATTTCTATAAGAAATTCGTATTACTAGTGTTATTTTCATCCATCCTTATTTCATTCTTCCTTTTTGGTTCATTTTTAGTTTTTAATGAATTTATTAATCCGGGCTCAGAAGTGAAATTACTTCGTAAAACTAATGCAGAACTTAAAGAAAAAATAAATTCATTCTATGCTCAGTATAAAAGTTTAGAAGAAAGAATCCAAAATTTATCCGAAAAAAGTCGGGATTTAAGATTAGTAACCAATTTAGAACCAAATGAAAATGAAGTAGAATTTGGTACGGGCGGTTCTGTATTCAATAATTTAATGAGTAATAATCCATCAGAAATTCGAAATAAACTTGATGAGTTGGACTCCTATATAAATAGAGTATCATTAAAAGTTAAACTTGAATCTAACAATTATGAAGAAATTGAAAATAAATTAATTGAAAATGAAAAATTATATGCAGTAATACCCGCAATTGTACCATGTAGCGGTAGAGTTGCAGATGATTTTGGGATGAGACTCCATCCGATATTAAAAATTAGAAGAATGCATAACGGTATAGATATAATTACAGATATTGGAACAAAGGTTTATGCACCCGGAGCCGGTAAAGTTGTATTTGCTGGTAGAAGAGGAGGATATGGACTCACATTGGAGATAGAACATGGTTTCGGTTATAAAACAATTTATGCACATTTAGATAAAATCATTGTGAAAGAAGGAAATCTTGTTAAAAGAGGTGATCTTATTGCAAACTCCGGTAGTTCTGGCTCTCTATCAACCGGTCCACATTTACACTATGAGATCAGACATAATGATATTCCACTCAATCCACGAAATTTTATTTATGACGATGTTGAACTTTTTGAGATTGTCAAATAATAAAAAACCTATTCAGGAGAAAATTTATGATATGGACCGTCGAATTAGCATCTTATTTAGATGACGCTCCTTGGCCAGCAACAAAAGAAGAATTAATAGATTACGCCGAAAGAATCGGTGCACCATTAGAAGTTGTAGAAAACCTTCAAGAATTAGAAGATTCTGATGAACCTTATGAATCGATAGAAGATATATGGCCGGATTACCCAAGCGATGAAGATTTCTTCTATAATGATGATGATGAGTTTAAATCTTAATTTTTGGATTATAGATGAATGACTTATGGTCTGAAGTTTACGGACAAAAACAAGCAAAAGAAATATTAGATAAATTGATTGTTATGAGGCGTGTACCACACGCCTTTATTTTTTTTGGTAAAGAAGGTATAGGTAAGTTTTTTACTGCAATACAATTTTCTAAAATACTCTATTCAAATTGTAATCATCCGAAATTAGACTCAATCTTACATTCAATTACTAATCTTCAAGAACCATATATAAAGTTAATAACACCTCTTCCCAGAGGGAAAAATGAATTAACAGATGACAGCGCTTTAGACAAATTAACAAAAGATCAGATTGCAGATTTAAAGAGTGAATTAAACCAACTAAGTATAAATCCTTATCACAAATTTAAGCTTGAGGGAGCTAATACAATAAAAATTAATAGTATACGTGATATTAAGAAATTTCTTTCATCTAATTACAGCGATATTCCTTATCGTATTATTTTGATTTATGATGCTCATGACATGAATGAACAATCACAAAATGCATTATTAAAAAGCTTAGAAGAACCGCCTGAAAATACAATATTTATATTGCTTACTAATAACCTGGATAGTTTATTACCCACAGTACAATCAAGATGTTGGATTATTAACTTTGAACCATTAGGTGAGAAAGAAATTAGTTCAATCTTATATAAATATTATAATATTGAACAAGATCTGTCTAAACTAATATCATTATTTGCAGAAGGCTCGATTCATAAAGCATATTCACTCTATAGTAATAATTTTGAAAATATTTTAGAAAGTATTATATCAATACTTAGATTCTCAATTGCAAAAAGATACTATACTGCATACCTCGAGTTAAATAAATTTTTAGAAGCAAATTCTCTATCCGAATTACAATTAATTATCCGAATGATTAAAATGTGGATAAGTGATATCATTAAATTCAGAATAGGGGAAAAAGATTATTTTTACATTAATTATATTGATACACTTAAAAAATTCAATGAAAAATATACCGAAACTGATATGATCAGTCTATACAATAAGTTTGATATTATAGATGGATATTGTGATAACAATCTAAACTTGAATGTCTTATCACTTAACATTATATTTGAATTAGCTTCTATCTCCATAAGGAAATAAAGTTGTACCAAATAGATATAACTAACCGCCATAAAGATTCTATTGAATCAAATTCAAATAAACTTTGCAATGATATTTATGAATTAAAAATAATCTCAAAAATTCATGAACATCATAACAATACAAGCAGTTGTTTCTTTTGTTCATGCAATTTAGAAAAGCATATCCCAATTGATAATAGGAATATTATTGAAATTGAATGTAACGGATTATTAAATAATAATTATTGTGAAATTCCTAATAATTCTGAAAATCTATATTTCCCTGGTGATATTATATTAATTTCAAATGAGGACTCTGTAGAAGTTGCTCAAATAAAATCTATTGGTGAGATAGTAAAATTAAAAAGACAGAGTATTGGATACTATAATGAGAAATTACCATTAGTATTACGTAAAATAAATAAAGATGATAATGATAAATTAACTAAGAATTCGTTTGATGAGAAGAGGGCAGTACAAATATTTAGAAAGATTAGTGAAAAATTTAATTTAAATATGAAACTTGTTAATATCCATTATCAATTTGATAGGAAAAAATTATTTTTCTTTTATACCGCTGATGGAAGAATTGATTTTAGAGAATTAGCAAAAGAATTAGCCAGCGAATTCAAAACAAGAATTGAATTAAGACAAATAGGCGTTCGTGACGAGGCAAAAAAAATTGGCGGTTTAGGTACATGTGGTAGAGAATATTGCTGTATTTCAATTTTATCCTCTTTTAAAAAAATTACAACTCAATTAGCAAATGACCAAAATTTACTTTCAAGTATGGGAAAACTAAGTGGACCATGCGGAAAGTTAAAATGCTGTCTATCATTTGAATCTGATGTTCTATAATATATAAACTTGCTCCATTTAAAAATAAAACACGAGAAAAAATTATGAATACAGAAAAAATAGCTGTAATAGGCAGTGGCACAATGGGAAACGGTATAGCTCATACTTTTGCACAAAATGATTTTAAAGTATTTCTCATTGACATATCGGATGAATTGCTAAACAAAGCACTTAACACCATATCAAAAAACCTTGATCGCCAGATACAAAAAGGTGTTATTTCAGAACAAATTAAAATTAACACTTTAGCTAATATAGTTAAACTTACTAATCTAAATGAGTTACCAACTGATTTATCATTGATTATTGAAGCTGTTAATGAAAACAAACAAATAAAAATGGATCTACTTTCAAAGTTAAAACCAAAAATAAATGATAAAACTATTATTGCTACAAATACATCATCAATTTCAATTACTGAATTAGCTAATTACACTAATCCAAATAATTTTATAGGCATGCATTTTATGAATCCAGTGCCTATTATGAAATTAGTTGAAATAATCCGTGGATATAAAACTTCTGATGAAACAGTAAAATTTGTATCAGACTTAGCAAAACGAATTAATAAAATTCCGATTGAAGTAAATGATTATCCAGGCTTTATTTCAAATAGAATTTTAATGCCTATGATAAATGAAGCTATATATACTTATTATGAAGGAGTAGCATCAATTGATGCAATAGATCAAATAATGAAATTAGGAATGAATCATCCTATGGGTCCTCTTACATTAGCAGATTTTATTGGATTAGATGTTTGTTTATCAATTATGGAAGTTCTTTATGAGGGATTTAATGATACAAAATATAGGCCTTGTCCATTATTAAAAAAGATGGTTGCAGCTGGAAATTTAGGTAAAAAAACTGGAGAAGGGTTTTACAAATATTAAACACACATAATGTATATTATGTAAACTATGCTAAACTTAAATAAAAGTATAACACTACTATAATCAGTAATAACCATACTAAGGCACTTCTCTTTTTTTTGACTTTATCTTGGTATAAACTATTATTTCTGAAAGAGATTTTCTTTTCTTTTTTTTCTTTCTTAGGATCAAAATACCGTGGTAAATATTCAAAATCTTTATGATTAATTTTTTTTAGAAACATAACTTTGATTATTTATTGTTTTCAAATATTGCATTTACATAAGTCTTCGGATCAAATATCTGTAAATCCTCAAGATTTTCACCCAGTCCAATAAATCGAACTGGAATTTTTTTTTCATGAATAATATTTAATATTGCTCCGCCTTTAGTACTACCATCTAATTTTGTCACTATAAGTCCGTTAATCTTGGTATATTTATCAAATAAATTTGTTTGTTGTATTGCATTCTGTCCTGAATTACCATCTATTACTAATAATGTTTCATAAGATGCTCCAGAAGGAAATTTATTTATTATATTTTTAATTTTTGATAATTCATCCATTAAATTAATTTTTGTGTGTAATCTACCGGCAGTGTCAATAAGAACTATATCAGTTCCAGTTTTATAAGCAGCGGTTAATGTATCAAATATCACGGAACCTGGATCTTTAGAATTGCCAGATATAACTTCTACACCAACACGTTCTGCCCAAATTTTTAGTTGGTCATTAGCTGCAGCTCTATATGTATCAGCAGCACCTATTAAGACCTTATAATTATTCTTTTTAAAGTAATAAGCTAACTTCCCTATTGTTGTAGTTTTACCAGCACCATTTACACCAATAATTAAATATATATATGGTTTATTATTACCGGAATTTTCACTTTCTGTTTTTTCATCAATCTGAATGATATTAATTAGTTCATTTTTTAATATGATTTTAAAATTTTCTAATGATTTATCATCATCTTGAGAATATTTTAATTTAGCATTATTAATAATTAATTCCGTTGTACTTACTCCAATATCAGCTGAAATCAAAGTATCCTCTATATCGTCTAAAAGACTATCATTAATAATTGTTTTATTCGTAAATATTTCATTTATTTTATTTAAAATATTATTACGTGTTTTTGATAAACCTGATTTAAGTTTTTCGAAATCAATACTACCGAATAACTTCATTTTTACTCCATCTCATAACTTCTAGGGCTCTGATAAAGTAAACTATCACGGATAATAAACTTAAAATGATACTTAAATAAAAAATAATATGATAGAAAATATCAGATTTTGGAATGTCTAATAGTAATATGATTATATATATTCCAATAGAAAATACAGTAATCTTACCAATTATATTTGAAGGTAATACCCTTCCAATTTTTTTGCTAACTACTATACCACCTGTAAATATTAAAACATCTCTTAAAAGAATGATCCAGAAATAAAATTCAAGAATCATGTTATTTAAATAAAGTTGCGTTATGATAATAATAACTAATATTTTATCAGCAAGAGGATCCAAAATTTTTCCCAATTCCGTAGTAATATTTTGTTTCCTTGCTATATAACCATCTAATAGATCACTAATAAATGCAATAATAATTAATGAAATAATAATAATTCTATATACATAATTTTGGTTTATTAATGGTAATAAAAAATAAAAAGGTATAGCTAAGCTTAACCGGAATAAACTAATTAAATTAGGAATATTAGTGATTTCTTTTATGATATAATTAGATATTATTTTCATATAATAGTTAATTAATAATTA
>CAYXKL010000085.1:0-11188 GCA_964464825.1 uncultured Melioribacter sp. | reverse complement strand
AAAAAATTCAGTATCCAGTCATTGTTCTCATCAGAGAAGGATATGTTTCAATTTTCTACTATTGATAAGGTTCAGTCCAATGTACTTGGTAATCTAAATTCAATTATGTTTTCGGATGGTAAATATGCTGCAGCAGTTGGTGATTCGGGTTTAATCATAACATCAAATGATGGAGGATTAACCTGGAAACAAAAAGAATTGAACAGAAAAATTAATTTAAGTGATATCTATTATTTCCCGGATGGTAGATCGATAATAATTGGTGATTCATCAACTATTTATAATGGACTAAATAATTTAGATTCTTTAGCTATCATACCGGCAATAAAAGGTTATACTTTTTTCAAAGTCAAATTTATTGATGATGATACTGGTTTTATAACCGGTAATAAAGGATTAATATTAAAAACAGAAAATTCAGGCTACTCTTGGAAAAAAGTGATAACCAATTCAAATGAACTAATCTTTGATATTGCTTTCATTGATTCCAAACATGGTTTTGCAGTTGGTTGGGACGGAATAATATTAGAAACAAAGAATGGTGGAGAAAGCTGGAGTAAAACAAATAATAATTCTCAGGATAATTATTATAAATCGATTGATTTTAACGATTCTGGTTATGGTTTGATTGTTGGCGGTGATGGGACAATTCTACGCTCTACTGATCATGGTCAACATTGGGAAGAAACTAAAATAACTGACATTGGTGGATTGCAAAAGGTATTGTTTATTTCTAATGATTATGCTGTTTTGATAGGTAATAAAGGAACCATTATGATTTCTAAAGATAAAGGTGAAAATTGGGATTTAGTTGATTCACAACTTTATTCTAATATGAATGATATTGATATTAATCCGGATGGGAATTTATTCTTGGTTGGTGTGAATGGTTTGATGTATAAAATCCAGTAGGGGATTGATTGGACAAATTTATTATTCAAGGCGGAAAAAAATTAAGCGGCAGTGTAAAAATTAGCGGTGCAAAAAACTCTTCATTAGCTTTAATGCCGGCTACTTTACTTAATAGCGGTGTTAATACTATCAATAATACTCCAGAAGTAAATGATATTTTCACCATGATAAAATTACTCCAAACATTAGGAGTAGAAACTAATTTTTCAGATCACATATTGGAATTAAACACAAAAAATATTATAAGCCAAACTGCTCCTTATGAACATGTTAAGAAAATGCGTGCATCTGTTTATGTATTAGGCCCACTCTTATCAAGATTTGGATATGCAAAAGTATCTTTACCAGGAGGATGCGCATGGGGACCAAGACCTATAAATCTACATTTAGAGGCTATGAAAAAATTAGGCGCATCTATTGATTTAGAGGAAGGATATATAATTGCTAAAGCAAACAAACTTCAAGGAACTAAAATTAATTTTGATATTTCTTCTGTTGGTGCGACTGGTAATGCCATGATGGCTGCTGTATTAGCTAAGGGTACGACATTATTGTTGAATTCTGCAATTGAACCAGAAATAGTTCAATTAGGAAAATTTCTTATTAAAATGGGAGCAAAAATTGAAGGAATAGGAACAACAACAATTGAAATTAATGGTGTTGACGAACTTAATAGTACTACGATAGATAATATACCGGATAGAATTGAAGTTGGGACACTAGCTACAGCAGCAGCAATAACCAGTAGTGACGTTCAATTAATAGGAGTGAATATTGAACATATTGAAAATATAGTTAATAAATTAGAAGTAAGTGGTGCTAAATTATTATTTAAGAATAATATATTATATGTAGATTGCAGAAATATTAACATCATCCCCGTTGATATTACAACTGCTGTCTATCCAGGATTTCCAACAGATATGCAAGCACAGTGGACAGCATTAATGAGTCTGGCAAACGGAACCTCTTCAATTACTGACACTATTTATCATGACAGATTTAGTCATATCCCAGAATTAAATAGGTTGGGAGCAAATATTGAAGTGATCAATAATAGTGCAATAGTAAAGGGTGTAAAGAAACTTAAAGGTGCTAAAGTAATGTCAACTGATTTACGTGCAAGTGCAAGTCTTGTTCTAGCTGGTTTAGCAGCAGAAGGAATAACTGAAGTTTTAAGAATCTACCATATAGATAGAGGTTACCAAAGGATTGAAGAAAAATTAAGAACGCTTGGAGCCGATATTGAGAGGGTTAAAACAGCTGAATTTTAATTTGAAATATTTCCGATTTGATTTTTTTACTCTTCTGATAACATTTCTAGTATTATTCGAATTAATATTATCTCAAATACCTTTAACAAAAATATTTGGTTTTGAGTATTCTACTATCAATGCTATTGTATTATACCTCTTTTGCGGTTTTGTAACATTAAAGTATGGACAATTTAATGAGAACTCTAACTTTCTTAAAATAAATAAAACTTTAATTAGAAAAGCTATTTTATTTCTTCTAATATCTTTTATCCTTGGTCTTTTATCGAATTTAGTTTTTACAAATTGTCCTATAAATGATGGAATTCTATTCTTTGTTGTAACCACTATCCCTTCTGCAATTTTTGGAATATTTACAGCATCATTTATTCTCTATTTTTTTAAAAGGTATACCTATTTAACATTTATATTAGTTTTTTTCTGTTTACTTCTTATTCCAATTATCGAGTTTTATTTCAATCCTCAAATATATTTTTATAATACAGTATTTGGATATTTTCCGGGAACAATCTATGATGAAGATATTTCTGTTGATTGGACTTTAATAAAATTTAGAATTTATAATCTATTCATTTATGCATTGTTAGTCAGCACACTCTATATTGGTATTAAATTTAGAATTAAAAAATATTTAACATCTTCAAGTTTTGCTCTAATAATAGTAATTTCTTTTTTACTCAAACCGTACTTAGGATTTTCAACTACAGATACACGCCTAAAGTCAGAATTACCGATCACATTAGAAACAGAAAATTTTAGGATCCATTTTTCAGATTTTATTAAAGAAAAAAATGATAGAATATTAATTGGTTTACTGCATGAATATTATTATGAAGAGGTATCCGATATTTTACATGAAAAAAGAAGAGACAAAATTGATTCTTATATTTATGACAATGATATACAAAAGAGAAAACTATTTGGATCCGGGAAAGCAGATGTAGCTAAACCATGGCTCAATCAGATACATATTTCTATATCATCTTTATACGAAACGCTGAAACATGAAATAGTTCACATTTTATCAGCAAATTTTGGTGTTACTCCTTTTAAGGTAGCACACAGCTTGAACCCAGCTCTTATAGAAGGATTAGCTGTTGCAATTGAAAATAGATATGATATTTATTCAGTGGATTATTTAATCCAACTTACCAGATTATCAGGTTTTAATCTAAACGCAGAAAAGTTATTCGATGGGTTATCATTCTTCGCTAATAGCTCATCACTGTCTTACATTATTTCGGGTTCATTTTTCAGATTTTTAATAAATATTTATGGAATAGATAAAGTAAAAAGTTTTTATTCAAACGGTGATGCTTTACTTTCATTCGGAAAAACGATGAAAGAATTACAATTAGAATTTGATAAATATTTAGATAGAATAAATTTAATTCCAAATAATAATCTAGCTAAATTATACTTTTCAGGTGTTCCGGTTTTTAAGAAATATTGCCCGAGATCTACTGCCAATGACGTTAAAAAAGGATGGAAGCTTTTTAACAATAAAGAGTATGAAAAAGCATTGCTAATATTTCAAGATGTTTATAATTACTCAAACACCTATTCATCATTATCAGGT
Organism: uncultured Melioribacter sp.; assembly: GCA_964464825.1. Lineage (GTDB taxonomy): Bacteria > Bacteroidota > Ignavibacteria > Ignavibacteriales > Melioribacteraceae > DYJK01. The sequence goes on along the minus strand of CAYXKL010000085.1, from coordinate 7,423 downwards.
TATATCAATTCATCATATAAACTAAATAAAATAGCTGAAGCTGAAAAAATTTTGAAGAATGAGATATCTAAATTTAAGGATACACCTTATTTTTATAATTTAGAATTATTACTTGGTGATCTAAACTTTTTAATGAATAAAAAGGAGAGTGCTTTAGTTTTATATGATAGTTTGTTAACACAAAAAGTTCATATTGAATATGATAATCAGGTAATGATTAGGATTAGTTTGATTGAAAATGAAAATTTATTAGCAGAATATTTAACATCGGAAAGAGAAAATAGAATTAAAATATTAATGGGATTAAATGAAAGGGAGATTAATTATTATTCAATACCTACTTTACTATCAATGTGTAACAAAGAAGAAATTGAAGTTATATTAAATAAGTTTACTTATCTTAAAGATGCTGATGATATATATGAATGTTTCGCTATGTATGAGATATCAAAAAAGTATTTAAGTATTGGCAAATATGAATTATCAAAAAAATATTTAATAAATGCACTTAAGTACAAAGAAGATAATTTTCTTGAGTATGCATTAACCGAACAATTAAAACTAACCAATTGGGTAATTAATTTTGCTGAAGAAGTTTCAAGTGAGTTTATTTATAAATGATAAATTTTAAAGAAATATTAATCAACCATAAATTCTTGCAGATCGCATCGGATTTGGCAGATGAAATTGGTGTGGAAATCTACTTAGTAGGTGGTTTTATTCGTGATTTATTTTTACAAAGAAATAAAAATGAGATGGATTTCCTTATCGTAGGTGATGGACCGACTTTTGCGAAAGAATTTTCTTCAAGGTTGGGTGTTAGTGATATTATTATATATAAAAATTATGGCACTGCACATTTTAACTATGAAAATATCTCTTTGGAATTTGTTGGGGCAAGAAAAGAATCTTATTCAAAAAAAAGTAGAAATCCCCAAGTTACTCCCGGTACATTAGATGATGATTTAAGCAGACGTGATTTTACTATTAATACTCTAGCTGTTTCACTAAATAAAATTGATTTCGGGAGTTTAATTGATAGGTATAATGGAGTAAATGATATTGAAAATAAAATTATCCGAACTCCTCTCGATCCACAAAAAACCTTTGATGATGACCCATTAAGAATTATGCGTGCTGTGCGATTTGCATCTCAGCTTGAGTTTACCATAGAACCATCAGTAGTCGATGCAATAAAAAAAATGGCTCATCGTTTAAGTATTATTTCTCAGGAAAGAATAACCGATGAATTTCTTAAAATATTAATGTCAAATAAACCTTCAATAGGATTAAAATTATTGTATGAAAATGATGTCATGAAAATTATTTTTCCCGAAATTCACGATATGGGCGGAGTGGAACAGCGGAAAGATTATCATCATAAAGATGTTTTCTATCATACATGTTTAGTTGTTGATAATATCGCAAATGTGAGCGATGATCTGTGGCTAAGATTTGCTGCCTTAGTACACGATATTGCTAAACCGCCAACTAAAAAATTTGTTGAAGGAACCGGCTGGACTTTCCATGGGCATGAAGAACTTGGTGCACGCATGATGCCTAAAATTTTTGAACGGATGAAACTTCCATTGAATAAACTCGATTATATCCAAAAATTAATAAGACTTCACCTTAGACCAATTGCACTAGTTGATGAAACGGTTACTGATTCCGCAATTAGAAGATTAATCGTTTCTGCTGGTGAAGATCTTGATGATTTAATAACACTTTGCAGAGCAGATATTACAAGCAAAAATATAAGTAAAGTGAATCGTTATCTTGAAAACTATGAAATCGTTATGCAGAAGGTACATGACGTAAAAGATCGAGATAAATTACGAGAGTTTCAATCTCCGGTTAATGGAGATGAAATTATGAAAGTTTGCAACATTTCACCCTCAAAGGTTGTAGGAGAGATTAAAAAAGCCATTGAAGAAGCAATATTAGATGGTAAGATTGGAAATAATTATGACGAGGCATATGAATATTTTCTTAAAATTAAAGACGAATATTTAAACACCGATAAATAATATCAAGTGAATCTTACTTTTTTTGTAACTTTTCGATATTAAAACACGTCATATCTATCAGAATTTAGGTGCATTAGCACAAAGGAGTAACTAAATGAAAAAAACTATGTTATTAATTTTGATGTTTTTAATAGTGCTACCCTTAACCGCACAAAAAAAACTAACCTTAGAAGAATCAATCTCTATTGCATTACAAAGAAATACTTCTCTAATTAAAACAAAGAACACATTACAAAGCGGACAAGCACAATTAAAAAATGCTTATGGTGAACTTCTTCCTACTCTTGGTGCTTCAGCATCATGGGATTGGCAGAGAGTTAATGATGTAGGCGGTACACAAAGAGATTATTTTGGTAATGATGTAGAAGTTCCACCATCTGAAGTTGATAGTAGATCATACTCAGTTGGTTTAGGTGGTAACATTACTTTATTCGATGGATTAGCAAACATTGCTAACATTTCTCAAAAACAAGATAACTTAAAAGCAATTGAATATAATATTGAAAAAGCTAAACAAAATGTTGTGTATGAAACTGCTAATTATTTTTATCAAGTTATAAACGCAGATGAACTTAAAAAAGTACGCGAAGAAAATGTAAAATATTATCAAAAATTTTATGAAACTGTTCAGGAAAGAAACAGATTAGGTTCGGTTGCTAAAGCTGATGTTTATACTGCACAAGTTCAACTTGGTAATGCTGAGTTATTACTTATCCAAGCACAGAATAGTTATGAAAATGCATTGAGCACTTTTTTGAATTATCTCGGATTGGATGTATTAGAGGATTACACATTGGTTGATCCATTTGGCGGAAAAGGTGTTGAAGATGCTGATGATTATCTTAAAGATTACAGTAATGTTCAAACGATGGTAAACGCAGCTTTGGATACAAGATTCGATTTTAAAAGTCAGCAGCTTAGTGTAAGTTCTGCTGAAAGCGGATTGACAATGGCACGTTCCGGTTTATTCCCAAGTCTTACCGGAAATTATTCTTATTATTCTGGTGCTACTAAACCCGATAATCTATTTGATAGAAAAGTTTTAAGCTTTGGATTAACTCTAAATTTCCCAATTTTTTCTAATTGGGGAACAGAGCTACAAATTCAATCTGCACAAATTAATGTTTTAAATGCCAAAGAAGATTTATTAGCACTCGAAAGATTGGTTAAAATTGAAGTTAAACAAGGATTCTTAGATTTAACTGCTGCAAAGAAAAGTCTTGATGTTGCAACTAAAAACGTAACAGCCGCAGAAGAAACAAGAAAAATTAATCAAGAAAGATATAACCTTGGATCTGGAACTATCTTAGATGTCTTACAAGCTGATAGAGATTACACAGATGCATTGAGAAATAAAATTAATGCCCTTTACGATTATTATACTAAGAGAGATAAATTAAATAATGCTCTCGGTAAACTTGAATATAAAAAGTTTGAATAAATTATTTTAAGGAGTAAAACAAAATGGCTAACGGTAAAAAGAAGTCGAAGAAAAAACTTATAATATTTGGTGGATTAGGAATACTATTATTGGTCGTTATTCTACTAGTAGTTTTAGGCGGCAGCAAAGAAGAAATCATCTCAGTCCAAACAGAAAAAGTTGCTAAACGTACAATTACTCAAGTTGTTTCTGCAACTGGAAAAATTAATCCAGTATTTGAAGTTAAAATTACTGCAGAAGCATCCGGTGAAATTGTTTCATTATTAGTTAGAGAAGGTGATAATGTACGCAAGGGACAATTGCTGGCAAGAATAAAACCTGATATTTATGATGCTCAAAGAACAAGTGCAGAAGCGAGATTAAATCAAGCTAAAGCATCGCAAAATTCAACAGCTGCACTTTTAGAAAAAGTTGAAGCTGAGTATAAACGTGTTCAAGGTTTATTTGCTAAAGGATTAGCAAGCGATTCTGAACTAGAAACATCAAAATCTACCTATCTTCAAACTCTCGGAAATTTTGAATCTCAAAAATCAATGGTTGCACAAGCAGAAGCAGCACTTAAAGAAGCAAATGAAACTTTAAATAAAACTTTTATCTATGCACCAATGAACGGTACTATCAGCAAATTAAATGTTGAATTAGCAGAAAGAGTTATTGGCAGCGCTTTTCAAGGTACTGAGATTTTAACTGTTGCAGATTTAAGTCAAATGGAAGCAACTGTAGAAGTTGATGAAAATGATGTGGTTCTTGTTGCGGTTGGTGATACCGCAAAAATTCAAATTGATGCCTTCGGAGAAAAAGAATTTAAAGGTGTTGTTACCCAAATCGGTAATAGTGCTATTACAAGTGGTTTAGGCACACAAGATGAAGTTGTTAATTTCGAAGTGGAAATTAGATTATTAAACCCGGATAATCAGGTTCGTCCCGGAATGTCTTGTGATGCAGATATACAAACAGATACAAAACAAAATGTCTGGTCAGTTCCAATTCAAAGTGTTACTGCAAGAGTTGCAGAAATGAAAAATCAGCCACAAGCGGAAGAAGGTGTTACTGTAGCTCAGAACAATAAATCTCAAAATGGAAAAAGCATTAAACCACAAGAAGTTGTGTTTGTGATTGAAAATAGCAAGGCAAAAAAAGTTAATGTTAAAACCGGTATTAGTGATGATACTTATATTGAAATCATTAGCGGTTTGAATGGCACAGAAGAAGTAGTTAGCGGGCCATATCGTGCAATTTCAAAAGATTTAGAAGATGGTAAGACTGTATCGAGTACATCTACATCTAAGCGTAAAGATTCTGAAGAATCTAAATAAAAACTTTGAAATGGGAAAAAAATGAATATTATAAATATTGAACATATCGCTAAAATTTATCAAGTAGGCAGCGAAGAGGTTCATGCGCTTAGAGATGTATCATTGGATATTAATAAAGGTGAGTACGTTGCGATTATGGGACCTTCAGGTTCCGGCAAATCAACTCTAATGAACATTCTTGGCTGCCTCGATACTCCTACAAAAGGGATCTACAATTTTACTGGTGTAAATGTTAGCCAGATGAATGATAATGAACTTGCCAGTATTAGAAATAGAGAAATTGGATTTGTGTTCCAAACTTTTAACTTGCTTCCCAGATCAGATGCTTTGCATAACGTTGAACTTCCATTAATATATGCCGGTGTTCCTTCACACGAAAGAAAAGAAAAAGCTAGATTAGCTTTAGAACACGTTGGTTTATCAGATCGTATTCATCATAAACCGAATGAACTTTCAGGTGGACAAAGACAAAGAGTTGCGATTGCCAGAGCTTTGGTTACAGATCCGGCAATTATCTTAGCCGATGAGCCGACCGGTAACCTGGATACAAAAACCGGCGAAGATATTATGGCTCTCTTTAACGAAATATATGAGCAAGGTAATACAATTATTTTAGTTACACATGAAGAATATATTGCAGAGCACGCCGAAAGAATTATTCGTATCCGTGATGGTATGATCGAAAAAGATGAGCATGTTAAAGATCGTTATATTCCTAAAAAAAATGGATTATCTAAAATTGATTGATTCTTATTGTCCTTTAAACAAATGAATATTTTCAAAGGAAGCATTTTATGAATCCGATACTATATGAATTAAAAGAAGGATTGTTAATTTCTTTACGAGCTATTAGGGCAAATAAAGCGAGAGCAATTCTTACAACGCTTGGTATTGTAATTGGTATCACATCAGTTGTGCTTATGTCAACAGCAATCAAAGGGATTGATAATGCATTCCAAACCGGTGTTGCTTCTCTTGGTTCTGATAATTTGTATATAGATAAATGGGAATGGTTTAACAATGATACTCCTTGGTGGGAAATGCGAAACCGGAAAAATCTCACTTTGGAGGATTATGAAAAATTTCAAGAATTGGCTAAGCTGCCTTTAGCAACTGCTCCAACTGTATGGTCAAATCAAACAGTAAAATATAAAGACCGTTCTGTTGAGTTTATTATTGTACAAGGTACAAATCAAAATTATATAAGCACTACAAATCTAAGTTTTGATGAAGGTAGATTTTTTAATGAATTGGAAAGTAATGGCGGAAGGCAAGTAATTGTTCTTGGTTACGAGATTGCCAAGAAACTGTTTCCAAACGGAAATGCTTTAGGTAATGATGTAAAAGTGAAAGGACATAAATTTAATGTTATTGGTGTTTTATCCGAACAAGGCAGTTGGGTAATGGGCAATTTCAATCCTGATAATCAAGTATTTGTACCTATTCAAAACATATTTAAATATTTCCAAAGTGAATTTTTCAGAAGTGTTACATTTAATGTGAGAGCACAAAACAGTCAAATGGTTGAAGCTACAAAAGAAGAAGCAATCAGTGTAATGAGACGTGTACGAGGTCTGATGTACAATGAACCTGATGATTTTTCTATCAATCAGCAAGAAGGATTACTAAATACAATTAATGAAACCGTTGGCGTAATTCAAATTGCCGGATTATTTATTACCGGACTTTCACTATTTGTAGGTGCAGTTGGAATTATGAATATTATGTTTGTTTCTGTTAAAGAAAGAACTAAAGAAATCGGTATCAGAAAAGCAATCGGTGCTAAACGAAGATCAATACTTGGTCAATTTATTACTGAATCTGCTATTATATGTTTAATCGGAGGAATCATAGGATTGATAATAGCAGTTATTCTCAGCATGATAGTAAATCAATTTTTACCTACATCAGTACAAGTGGACACAGTAATTTTAGCAATTGTTATTTCAATAATAACGGGGGTCATTTCAGGATTTGCACCGGCTTACACAGCGGCAAAATTAGATCCGGTTGAAGCATTGAGGTATGAATAATGGAAATAATAGAAATAATAAAAGTAGCTTTTGCATCTTTACATGCAAATAAATTAAGATCTACTCTTACAGTTGTTGGAATTATTGTAGGTATCTTCTCTATAATTGCTATTAGTACTGTAATAGAAATGCTTCAAACCAGCATTGAAAAAGGTGTATCACAGCTTGGTCAAAATACATTTCAAATTCAGAAGTGGCCAGCAGTTCAAACTGGCGGACCGGCAGAACGTGCAAAATATAGAAACAGACCTGATATTACATTCGAAGAATATTTAAAATTAAAAGAAAAGTTAGTAGAAGCGAAATCAGTTGGTGCAGAACAATGGCAGTTTGGAAGACAGTTAAAAGTAGGAAATAGAGAAACCAATCCCAATGTTCCGGTATCAGGATGTACACCTGAAGCTTTTCCAAATAATAAATGGGTTGTTGAAGATGGAAGGGCTTTTAACGAAAGAGACGTTATGAGTTACCAAAACGTAATTGTATTGGGACCCGATGTTGCAAAAAGTCTGTTCCCTAATTACAGTGCAGTAGGTAATTATGTAACTGTTGATGGTCATAAATTAAAAGTAATTGGTGTCCTTGAATCTCAAGGTGATGTAT
>CAYXKL010000084.1:0-11363 GCA_964464825.1 uncultured Melioribacter sp. | reverse complement strand
GAATATAAACGGATTATATCTTAGCCGGGCACAAATTAATTATAAACCTACAAAAGATATGACAATCATATTCCAATACCGGAATATTCCGGCTTCAAGCTACAATCCATATAGCTGGTACCGGTACGGTTCTTATTACGATCCATTCTATGATTACACAACATACGAGAAAGAGAGATAGAATTTTATTAAATTACTTTTGAAAAAATTCAGGCATCTCTAAATCAGAAATTCAGAATTGGAAAAATCAACTACGAAGAAATCTTCTAAAGCACCGGTTGATCTTAGATCATCTACTATAAATCTATTCTTAAACATTACTATATTTCTTCTGGGCGCAATAATAATATTTATGCTCTATTCAATTTATATTAAAATTGCAAAGCCCAATTATAATTATGAATCCAATTTAACCAACCAAACACCATCGGAGATAATTCAAGTAGAAGTTTTGAATGGGTGCGGTGTAGGCGGTGTTGCGGATCGATTCACAGATTTTTTACGAACTAATAATTTTGATGTAGTTAACATCAGTAATTATATAAGATTTGATATGGACGAAACTCTAATTATTGATAGAATTGGTAATATGGCAAATGCATATAAAGTTGCTAAATCATTAGGAGTTAAAAACGATAATGTTATTCAGCAGCTTAATAATGATTATTTCCTGGATGTATCAATAATTATTGGTAGGGATTACTTTACATTACAACCACTTAAATGAGGTAAACGTGACTTCAATAAGATTTGCAAAAGTCATTTCTGAAATCATTCTTACAAAAAAAGGTTTTGATATTAAAATATTAGATCTGCGTAAACTTTCTTCGATTGCAGATTTCTTTGTTATTTGTTCTGCCGATTCAGATAGACAGGTGAAAGCAATTGCAGACGAAATAGATGATAGACTTGTTGAGCAAGGAATAAAATGTCTGCATAGGGAAGGATTCAATACTCTAAATTGGATATTACTTGATTATTTTGATGTTGTAGTACATATCTTTAAAGTTGATTCCCGTAATTATTATAATCTCGAAAAATTTTGGGGTGATGCACCCGTAATTAATATTAATGATGAAGATAAACCATCAGAAAACCTGAAAAGTAAAACACCGGTAAAAAAATCTGTTAAGAGGAAATAATTGAAAAAATATCTGAACAATATATTTGATAGAACATCTGAAAAATTAGAGTACTTGAAAGAAATCGAAATCACTTTTAATGTACCTAATCAGCAGAATCATGGTGATTACTCAACAAATGCTGCAATGTTATTAACAAAAAAGTTAAAAAGAAATCCGCGTGATATTGCCGATGAGATAATAACAAATTTAATATATGATAAATCAATTATTGAGAAAATTGAAATTGCTGGTCCGGGATTTATAAATTTTTATTTTTCAGCAAAATATATCACTCAAATAATAAAAGAAATTCTTTCAAATTCAGAAAACTTCGGGAGATCCTACAAATATTCAGGAAAAAAAGCACAAGTAGAATTTGTTTCGGCTAATCCAACCGGACCATTGACTGTTGGACACGGAAGGAATGCTGTGATTGGTGATACTATTGCAAATATGCTGGAATGGATCGGCTATAATGTTGAACGTGAATATTATTTCAACAATGCCGGCAGACAGATGCGTGTGCTAGGAGATTCTGTACGGCTGCGCTACTTAGAATTATTAGGACTGAAGATTGATTTTCCTGATGATTACTATCAAGGTGAATACATAAAAACGATTGCTAAAAATTTGGTTGATGAATTTAATAATAGTATAGAAAATGAAGATGCAGAAGGAATATTCAAACAACGAGCTGAAAATGAAATATTTGCTGATATAAATACTACACTTAAAAGACTTCAAATTATTTTCTCGAATTACTTTAATGAAAATAGTCTATATGAAAAAGGAAATATTGAAAAACTGCTGAAAGTGTTCTCTGAAAAAAAATTGACTTATGAAAAAGAAGGTGCAGTATGGCTTAGATTATCTGATATGGGTAGCGACCAAGATAAAGTTATCGTAAAATCAACGGGCGAACCTACTTACCGATTACCTGATATTGCTTATCACATAACAAAATATGAACGAGGTTACGATCTTTTGGTGGATCTGTTTGGTTCGGACCATAATGCTACTTATCCCGATGTTATTGCTGGGCTAAAATCACTTGGTTATGATACAAATAAATTGAAAGTATTGATTCACCAATTTGTTACAATAATGCAAAATGGTGAAATTGTTAAAATGTCTACTCGTAAAGCAAATTATATTACTTTAGATGAATTAATAGATGAGGTTGGAAGCGATGTTGTAAGATATTTTTTCATTATGAGAAGTATTTCAAGCCATTTAAATTTTGATCTCGATTTAGCAAAAAAACAATCTGATGAAAATCCGGTTTTTTATCTGCAATATGCACACGCAAGAATTTCATCTATTTTAAGAATGGCAAATGATGAAGAGCTTAAACAATCAACTAATAGTTTAGAATTGTTATCCACAAACGAAGAGCAAGTCCTACTTAAAAAATTATATGAATTTCCGGATTTGATTTTATTCAGTACCGAAAATTTTGAACCGCACAGAATTACTACGTACCTAGAAGAATTAGCTTCATTATTCCACAAATTTTATACAGTCTGTAGAATAATAGGGAGCGAGAAAAACTTAGCTGAAGCTAGAATTGCTCTTATTTTAGCTGTAAAATCTGTAATTAAAAATGGATTAAAAATACTTGGTGTTAGTGCACCGGAGAAGATGTAGTTAATCTGCCAACGCTACAGAAAGAGCAAAAACCTTTTCTGCACCGTTATCAATTAATAATCTACCGCACTCACTAACGGTTGCACCAGTAGTAATCACATCATCAAGTAATATTATATTTTTATTTAAAACTTCTTTTCCCTTTGTTACTACAAACGCTTTATGAACATTTTCTTTCCGCTCTTCTAATGTCAATTCTGTCTGTGTTTTAGTAAATCTTTTTCTTTTTAAAATATTATGCCTTATTTGAATTTGATGATTTGCAGTTATCCCCTTAGCAATATAATAAGATTGGTTGTATCCTCTCTCAGCTTTTTTTAACCGGTGAAGGGGAACGGGTATTATAAAATCGGCATTCCATTCAGCTAATTTATTTTTTAATTTTTCTGATATTAATTCACCTAAAAATAATCCCATTCTAAAATTTTCATTATACTTTAATGAATGAATTAAATCCTGAAGCACTTTATCCTTTTCAAAAATGTAGGCAGAAGCTAAATCGGATATTATTTTTTCATTTTCAAATTTTCTAGAATACTCATGCCTAATTCTTTCACTATTTGCCGGCTTTATACTATTAAGACAATCTGGGCAGACAAATTTAATATTGGTATTAAGTTTATTTTTACAAGAAGTGCAGAAACGAGGAAGGAAAAAATCAAAAAATTGATTTATGAAATTCATCCAATTCTAATCTATACCTTTTGATCTTAAGAAAGCACCGCATTTTTTATCATTAAGATCAAGATGATTAAAGAACCATCTTTTTAAGCTATCAAGCTGGTCATCACTAAAATCAATTTCACCCTTGTTGAATTTATCAGCACTAATAATTATTTGATTATAAAACCGGTCGTGTTCCAGTTTATGCGATATATAACCAGGGTAATGAAATTCTTTCATTAGTCTTTCTTCGGTTTCAAAATGTGCTTCGATATTTTCAATGAGTATATTCAAATTATTTATTATAGATTCTTTATCATTTTTCATTTTTGAGCTATGAATTTTATTAATGGTATCAACAAGTGTTTTATGCTGGTTATCAATTACTGATACGAATACTTTCTCAGCATCAGAAAAATTAATAAAGCTCATAGCAATCTCATTTTTTTTATTAAAGCATTCCAAATCTTTTTCGTAAAAACCATTCTAATGCAAATAAACAAATAATTATTATCATAATCCATTCATTTGACCAAATCTCAGTCTTAGAGTAAGATACTATATCTTTTTTGTTGGCTCCATTTATTCTATTTATTTCTTCAATTAATTCGGAGCTATTTTCAATAGGATAAAATTTACCTCCGCTTAGCCGAGCAATTTGGTTTAATAAAACGGCATTCATTTTTGTATCCATTTTTTCAATTTCAAAATCTATTACATTAAATTTTCCATTATTGCTTAAAAATTTTATTCCATTAAATTCAGCAGAAGCATTGTAAGTAAAATCCCCAAGATTATTTGTTTCATAATATGCTTGATATAATCCGTTTTGGAGTTTTGTAAAAATTATCTCATTACTTTTGTCTTTGTAAGAGACTGTCAATTTAATATCAGCAGAATCAACGGGGGTAAAAGTTTGATCATACAACTCAGCTGTGAATTCTACTTGTTCTCCGATGGCATAAATCTTTTTATCTGTACGGACAAGAAATTGTTTCTTCATGCTTGCATTATTGAGCCATTTAACAATATTGTTGAAAAAGTCAGGAAAAAATTCCGGATATTTTTCAGTAGTTGACAATTTCCATATCCATATGCCGCTGCATAATAAAGCTACTGATCTTTGATTTGCTACTGCTCTTGATATGAGTAATGGAGAATTTACCGGTATGTTGCGGATTTTTATTCTTAATAATATCTGGCTTTCAGGTTTTGCATTTAGTACAGTTAAATTTTTCTCAACCGGAGGTAGATTGTTCCATAGACTAAATTGTTTTTCCATTCCGGAAAATGTAGAGCTTAATGCACCACTTACTGGATAGGGCTGCACTTGAATATTATCTTGATTTAATTCTCCAATTGTAAATGGCAGAATTGCTTCAATTGATTTAAGTTGATTCAAATTATTTGACGAAGAAACTTGAATAAAATATGGCTTATTATTATTTAATGCATTAATAACTTTTGCAATTAATTGTTTAGAAGTATTTAATGACGGGAAATCGATTAAAAACAAAACATCAGCCGAATCTACTAAATCCAAATTTTCTTTTTCCCAATATTTATCCGGTGCAATTTGAATTATACTTTTTATATCGAAATCTTTATTAGCAGACAACGACTGCATAACTGATGATAAATCTGGAGATGGGGAACCGGAAACAACAGCAATTTTGATTTTATTTTCAAGAATATTTATAAACACACTTTTTTTATTGTTAATCTTATTTTCTTCATTTACTGTTGAAGAAATTGATATTGATATTTTTTTTTCTCCGCTTTCATTTGGTGTATAATCGAATGTAACTTTATTGATTCCATTGTCACTTAAAAAAATATTTTTGCTGTCAATCAATTTGTCATCTTCATAAAATGTAATAACAGCTGGTTTATCATTTAAAGAAAAATTAGTAATAATAGCTTCTATCTGTGTTGTTTTTCCTTTGTAGATAAACTGATTATAAATAATATCTTTTACTAAAGAGTCAAAAATCCGGGATGAATCGCCTATACCAATTGTAAAAATCGGGTAATTGGATTTTTCTGCCGAATAGGTTGGATCTGATCCTTCTGTGATTATTCCATCACTTAAAATAACAACAGAATTTATGTTATCATTTATTTTATCTAAATAAGAAAAGATATTTGCAATATTTGTATTTCGTTCATTAAAAATTAGATTATCTCTGAAATTTGAATTGATACTTCGAATACTATTCCCAAATGATTTTATTTCAAAATTATTTTCATCATAAAAACGATCAATAAATTCTTTTATTTTTTCTGATCGATACGCACTATCTTTTACTGTTATTGATTTACTATTATCTATAAAAATATAATTCTTTAATTGTATCTCCTCCTTTTTTGAAAATGATAAAAGAGGTTCAAAAACTAAAAGACAAATTAAAATTATTATTATCGATCTTAATATTATTAGAAAATACCGGTTCAAATTTGAAATTGCCGGGAGGGTATATCGGTAGATATAATAAGAGTATGAAATCAGTAAAACAACGCAGAGGAGTATAATCCCCAAATTTGTTGTAGTTGTTAATTCAATACTTTTAATATTACCCATTATTAATCGGTGTTAGTATTTAATAAATCGCTAAGATTCCAGGATTTCATTGAGTCATAAGTTTTATAATCAGTAAGATCAAAATGAATTGGAGTAATAGATACATAATTATTTTTGATCGCAAATTGATCTGTTATCAAATCCTGATCCGTTTGAATGAGATTTCCGGTTAACCAATAATATTTCTTACCGTAAGGATCGGATCTTTCTTCATAAATATCATCCCATTTCGATTTGCCTTGTTGTGTAAGCAGAATACCCGCAATTTTATCTTCAGGAATATCGGGAACATTAACATTAAGCAGTGTCCCGTTTGGTAAACCTTTTCTGATTACTTTTTTGGCTAATTGGGCAACTAATTTTGCTGCTAATTCGAAATGTTTAGCTTCGTGATTTGTTACAGAAACAGCAATAGCCGGCACATCCATTATTGCTGCCTCACGTGCTGCAGAAACAGTTCCAGAATAAATTATATTTATCGCTGTATTTGAACCGAGATTAATACCTGAAATGACAATATCGGGTGCAGTTTTTAAGATATTTCTAATACCAATTTTAATACAATCAGCCGGAGTGCCATCTATGGCATAACCGAAAAAATCACCATTTTTAAAATATTCAGTTATTCTAAGAGGTATTTTCATTGTAATTGCATGCCCTACTGCACTTTGCTCGGTACGTGGCGCAATTACAACAACTTCGCCTATTTTTTTCATTTCTTTTGCTAAGACGCTGATTCCATGGGAATCAATACCATCATCATTAGATATAAGTATTTTCACTGTTCACCAAATATGTAATTATTAATAATCAAATATACTTAAAACAATTTATGCATTAAATGTTTATTAACAATTTCTTAATTATCGAATCTTTTCAAAAACTTAATCTGATAATTATTAACTTAAATAAACAAATATTATTTAATATGAAGTCTATATACCTATTAATATTTTTTACATTTTTTACTACTTTATATTCGCAAAATGAGAATGATGCAAGCGGTAATATTGAAATTTTCGTTATAGATTCCTACATAACTCCGGAAAGTCCTAATAAATTTGTTCTCTCTTTTTTTACAAGTGATAGCTGCACATCATCGATAATTTTTAATGATAAGGAATACATTGTTTCCGAAGTGTTCACAGATAATCATAAGTTCGATCTCACTTTAGAAAATGATATCACATTTACAAAAATCAATTATAAAATAATCGTTCAAGATAGAGAAAAAGAATTATCATATAGTGAGCTGTATGAAGTTGAAATTCCTCAAGAAATGATATCAACAAAAGAGAAAAATTTAAGTCTATTACAAGTCTGTTGTTTCGGTGGAATAATTTTCGGATTACCATCACCAACTTTAGTTTTAAGAGATGGAGAAACATTTTTCAGTTTATCAAAAGAAATTCCGATTTTTTCTTTTTATTCAACCGGGTATAATTTCCCATTAGGTTATGTAGGAATAGAATATGCACATATTTTTAATTATGATAAAAAAAATTTTTTACGATTCGGTTATAAACATATAATCCAATTGGATTTCATTAAGTATCTTTCAGGCGGTATAAATTATTTTACTGACTTCAAAGGGTATAATGGTTTAAGTACAGAGTTATCATTAGGACTTATTCAAATACAAAATGTGTTTACTTTATTTACCAGGTACCGTTACAATTTCCAGACTGTGAAGAATAGTAATAATTTTCACGAAATTAGTATTGGTCTTTATTCAAATTTCTTTTCTATTAACTTCTAGTAATTATGACAGATATTACAAATATATTTTCAGTAAGCGAGATAACTAATCTTATCAAAGTTACTCTTGAAGAATCTTTCCAAGAAATAAATGTGATTGGAGAAATATCAAACTTCAAAGCACACATTTCAGGTCATTGGTATTTTACATTGAAAGATGCCAGTGCTCAGATAAGCTGTACTATGTGGAAAGGTGTAAACAGCTATGTTTTTTTTACTCCTCAAGATGGAATGAAAGTTATTATAAAAGGTAGAGTAACAGTTTATCCACCGAGAGGCAGCTATCAAGTAGATGTCCGTTCAATGAAACCGGCTGGAGTTGGAGAATTACAAGCTGCTTTTGAAAGATTGAAACAGAAATTATCTGATGAAGGATTATTCGATCCGGCACACAAAAAACCGATACCAAAATATCCGAACAAAATCGGAATTGCTACTGCAATAGATGGTGCTGCTTTTCAGGATATGAAAAGTATTGCTTCACGTAGATTCCCTTTGGTTGAACTGGTAATTGCTCCATGCAAAGTTCAAGGTGAAGGAGCTGCTGAAGATATTGTTAGAAGTATTAAAATCTTAAATTCTAAGACTGATATTGATATAATTATTATTGGAAGAGGCGGAGGTTCATTAGAAGATTTGTGGGCTTTTAATGAAGAGATTGTTGCTCGTGCAATTTACGAATCACAGATCCCGATTATCAGTGCTGTTGGTCATGAAATTGATTTTACCATAGCAGATTTTGTTGCTGATTTAAGAGCACCTACTCCTTCGGCTGCCATTGAGTTGGCAACACCTAACAAAGATGAACTCTTTGCCTTTATAGACGAATTTTCATATTATTTCACGGAAAAAATTACCAACATTATTACTAACAGTTTAGAAGAAATTGAGCAGATTATTTCATCTTATGGATTTAGATTACCGTTGGATCTGATTAAAAGTAATTCTCAATCACTTGATAATGTATTTCAAAAATTCCAGAATATTTTTGATTATAAAATGCTGGTTTATGCAAATCAGCTCAATTTATTAGAAAGTAAAATTGATTCTTACAATATCGAAAATACACTGAAACGCGGATTCAGTATTACAAAACAAGAAGGGAAGATTATTCCAAGAAAAAAACAGATAGATTTGAATAAAGCAATCTACTTAAAATTTTACGATGGAGAAATAGAGATCAAAAATGGCTAAGAAAAAAGAAAGTTCATTTGAAAGTTCACTCGAACGTTTACAACAAATCTCCGATATACTAGAAAAAGGTGAAGTCAGTCTTGAAGAATCAATAAAATTATATGAAGAGGGAATTAATTTGGCAAAAATTTGTTATACTACTTTAAAAGAAGCCGAGTTAAAGGTTACCGAATTAAAGAAACAGCTTGAAATCGGCTTAAAAGATTAATTGTAGGTAAATCTAATGATTGATAAATCTAATTATAAAATTCTTTTTGAGATTAATTCTCCGTCCGATATACGGAAGCTTCCAGTAGGAGATCTTAAATTACTCTGTACTGAAATCCGTCAATATATGATTGATGTAATTTCTCAAATTGGCGGTCACTTTGGAGGCGGACTTGGAACAGTTGAGCTAACTGTTGCTTTACATAAAGTTTTTAATACTCCAAAAGACTTAATTGTGTGGGATACCGGTCATCAAGCTTATCCTCATAAAATTGTTACTGGCAGAAGAGATAAATTAAATACTATTCGTAGATTAAATGGTTTAAGCGGTTTCTTAAAACGGAGTGAAAGTGAATATGATTCTTTTGGTGCCGGTCATGCCTCTACATCAATTTCTGCTGCTTTAGGAATGGCGGCAGCACGTGATATTTTAAAAGAAGATATTAAAGTTGTTGCAGTTATAGGCGATGGTGCGATGACTGGTGGTATGGCTTATGAAGCAATGAATAATTCAGGTGTTCTTAAAAGTAATTTGATTGTCGTTTTAAATGATAATCAAATGTCTATTGCTCCTAATGTTTGGCAAATCTCAAATTATTTTACAGAAATGATTTCACATCCCGAGTACAATAAATTCAAAGGTGCAATTTGGGATCTAACGGGTAAGCTCGATAATTTCGGTGATAGAATAAGAAAAGTAGCTGTTAGAGTTGAACACGGTATCAAATCTGTAATTACACCCGGTATGTTATTCGAAGCTTTGGGATTCAGATATTTTGGACCGGTGAATGGTCATAATATTAACCAGTTAATAAAAATATTTGAACAAGTAAAAAATCTACACGGACCAATTTTAGTTCATACACTTAGCGAAAAAGGGAAGGGCTACAAACCAGCGGAAAATCATGTACAACGTTTACATGCATCAACTCCGTTTGATAAAATTACCGGTGAGGCAATTAAAAAGGGCGGCTCACCTCCATCCTATACATCAATATTTGGAAATGCATTAGTGGAAATTGCCAAGCAAAATTCTAAGGTTGTGGGTATCACTGCTGCTATGCCTGATGGAACCGGATTAGATATTCTTCAAAAAGAAATTCCAGATCGGTACTATGATGTTG
Source organism: uncultured Melioribacter sp. (assembly GCA_964464825.1). Classification (GTDB taxonomy): domain Bacteria; phylum Bacteroidota; class Ignavibacteria; order Ignavibacteriales; family Melioribacteraceae; genus DYJK01. The sequence goes on along the minus strand of CAYXKL010000084.1, from coordinate 1,065 downwards.
GTATTGCAGAAGAACATGCTGTTACGTTTGCTGCCGGGATGGCTACACAAGGAATTGTTCCAGTTGTAGCAATATATTCAACATTTTTACAAAGAGCGGTTGATCAAATTATCCATGATGTTGCTTTACAAAAACTTCATGTTGTATTTGTGTTAGATAGAGCCGGATTGGTCGGTGCAGATGGACCTACTCATCATGGTGCTTTTGATCTTACTTATTTGAGATTTATTCCCGGCATGGTAGTTATGGCTCCAAAGGATGAAGCTGAATTACGTAATATGCTTTATACTGCTATAAATTATCAAAAAGGTCCTATCGCATTACGTTACCCAAGAGGTTCTGCTATTGGAGTTAATTTGAAAGGTGGATTTGAAGAATTAGAAATTGGCAAGAGTGAATTAATAAAAAATGGTGAAGATGTTGCAATACTTGCTATTGGAAATATGGTTGAGTATTCAAAAAAAGCTACTTTAATTTTAGAAGAATCTGGGATTAATCCGGAAATTATAAACATGCGTTTTGTTAAACCATTAGATACTAATAGACTTGATGAAATTGCTGCCAGATTTGAAAAAATAATTACCTTAGAAGAAAATACAATTATTGGTGGATTTGGTTCAGCAATAATAGAATATTTTTCTGAAAAAAAATATAAAAATGAAATTTTAACAATCGGTTTACCGGATCATTTTATTGATCACGGTACACAAGAAGAATTACACGCAATAATCGGCATAGATCCCAAAAGTATTGCAGAAAAAGTTATTGCATTTTCTAAAAACACCGGCATTAAGAATGAGGTTATAATTAATGGATAAGACTAATATAGGATTAATTGGTCTTGGCGGAATGGCTCAATTAGTTCATTTACCAATTCTCTCCAAATTTGAAAATGTTGAACTAAAAGCAGTATGTGAAATAAACCGCAACAGATTAAAAACCGTTGCTGAAAAATTTCATTATGCCAATCAATATGTTGATTATAACGAGATGCTTGATAAAGAAGATTTGGACGCAGTTATTATTGCTACGCCTACTAATACTCATTTAAACATTGCCCTTGAC
>CAYXKL010000083.1:0-12040 GCA_964464825.1 uncultured Melioribacter sp. | reverse complement strand
ATCCAGCTGGGCCGCTGCCTACTACTGCAACTTTTTTCCCGGTTTCTGGTTTTACTTCTGGTATGGAAATTCTACCTGTTGATCGCTCCCAATCTGCAATAAATCTTTCGAGTCGACCTATTGCAACAGCTTTATCAATATCTTTTAATGCTTTGCCAACTGTACATGTTTTTTGGCATTGCACTTCTTGCGGACAAACTCTGCCGCAAATAGCCGGTAAGAGGCTTGCTTCTTTTATAACAGATGCAGCTGAGTCAAATTCAGAGTGTGCAATGTGATTGATGAATCTTGGAATATCAATTCTTACCGGACAATCGTCAACGCAAGTTTTTTTAACACACTGAAGGCAACGCATTGCTTCTATACGGGCTTGTTCGACTGTATAACCAAGTGCAACTTCATCCAAATTATGAATTCTTTCAAATGGGTTTTGTGACGGCATTTCTTGAGGAGGAATATGTGTCCGCTCTTTCGGTTTCATGTCGTCTATTTTAGAAATGTATTCTACGATTAACTGTTTTGCTTCTTCAGCAAGTTGTTCCGGCGTTTTGTAACCCATTATTTTAACTCCTTGCTTTTAATTTCTGCTTCTAAAAAACAAGCGTGTGATTCTTTTTCAAAATCTTTATACGATTGTAATCTTGCCATCATATTATCAAAATCAACTTTGTGACCATCGAATTCCGGTCCGTCTACGCAAACAAATTTTACTTCTTTGTCTACATTTACTCTACAGCCGCCGCACATTCCGGTTCCATCAACCATAATTGTATTAAGTGATACCTGTGTAAATACTCCGTATGGTCTTGTTGTTTCTGAACAGAATTTCATCATAATTGGCGGTCCGATTGCAATAACCATATTTGGTTTTAAATCTCTTTCACAAATTTCTTTAAGTGGTTCTGTTACTAAAGCTTTTCTGCCGTATGAACCGTCGTCAGTACATAGAATAAATTCATCGGCTATCGATTTCATTTCGTCTTCGAGAATTATTAATTCTTTTGTACGTGCGCCGATAATTGTTATAACATGATTACCAGCTTTCTTTAAAGCTTGAGCAATAGGATGTAGTGGTGCAACACCAATTCCGCCGCCTACACATACTACAGTTCCAAATTTTTCGATATGAGTTGGTTTACCTAATGGTCCAACAAGAGTAGGAATTGTATCTCCTTCGTTTAAGAGAGAAAGTTTTGAAGTACTTTTACCAACAACTTGAAAAATTATTGTAATACTTCCTTCAATAATGTCGGCATCCGCAATTGTAAGGGGGATTCTTTCACCGTAATCATCATCAACTTGTAGTATTATAAATTGTCCGGCAGATCTTTCCTCGGCTATTAATGGTGCATGCAGTCTCATTAAAAAAACATCTTTCGAGAGTTGATGCTTGAATAGAATTTTCGACATGTGTATTCCTCATAAAGAGCAGTAAATTATTTGTGTAAAAATATGGACTTTTTAGTCTTAGAAAAAAGAGAATTTTTTTAACTCTATTTTTGAATGGCCTAAAATCATATAAATAAAAATTTGGCTCATTTATAATGAAGTGTTAAATTTCAATTGTAAAAAACAGAGGAGTTGAAGTGTGATTATTGCAATACCAAAAGAAATTCAAAATGGAGAAAACCGGGTAGCCATGGTTCCAGATGTTGCTGCTAAACTTATCAAAAAAGGATTTAAAGTATCTATTGAAAAAGATGCTGGTATGAATGCCGGTTTTACAAATGAAAAATATGAAGCAGCTGGGGTCAAAGTCATTAGTGATTTAACTGAATTATATGTAAATGCTGATATAGTACTGAAAGTTCAAAAACCGATTGAACACCCTAGTTATAAAAAAAATGAATTGGAGTTGATGAAAAAGGGAACTTTGTTGATTACATTCTTTTATTCATTATTTAATCCTGATCTTGTAAAAAAAGCTGCTGAACTAGGTATCAATGTAATCTCAATGGATGCAATCCCAAGAACAACTTTAGCGCAAAGAATGGATGCTTTAAGTTCACAAGCTAATCTTGCCGGTTATAAAAGTGTTTTACTTGCTGCAAATTATCTTAAGAAGATATTTCCATTAATGATGACTGCAGCCGGAACAATCTCTCCAGCTAGAGTTGTAATTATGGGTGCCGGTGTAGCCGGACTTTCTGCATTGGGCACAGCAAAACGATTAGGAGCTGTTGTTGAAGTTTCAGATGTACGTCCACAAGTAAAGGAAGAAGTCCAAAGTTTAGGTGGCAAATTTATTGAAGTTCCAACAGATACCTCTATGCAAGATGCTGGGGGATATGCTAAGGAGCAAAGCGAAGAATTTTTGAGAAAGCAAAAAGAACTTATCTTTAAACATATTACTGAAGCAGATATTGTTATTACGACGGCTCTTATTCCGGGTAAAAAAGCTCCTTTATTAATTACTGAAGAAATGGTAAAAAATATGAAACCAGGTTCTGTAATATTGGATATGGCTACTGAATTCGGTGGTAATTGTGAAATAAGTGAAATGGGTAAAGTTATTGTAAAACATAATGTTACAATTATAGGCGAAACAAATTTACCAAGTCTAGTACCTTTTCATGCAAGTGATATGTATGCAAAGAATATCTTAAATATGATAGAATATTCTAATAAGGATGGAAATTTTATTCACAATATGGATGATGAAATCATTAAGGGAGCAACAATAGTTAAAGATGGATTAGTTGTTCATGAAAAAACTAAGGAAATATTAAAATATATAATTGGAGAATGAATGGAAACAATCGGCTTAATAATGTTAATATACGTTTTTGTACTTGCGATTTTTGTAGGATTTGAGCTTATAACAAAAGTTCCTCCAACTTTGCACACACCTTTAATGTCGGGTTCAAATGCTATATCGGGAATTACTATTGTTGGTGCAATCTTGAGTGCCGGATTAGATGAATTTACTATAAGTACAATTCTTGGATTGGTCGCTGTAATTTTTGCAACAATTAATGTTGTCGGTGGTTTTTTAGTCACTGATAGAATGCTTAAAATGTTTAAAAAGAAGTGAGCTGAAATATGACAATTATTATCGAAATCAGTTATCTAATCTCTTCAATACTTTTCATTTTTGGAATAAAAAAATTATCATCTCCAAAAACCGCACGTCAAGGAAATTTGTTAGCAGCTATTGGTATGTTTATAGCAATTGTTGTTACTTTATTTGATCAACATGTTTTAACCTTTGAATGGATTCTAATTGGATTAATTGTTGGAGGTGTGATCGGTGTATTAATGGCATACAAAACCCCAATGACAGGAATGCCTCAAATGGTTGGCTTGTTAAATGGATTTGGTGGCGGTGCCTCATTACTAGTTGCAATTTCTGAATACTACAAGATGAAAAATTTTTCCAACTGGACTTTTAATATACAAACAGACGTGACAATTGCTCTTAGTATACTTATTGGTGCAGTTACATTCACCGGATCACTAATTGCTTTTGGAAAATTGCAAGGATTAGTTACCGGAAAAGTTGTAAAATATCCTTTGCAGCATCCAATCAATCTTCTTTTATTGATTATAACTTTTGCGTTAAGTGCTTGGTTTGTTGTAGATCCAAATCTTGAATGGATTGTTATTACAATTGCTCTAATATCATTATTGCTTGGTGTATTACTCGTATTGCCGATTGGTGGTGCAGATATGCCGGTAGCAATTTCATTACTTAACTCATATTCCGGATTAGCCGGTGCAATGACTGGGTTTGTATTAAAAAATAATGAACTTATTATTGCTGGTGCATTGGTTGGTGCATCCGGTATAATTCTTACATTAATTATGTGCAGAGGGATGAATCGCTCTTTGATGAATGTTGTTCTTGGTGGATGGGAATCAGCTGGATCAGGTGGAATAACTAGTGCAACTGATTCTGCAAAAGGCCAAGTTAAATCGATTGACTCGGAAGAATTAGCGATGTTATTTGATGCTGCTGAAAATATTATCATTGTTCCCGGTTACGGTATGGCTGTTGCACAAGCACAACATGCTGTAAGAGATTTAGTAAATATTTTAGAATCAAAAGGTAAAAAAGTAAGATTTGCTATACACCCGGTTGCTGGTAGAATGCCGGGACATATGAATGTTCTTTTAGCAGAAGCACAAATATCTTATGATAAAATGCTTGCAATGGAAGATATTAATGATGATTTCCCGAATACTGATATTGCATTGATTATTGGTGCTAATGATGTTGTTAATCCGGCTGCAAGGCACGATAAAAATAGCCCAATCTTTGGAATGCCGATACTTAATGCTGATTATGCAAAAACTGTTATTATTAATAAAAGATCAATGAGTGCCGGTTATGCCGGAATTGATAATGAGCTCTTCTTTTACCCTAATGCTTTGATGTATTTTGGAGATGCTAAAGAGGCAATTACTAAATTGACACACGAAATTAAAAATTTATAAAACTCTTTTATTTTTTGAATAGACAGAATGTTCTTTAATTCTGTCTTTTTTATAATTTTATTTGTAATGAAAAATATGGTGTCTGATTATTAAATAAATATTTTTCATTCTCTCTGTGTATATCGCTTACCCACTTAGCAATAAAAAATCCCACAGCTCCACCTAATATTACATCGGATGTCCAATGTTGATCCTGATATATTCTTGAAAATGCAGTCACAACTGCCGGTATGTACCAAACAATTTTCATTAAATCTGTTTTTGAGCTTTGAGAAAGTATGGTTGATAAAGAAAATGCTAAACTTGTATGTCCCGATGGAAGAGACCAATAGTCATTGCTCATTTTATTAAATGGCGTAAAATTATGTTGACCTATATTCAAATATGGTCTTGCTCTTCCTAATGATACTTTCAGTATTTGAGTAATAGTACCAGAGTATAATCCTGATTGAAAAATTTCGAATGCCATTTTTTTGTTTGCACTATTATTATTTGCTGTACCGCTGATTGCAAGTAAACCGGAAATTATAATTGAAGTATAAGGTTCACCCCAAATTCTACCGGCTTCTATAGATATACTGTTATAATAACTTTGATCTTTTAGTACTTCATCTCTTATATCATCATCAATATTCATAATTAAAAAAGTAGAAAGTGTTAAAATCCCTAATTTCCCATAATCACCAATATTCCATTTTAAAGGTTGACTAATAAATTGAGATGTTTCATCACTGAATTGTTCAAAATTGAATTTATTTTGTGGATATGCTGATGATATGACTAATAATATCAATAATAATATATTTCTAAAATGTCTCTCCAAATGTTTCCTTCCAAAGATATAGACAAATATATAAACTTTGTTTTTATAAAATATTTTTCAGATACAACTTTTTTCTTACATAATCAGTCTAAATCACTGTAACTTATCATAAAGTTTATCAGTCTAAATTTGTAAAAAAAATAAGATAGGGGGAATTAATGAAATTGTTGATAGAAGAAAAAAGAAACTTAAAAGGTATTCTTATAATAACTGTTTTGTTTCTACTTGGATTATCATTTAATTCAAATCTATTTGCAAAAGATTTAAAACTAATTCGCGAAAAAACATTTCCAGCAAAAAGCGGTGAGCGTCTCTATGTTGATGCTTCCGGTGCTGATGTAAAGGTTTTTAGCTGGGATAAAAATGAAGTTTATGTTAAAATTTTTGGAAACGAGAAAGCTCAAAATAAAATGGAATTTAAAATTGAAGATGTGGATGGAGGAGTTGATATATCAGCTAAAAAGAAAGATTCATGGTTCTTTAATTGGGGCGGCGGCTACAGTGTTAGAATTGAAGTATCTTGCCCTTATCAATATAATCCTGTTGTTGAAACTTCAGGAGGAGATATTGAAGTTTATGGCATTTCCGGCAAATTTATGCTTGATACATCCGGGGGGGATGTATTGTTAAAAGATTCTAAAGGGGAATGCGAAATAGAAACTTCTGGTGGTGATATAAATTTAAATAATCATAAAGGATTTTCTGAAGTTTCAACTTCGGGTGGTGATATTAGAGTTCTAAAACATAGCGGTGGATTGAAAGCATCTACTTCCGGTGGTGATATTGATGTTGATACAGAAAATGGTAGTGTCTCTGCAAAAACTTCCGGTGGAGATATTAATATTATTTATTCCGGCCAGAACGAAGGAATCTATGCTTCAACATCAGGTGGAGATATTAGAGTTACTATTCCATCAACTTTCAATGCAAATGTTGATCTTGAATCCACAGGTGGAGGTATAAATTGCAATTTTTCGAATTCAAAAAATAACAAAGTAAAACGAGGCGAACTTAAAGCCGTGTTTAACGGCGGTGGGAAAAAATTAATCTGCAGCACAAGCGGTGGTCATATAGAAATTTTAGAAAAATAATTTATAATATCTCAGCGGCAGTGTAACTCTGCCGCCCATTTTTATAATAATACTTCCTTCAACTCAATTATCATTTCTTTATCAATTGTAAAAGAATCCATTTTTAGCTACTTTTTGAATAAAAATTAACCTAGAAATCACAAAGGTGATATATGAAATTGGATTGGAATCAATTTAAAGAGAGAACACTGAACATTACTATGGTTGAAAATTACGGCGTTGTTTATGGCAAACAAACTGAAAATGAACCTAATTTTTATGAAATTGTTTTCAAAGTTGGTAAACTAATTGAAGCTTATGACGACGGACTTTTATTAGAATCAAATCGTGAAAAACAGAACTTCAATATTTTCGTACCATATAATTCTATCAAATGCGTCGAAATATTTTAATTTTTTTATCGTTCATATTTTTTAGTAGTCTAATTTTATCACAAGATTTTACTTTAAAAAGTCTTAGGGTCTTTTCATCAATAGATCAAACAGCATTCCCGATTATTGATCTCACCGATTCCCAAAATAAAATTACAATTGAATTTGATGTTGATTGCTCATATCCGCCCAACTTAATGCTTTTGTTTAAATTCTGTGATATCAATTGGCAGCCATATGAAAATGTTTTTTTATTGAATCCTCTTTACAATAGTGAAACAAATCTTTGGCTCGATCGGCTTCCTTTGAGAGTTTCTGGTGCTAAATATCATTACAGTGGAACATTTCCGAATAACAATGTTAATTTCCCATTTTCAGGTAAATGGAAATTTTTTATAATTGATCAGAATAACAGAGATCATATTTATGCCGAAGGAAAATTTTATGTGGTGCTTCCCGAGGTAACATTAAAAGTGCGTTTGGATAAAACTCGTGCTGAAGGTCTATTACCTGATCCACCTGAATTAGGAAGAACAATTACATTGCAGACTTCCTTTAATCTTCCGGATTCATTATTCCCGACCAGTGTGCATTCAGTTGAAATAATTGAGAATAAAAAAATATCGTATCCGATTGTTGTAAATAGAGAAATGAATCACATATCAAATTATTACGAATGGAACGGTAGTGATCGGTTTCTTTTTACTGCAAATGATTTACTGCCAGGTAATGAATACCGAAATACTGATTTCCGTGATGAAAGTCGGTTTAATCAACCTATAATAAATCCGCAGCATACCGGAATTGAAATATCAAATTTTTTTAAAAAGGGATCAAGAGATTTAAATGGCGGTTCAATTTTATTAGACTACAGAAATGATTATTCAGAATATGTTAATGTTAATTTTAGAATCCGTCCGCCAGAAAATATTAAATCATCAATTTTTTTAGTTGGTTCTTTCAATAATTGGGAAGTACTTCCTGAATATGAAATGTTCGATGATGATGGTTTGTTGAATCTAAAACTTCAGCTTAAACGCGGTGTTTATGATTATCAGTATGTAACTGGAGACTATGATGGTTATGAAATCAAAAATATTGATTGGCAGATACTTGAAGGAAATTTTTGGGAAACAGAAAATGAATATCACATTTTCCTTTTTTATAAAACTTTAGAAAAAGGCGGTTACGATAAAATTATTGGTTATCAGAAAATAAATTCCGGTGAATTATGGAAAAATTAAAAATCGGTTTAATTGGTACTGGGCACCTTGGTAAAATTCATACAAAATTATTGAAACAAGTTGAAAATTGTACCTTAGTTGGTGTATATGATATTGATATTGAAAAATCAAAAAATGTAGCTCAAGAATTTAGCATTACTCCTTTTAATAATTTGAGTGAATTGTTAGATAATGTTGATGCTGTAGATATTGTTGCAACAACAAGTGCTCATTACGAACTTGTAAAAAGTTCTTTTGCAAAAGGGAAACATGTTTTTGTTGAAAAACCGATAACATCACAAATTTGGGAAGCCGAAGAACTTGTTATTCTTGCCCAAAATAAGAATCTTAATTTTCAAGTTGGGCATATTGAGCGTTTCAATCCGGCATTAGTCTCATTGGAAAAATATGATCTTAATCCGATGTTTATTCAGACAGACCGTTTATCACAATTCAATCCGCGTGGGACCGATGTTGCTGTTGTTCTCGATTTAATGATTCATGATATTGATATAATTTTAAGTTTAGTTAAAAGTGATGTTAAAGAAGTGAAAGCAAGTGGTGTTCCGGTGGTCTCGGACTCTATTGACATAGCAAACGCAAGAATTGAATTTGAAAACGGTGCAGTAGCTAATATTACAGCAAGCCGCATTTCACAAAAGAAGATGAGAAAAATGAGAATGTTCCAAAGAGATGCTTACATAACTTTGGATTTTATTACCGGTACGTCGGAAGTTTACAGATTGGTTCAGCCGGAAAAACTTCCGGAAAATGCATTCGTTAATTTTGGAGAAATTGGTATTGGTGATAAGAAAAAGGTTGTTATTTACGAACAACCCGAACAAATTGAAATTAATGCACTTCAGCACGAACTGCAATTATTTGTAAACTCAATTATCAATAAAACAAAACCTATTGTTACGGGTGCAGATGGATTGAAAGCTCTAAAAGTTGCAGAGATAATTATTAATAAAATAAACGAAACAAAAATATCATGAAGAAAATATTATTAGTGGTTGTTTCTTTTTCTCTCATTTTACATTCATGCTCTGTTTTACAAACTGCTGAAAATTTATTCCGTCTCAAATTCCGTATTCATTCAGCTAATAGTTTTAATCTTTCCAACGTGCAACTCTCGAATAAAAAATCTATTAAAGATTTTTCTTCTGTGGAAATGCTGAAAATATCATCATCACTTATTCAAGGGAAATTACCTCTCTCTTTTAATTTGAATATTGAAGCAAATAATCCGAATGACGGCAGAGATGGATTCGAACGCACTGATATAAGTATCCATTCATTTCCATGGAATTTATATATTGATAATAAATTAGCTGTCTCTGGAAATATTGAAAAACCGGTTTTAATACCCGGCAAAGGTGAAAATACAATCTTCACTTTAAATGTAGAATTTGATTTAGCAAAAACTATTAAAGAAAAAAATCTTGATAATATTTTAGCTCTTGTTCTTAAATTAGGCGGGGTAGATGGTAATACATCAAATATAAAATTATTAGTTAAGCCGGTTATCGGTACTCCGCTTGGTAAGCTGCAATACCCTGATGAAATTACAATTATTGATAAATCATTTTAAAAAATATTATAAAACATTTTCCCAAAGTATTGATAAAAAAAAATCTAAAATATTTTTATTCTCTATTTATTCTTTGCATCGTAACAAGTCAAGTTTACGGTCAGGTGAATGATTCAACCTTTTCGGCAATTGACTCAATAAAAACTGCGCAATCCGATTCAACAGTAACCGACTCTGTAAAAACTAATAAATCTGATATCACTTCTGTAATTACTGCTTCAGCAACTGATTCTTTGGTCTATGATGTTCGTAACAAAAAAATGTTTATCTACGGATCGGGTGATTTGAAATATAAAGACACTGAATTAAAAAGTGCTCAAATATTTATTGATTATGACCGGAATGAATTAGAAGCGTACGGTGTTGCTGATACTGCAGATAGTGCAAAAGGTAAATTGAAAGGAACACCAATATTAATTGAAGGGGGAGAAGCATACGAAGGAACATGGTTGAGATATAATTTCAAGAATCAGAGCGGATATATCTCTATGGCTAAAAATAAAGAAGAGACTTCCCGTTATGAAGGTGAAAAAGTTAAAAAGTTAGATAAAGAAACTTATTTTATTGATAACGGCATGTTCACTACTTGTGATCAGGATACACCACATACTTATTTTACCGCTGATGAAATGAAAGTTATACAAGGTGATAAAATTATTGCTAGATGGATTTTTATGAATATTGGTGGTGTACCATTCCCGATTCCACTTCCGTTTGCTGTCTTCCCAAATCAATCTGGACGTAGATCGGGTATCATTGTTCCTACATACGGTCAAGATGCAAGCAGAGGGCAATATTTTTATAACTTCGGATATTTTTGGGCTATGAATGATTATATGGATTTGAGTCTATCCGGTGATTATTATTCAAAAGGAGGTTACGGTTTACGAAGCCGTTTCCGTTATGCAAAACGTTACGATTTTAACGGAACAATCGAAGCTGGATATTCAAAAATTAAAATCGGCGAAGAAAATGATCCGATTAATTTTAGACAAGACAACGATGATTGGCGTCTCTCTTGGAATCATTCACAAACTATTGATCCTACTATGCAATTTGCTGCTAATTTAAGTTTTCAATCTTCTTCTTATTTAAATAGAAACAGCATCGACTATAATAACCTACTAACGAGGAATATTTATTCAACTGCAACATTTAATAAACGATGGGATGATAACAAAAGTTTGAGTATCAATTATAATCGTGTTCAATATTTAGATACTGGTGTAATTGATGAAACACTCCCCAATTTAAACTTTTCAAAAAGTACCTCGTACCCATTCGCTGATGATGAAAATACTTCAACAAGAAATAAAAAATGGTATGAATATATTGGTTACAGCTATTCAGGAAGATTAACAAATAACCGTAAAAAAGAAAATGGTGTTTTAAAAATTAGAGGCGGCATACAGCATGATATTGATTTAAGTGCCTCGCCTAAAATTGGTTATTTTAATGTTTCTCCTCGTTTCAGTTATAATGAAAAATGGTATAACAAAAGAACAAAACTGGAAAATGTTATTCTCGAAAAAAAAGATCCAATTACCGGTGAAATTTCTTATCAAGATTCAATCGTATCTTCAGAAATTAAAGAACTGAATTTTGTCCGTACTTTTGAAATGAGCATCTCAGCATCAACCCGATTATATGGTGTACTCCAACCAAATATATTAGGTATTGAAGCTTTCAGACACACACTTACACCATCTATCTCTTACACATACCAGCCCGATTTTTCTACTGATAGTTGGGGTTATTATGATAGTTATACCAAATCAAATGGTGAGGTTGTTTATTATGACAAATACAGCAACCAGATTTTTGGAGGTGTCAATAATGCAGAAAGACAAAGTATTAATTTTTCTGTTGGGAATGTGTTTGAGATAAAAACATTTAAAGATCCTAACGATACAACAAAATCATCCGAGGGTAATAAAATACAATTACTGAATTTTGATGCAAGTGTAGGTTATAATTTTGCAGCTGATAGTTTAAGACTTTCACCTTTAAGTTTATCTTATAGAACACAAATTGGTAACTTGCTAAATTTTTACGGCAGTTCTTCTTACACTTTTTATGAATATGAAAATGGTTTTGCAGTCAATAAATTTTTAGCTTCTGCCGGAAAAGGTCTTTTTAGATTGACCAATTTCAGCTTCTCAATCTCTACTAATTTAGTTGGAGAAAAAACTAATACAAAAAAAGATTCAAAACAAAAAATTATAAGTGAAGAAGAAGAGCTATTTAAAAAATCGAGTTATACAAATTCCATTTATGATGAAACAGAAACACCTGATTTCAGTATCCCATGGAATTTAAGTTTAAGCTACAACTTCAATTTATCAAAACCTACACCGGATAGAGTTGATAGATTTTCAAATATCAGTGCTAACCTAAGTTTTAGTCTAACTGAATATTGGAAATTTACAGTACGCGGCAGTTATGATTTTTAAAGAAAAGAAATATCTATTATTATTAATCACAAAAATGATTTTATTTAA
>CAYXKL010000082.1:0-12097 GCA_964464825.1 uncultured Melioribacter sp. | reverse complement strand
CGATATATTTTTATCTGGTTTCTAATTCCTATAAAAGCAAAATATCTAATTGTAATATTGATGGTTTTTGAATTTATGTCAGTTACTGATCCATCAGTTGTAGCACATTTAGCTCATATCGGTGGAGCATTAACCGGACTTGTATTTTTACTACTTGATAAACAATTCAATTTTAATTTTAACAATGCAATTAAAAAATTTAAAAAGCCCGGTTCTTTTAATTCAAAAACAAGATTTAGAAAAACTGCAGATAGTGATCTTGATATAGAAGATGCGAAATATTATGATATTAATGATAGTTCAAAAAAAGAATCTATTGTTACTCAAGAAGAAATTGATAGAATATTGGATAAAATAAGTGAAAGCGGTTATCAAAATTTAACAGAACGTGAAAAGAAAATTCTATTTGAAGCAAGTAAAAAATAATATTCTTCCATTTGCATTATTAATCTTCTCTGTAATTTATTGCTCTAACAATCAACTGGATCAGGATAAAGCTGTCAAAATTTATGTTGAAAACATAATTGTTGAAGAAAAATATTCATTCAATATTGACTCTGTTAATTTTTACAAAGGGAAGATTTATTCAAAATATGGTATTAACTCAAAAGATTATGAAGATTATATGTACGGGCTAAAAGATGATTCTGAAAAGTGGACTGATTTTTTTAAAAAAGCAGAAGACTATCTGACTGAATTAAAAAAGAGTGAAGCTATTCAATAAATGATTTCTTTGCCAATGCAATTCTAAGTTTAGCATAGCTTATCTTTTCATTTGTAGCTGTGCGCAATTTTTTAATATCAACAATACCTTCTTTTAGTTTACTTTCTAATGTGTTTAATTCCTCCTTGGTAAATATATAATCAATATCCAGATCATCAACCGAGTGAATAAGTGATTCTATCTGAACAGAGACAATTGATTCTGGTAGTTTTGTTAATTTACAGATATCTTCTAGTGAATATTTTTTCTTAATTAGATCAAGAATTGTATAAATATTATCAGGTGCTCCATGTTCTTTCAGTTTTTTGACAGTCTTTTGTTTTATCTCGAAATCATTGATAGCATTTAGAATTTCCTGACCGATTTTATTCATAATCTTTTGGTTAAATCCCTTTAATTCAAGTAATGCTGTTACTGTGGTTGGTCTTTTTATAGCTATCTCTTTTAAAACAGCATCACTGCAAATTAGTTGTGGCTGTTGATTGAATTTACCGGAAGCATCTTTTCGTATCTGTCGAAATGTATTATATAATTCTAGTTCAACTTCATATTCTTTATTTGATTTATTGTATATTTTCTCATTATCTAATTCAACAATCTTTTCTCCCAAAAGTAATATTGATGATTCAACTACTATTTGTTTAGTTGATATCAACTTATTCAGAAAAAAATCAATCTCTTTTTTTGTGTGATTTAAACACGATCCATATTCAGGCAGTTCAACAAGTCTGTAATCATTTGTTTTACCAAGGAGACAGTCAACTAGATTTTTTTTGTTTAATGGTGAATTGCTATTTGTGATTAGCGAAATGATGTGATTAATAATAAATTCTTCAGAGTAATCTTCTTTTATTACTTCACCTCTGCAAAGATCACAATTACCACAACGATAGGTATTATCAATTTCACCGAAATAATCCAAAATAAATTTAAACCGGCATTCGTTGTTATTAACATAGTCTATCATCATTTTTAACTTGTTGTAGCTATGCTCACTTAAGGATAAAATTCTTTTATAGTTTAGAATAATTTCATCAGCTGGAACCCTTGGTTTTATTATTCTAATTGATGGGAACGAGGAAGGTTTTGCATAATCAATAATCCCAGATTGACTTAAGAATTCAAGATGATTGATTACTGTGCTGATATCATACTCAAGTAACTTTGATATTTTATTCAAATCTATAGATGTTTTTTCAGAAAAAAGGTTTCTTCCATATTCACGTATTAAAATTATTAATAGATCTTTCAATTCGTTATCATCAATTGATTTTATTATTGCATTAAGTCTGTTAGGTTCAAGATTTATTATTAACCTATGTTTTATACTCTGATAGCTCCAATCGGTGATGTAGCCGGACTCTTGAAGAATTTTTAACGAACTTTCAAACAGATTTTTATTTATATTTTTTAGATTGAGAAGTGTTGTTAAATCATTATTTAGTATTATGTCTTTATCGCTGATTGATCCAACAGAAATTCCGGCAAAATCATTTATTAAAGTATAAACTAATTCAATTTGCTCTTTTGACGGGTAAGAATTCCGTATAAAATATTCCTGAATCTGCTTGTCATTTTTATCATAGAGCAAATAAATATTAGATGGAAGTCCATCACGTCCGGCTCTACCGATTTCCTGATAGTAGTTTTCTATACTAGGCGGTAAATTGAAATGAATAACCGACCTGATATTGCTCTTATCTATTCCCATACCGAAAGCGTTAGTTGCTGTTATTACTTGAATTCTGTCTGATTGAAAATCATCTTGTATTATTCTTCTTAGTTCCGAAGTAATACCGGCATGATAATAAACAGCATTTATATGATTAATTCTTAAAAAATCTGTCACATCTTCGGTTATCTTTCTTGTTGCAGCATAAATTATACTTGGTCCTGAATTCTTATTGAGGATATCTAATAGTTTTTCTTTTTTATTAGTTGTTTCAATAACATTCAATGACAGATTATTTCTTTCAAAACCGCGAACAAAAAGAGAAACATTCTGCATACCAAGCTGTTCAATAATATCATTTCTTACATCTTCAGTTGCAGTTGCTGTAAATGCTGAGACAGAATTTACTCCGATAAAATCTATAAATGTTTTAATCTTTCTATAGCTTGGTCTGAAATTATGACCCCATTCACTTATGCAATGAGCTTCATCAATGAATATAAAATCAGGTTTTAGATTCCGCATTCTTTCTGAAAATGATGCAGAATCTAATTTCTCGGGTGATACATAAAGAATTTTAATTTTATTCTGAGAAATAAGACTTAATATTTTATCCGTTTCTTTGTAATCTAAAGTACTGTTAATGAATGCAGAAATTGGTTCGTATTTATTCAATGAATCAACTTGATTTTTCATTAACGCTATAAGCGGGGAAACAACAATAGAAAATTTTTTTGAAGCAAGTGCCGGGATTTGATAACAAATTGACTTACCGCCTCCAGTTGGTAAAACCGCAAGCACATTATTCCCCGAAAGAATAGCATTAATAATTTCTTCTTGTCCAGGTCTGAAATTATCGAAATTAAAATAGTTCTTTAGTAATTCTTTTAGTCCCAAATCTAATTTATCCTTTGATAAGATATTACAATCAATTATCTTTGACAAAAATAAATATACCAGAAAAATATGCTTAAAATAAATCATGTAGAAAAATCTTTTGATAATTTACTTGCTTTATCTAATGTTTCATTAAATATCGAAAGAGGAGAATTTTTCGGATTACTAGGACCAAATGGAGCCGGAAAAACTACTTTAATGAATATTATTATCGGGTATTTGCAGCCCGATGTTGGTACAATTTCGATAAATGATGAAATTATAATGTACGAAGATCTTGATATGAGAAAAAAGATCGGATATGTACCGCAAGATATTTCTCTTTATCTCGAATTAACTGCTTATCAGAATTTGATAATTTTCGGAAAGTTATATGGTTTGGATAAACATAATATTGAAAAAAAGATTGATGAGGTACTCGATCTTGTTCAGTTAAATGACAGAAAGAAAGATCAGGTAAAAGATTTTTCAGGCGGAATGAAAAGAAGGATGAATCTTGCAGCAAGTTTACTTCATGATCCACTAATTCTGCTTTGCGATGAACCTACTGTTGGTGTCGATCCGCAGTCGCGCAATGCAATATTCGATATGCTAACGCACTTAAATCAGAAAGGGAAGACTATACTTTATACTACACACTATATGGAAGAAGCAGAACGTTTATGCTCACGTCTGGCAATTATTGATCATGGCAGAATCATTTCTCAAGGCACTCTAGTAGATTTAATAGATAATTTGAATCAGAAGGAAACTATACAAATTCAAAAAACTACTTTTACAAAAGATAAAATTGAATCTATTAAAAATATGGGTCATGTAACTGAATTTGATTTTTATTATGAATTACTACCTAAGGATGAATATCAGAAACATTCAATAATCTTTAAAGAATTAGAAACATTAAATATTCCAAGCCAGTTTATAGAAATTAGCCGCGCATCATTAGAAGATGTGTTTCTAAATTTAACCGGAAGGAGTTTAAGAGATTGAAAACGATTTATAATCTAGTAATAAAAGACGTAATTAGATTTTTGAATGATAAACCGTCAGTGATATTAACCTTTGTTGTACCGATGGCATTGATTGTAATTTTCGGAAGTATATTCGGCGGTAGTGGTGGACCGAGAGGAAAAGTTAATATTATTTTAGTGAATGAAAGTAATACTCCTATTTCTAGAATGCTGGAATCAAAACTTGATTCTGCTAAATCGCTCCGGATAATTAAAAAGTATTTACCCGAAGATGGAAAAGATTCGTTAAAATTTGATGAAACTATTGCAAAAGAATATGTGAAAACCGGCAAAATATCTGCTGCTGTTGTTATGCCTCAAGATTTTTTTACCGATACATCTTCAACTCTTAGATTTAAATTTTACTATGATCCGAAGAATGAAATTGAATCTTCAATCATTCAAGGTCAGATGCAGCAGACAATCATGACTCAAGTTCCTCGATTAATCCCGGTATTAATGAGGAGGCAAGCTGTTGAATATATTGGTAGTGATAGTACGGCAATGTTTGTTAGATCACTCGGAACAATTGTAGAGAATTATTTTGATGTTTCAGCCGATTCTTTTATTCAAAGTTTAACAAATATTGATACAACAGATTTGATGCAGAGTTATGGAGGTGATTCATCAGAAAAAAATCAAATGATGGGTAATTTTATAAAATTTGAGAGTGAACAATTAGTCGGACAAGAAATTAGTAATCCTGGATTAACAAGATCTGTAGGTGGATGGGCTATAATGTTTTTACTTTTTTCTTTAACCGGTGCAGCAACATCATTATTTGAAGAAAAGCAAGAAGGTTCTCTCAAAAGGCTGCTCTGTATGCCGGTAAGCCGCTCGCAAATTTTATGGAGTAAATATATTTATACGATGTTATTGGGAATAGTCCAATTATATGTATTATTTATTTTCTCATGGGCATTTTTCGATGTAGATGTTTTTTCAAATTTTTTAAATTTATTTATAGTTATTATTGCATCAGTTGCCGCTGCAGTATCATTTGGAATGCTGATTACATCGGTTGCTAAAACTATCAATCAAGCAAACGGCATCAGTACTTTAGTAATTTTAATAATGTCTGCCGTAGGCGGTTCATGGTTCCCGGTAACACTTTTTCCTGATTGGATGCAAGCAATATCCAAAGCTACTTTAACATATTGGTCAGTTGAAGCTTTCCTACAAGTTTTGTGGCGGCAAGCACCTTTTTCTGCAATAGCCCCAAATGTTTTGATCCTATTATTTATTGCATTTTTGATAAATGCATATGCATTGGTTAGATTCAAAAATGGGAAGGTTTTTTAGCTTTAATACTCACTATCTTTTTTGAAATCCTCCAAATTCTCAATAAGTACATAACTATTATTGGTATTAGTAAAATTAGGGAAATCGATTCGTTTTTTATAGTAATTTGATGTTTTTTATTGGTATAAAAATTGCCTTTCACACATCGTTTATAAATAATTTGATATTTTTGATTAATAAATTATAGAGAAAGTTATGGCTGAAGAAAAATTAAAATTAGAAGATCTTCTTGGTAATGTTCAACGAGTTGAAGAACTTGAAAGGATTGACTTTGTTGCCATTATTGGCGGTGGTTTAATGGGACAAGGGATAGCCCATACAATAGCAGCTGCTGGTCTTGATGTATTAATTGTAGAAAAAGGGGAAGAAAGGATTTTACAATCCCAGGAATCTTTGAAAGCGTCTATGGAAAGAGAAATATCAAGATGGGCTATGACTCAAAGTGAAATGAAATCAATTTTGAGTAGAATCAAGTGGACTGATAATATTCAGGATGTTGCAGATTGTGAACTAATCATTGAAGCAGTTGACGAAAACTATGAATTAAAAAAATGGATATTTAAAGAATTAGATGAGATTGCAAAACCCAACACAATTTTTATTTCCAACACTTCAACATTAAGTTTAACAAAAATTGCTGATGTAACTAAAAGAAAAGATAAAATTATTGGGATGCATTTTTTAAATCCAGTTCCCAAAGTTCCTTTGGTTGAACTTGTAAAAGCACTTGATACATCTGATAAAACTGTGGAGATAATTAAAAAATTTGCATCTAGGATAGGTAAAACTGCAGTTGAAGTATATGAATATCCGGGATTTGTTACTACAAGAGCTATAGTTCCTTTGTTGAATGAAGCGATGCATATTTGTTTAGAGGGTATTGCCTCTGCAAAAGATATTGATACTGCTATGAAACTTGGCTACAATTTTCAAACTGGTCCGCTGGAAATGGCAGATTCGATGGGATTAGATGAAGTGCTTGCATGGATGGAAACTTTATGGAATACATTAGGTGAACCGCGCTATAGACCAAGTCCCATCTTACGTAAATTAGTTCGTGAAAGAAAACTTGGTAAAAAAACCGGCGAGGGATTTTTTAAGTATGATGCCGATGGAAAAATCATTGAGTAAAATTTGAGGATAAAATGAAAGTTTTAGTTTTAAATTGCGGCAGTTCTTCAATTAAATATCAATTTTTCGATACTACAAATAAAACTGCTCTTGCTAAAGGTATGGTGGAAAGAATTGGAATGTCGAGTGCAGTTTTAACGCATCAGCCATTGAATAAAGAAAAGATCCGTATAGTTGGAGAGATTTTAGATCATTCGATTGCTATTGAATATGTCATCGCTGTGTTACTGAGCCCCAATCATGGTGTTATCAAAGATAAAAAAGAAATAGATGCTGTCGGTCATAGAGTGGTTCATGGCGGCGAAACATTTTCAGGTTCTGTACTAATTACTGATCAAGTAATGAATGCGCTAAAAGATAATATAGAACTAGCACCGTTACATAATCCACCCAATATTAAAGGTATACAAGCAACAAAGGAACATTTGCCATCAACACCTCAATGCGGTGTGTTCGATACTGCATTCCACGTTAAGATGCCACCTAAAGCTTATCTATATGGTATTCCCTATGAGTTGTACAAAAAATATAAAATACGCCGTTACGGATTCCACGGTACCTCGCACCGGTACGTTTCGGAAAGAGCAGCACAAATTGTTGGTAAACCCATCGAACAATTGAAAATTATTACTGCTCATCTTGGTAATGGATGCAGTATGGCTGCAATTGATTGCGGAAGGTCTATTGATACAACCATGGGTTTTACTCCGCTTGAAGGTTTAATAATGGGGACAAGAAGCGGCGATATGGATCCATCAGCTATTCTATATATTATGGCTAAAGAAGGTCTCTCTTTATCCGAAGCTAATACATTGTTGAATAAACATAGCGGATTAATTGGTATTAGTGGTGAGAGCAGCGATATGAGAGAAATTGAAGAAGCAATTGGTGAGGGAAATAAAAAAGCTAAATATGCATTCGATGTATTTACTTATCGAATTAAAAAATATGTTGGTTCTTACACCGCTGCTATGGGCGGACTTGATATTCTCGTTTTTACCGGTGGGATAGGTGAGAATTCAATAATGGTTCGTAATGATGTTTGTTCGAATATGGAATTTCTTGGAATAAAAATAGATGATGAATTAAATAAAAATGTTAGCGGAGAATGCACAATTTCTTCTAATGATTCCAAAGTTAGAGTTATGAGAATTCCAACTAACGAAGAACTTGTTATCGCCTTAGATACAGAGCAGATTGTTAATGAACAAATACTAAAGAAAAATTCTTCCGCTATAAACTGATCGGATTTCTTGCAAATTACTTTTTCATAATCCCACTTTTAAAGTGGGATTTTTATTAAATTTCAACTGAGATAAACAGTTTTATTATGGATTTCAATTTATTTCTTTTAACATTCATTCCTCTTTTTGTAGCCATTGATATAATAGGAACTACTCCGGTATTCTTAGGATTTACAGAAGGGATATCAAATTTCCAGAGGAAAAAATTAATTTTTGAAGCATGTATTACTGCTTTTTTAGTAGCTATTGGATTTTTATTTGCCGGTAAAGCAGTTCTGCGGTTTTTGGGAATAACTATTAATGATTTCAGAATTGCTGGAGGTTTAGTTCTTCTTATTCTTAGTATTAACGATATTCTCTCATCATCAGAAAACCGGAGAAATCCACATACAAACATTGGAATTGTTCCACTTGGAATTCCGCTCATTATGGGTCCGGCAGCTTTAACCACAATTCTTATTCTAAATGATAAATACGGATTTGTACCAACTATTTCTGCTATGCTTGCAAATTTTTTAATAATTGCTTTAACATTAACAAATGCAAAATGGTTAACTAGAGCATTTGGGGAAGGCGGTTCAAAAGCATTTGCTAAAATTGCTTCACTTTTTCTTGCAGCTTATGCTGTAATGATGATAAGAGAGGGAATAGCTATTATAATAAATACACAGTGAGAGAATTATGGAACTTCATCTGCAAGGTAAAACTGTTTTAGTAACTGCCGGCAGTATGGGTATTGGTCGCGCAATTACTGAACTATTTATAAAGGAAGGATGCAAAGTTGCTATTTGCTCGCGCAATAAAGAAAATTTAATTAAAACAGAAAAAGAAATAAAATCTATATACAACGTTGAACCGGTATGGGAGGTTTGTGATATTAATAAAGTTTCTGATATCGAAAACACGATTAGAACAGTTAATAATAATTTTGGCAATATTGATATTTTGGTTAATAATTGCGGGGGACCTCAACCGGGATACTTTGAAGATTTATCGGATGAAAATTGGGAAGAAGCCTTTATCCAGGTTCTAATGAGTGCTGTACGATTTACAAGATTTGTATTACCGGATATGAAGTCAAACAATTGGGGTAGAATTATAAATATCACCTCGCTCTCTGTTAAGCAACCGGTAGATAATTTAATTTTATCAAATGCACTCAGAAGCAGTGTAACAGCATTTGCAAAAACATTAAGCAGTCAGGTCGGTAAATTTAATATTACAGTTAACAATGTAGCTCCAGGTTATACCTTAACAGCTAGACTTTATGAACTAGCAGTAGCACGAGCCAAACAATCTGGTGATTCGCATGAGCATGTACTTGCCGCTATGGCTAATGATGTTCCGATGAAAAGATTAGCACGCCCCGATGAAATAGCATCCCTCGTTGTATATCTCGCATCCGAGCAAGCTGGTTACATTACCGGAACAACTATTGGAGTGGATGGAGGAGTTACTAAATCAACTTATTAGTGAAGAGTTTAGAGCGTAGAGTGATGAGTGAAAAATTTTAATGTGTTAACAATGTAATTAAAAATTATTTTTGACTTTTTTATGTCCAGAATTTATGAACCACAACAATTATATAAAGGTGTTCTACTACATAAAGCAATTGATTTTGGAATTCGTATAGTTAAATTATTCTAGTATTTAATTCAAAAAGATAAATCATTAGAAGCGCTTTATATACAATTGCTCAAAGCTGGTACTTCTATTGTTGCCAATGTCTCCGAATCTCAAAGTGCAGTATCTAAAAAGGATTTTATTAATAAATTATTTATTTCTTTAAAAGTAGAGAAACTGATTATTGGTTGAATTTATTTTATCGAACTGAAATTATTAACCAGTCTGAATTCGATAGTATGATTAAAGATTGTGATGAGTTAGAAAGATTATTATCCAGCAGTATTAAAACTGCAAAGGGTATTTAACTCTTCACTCTGCAATCTTCACTCTTAACTCAAAAATTTTCCTCAAAACAGAGGACGGTATGAAAAAAGAAATAGAGTTAGTAGTCCCACCAGAATTGATCAATGATCCTGAATTCATAAGATCATCGGTAATACAAAAACTAAAACTTGATTATAATGATGTTAATGCAGTTCAGACTATCCGCCGTTCTATTGATGCACGTAGTAAAAGCCCATTTTATCGTGTACGTGTAATTGCTTATTTAAATGAAAAACCTATTCCATTATATCAACAAATTGAATTTAAGCCGGTAAAGAGTGATCTAAAAGTAATCATAGTTGGATTTGGTCCGGCTGGAATGTTTGCTGCAATGAGACTAATAGAACTTGGAATCAAACCAATCGTTTTAGAACGCGGTAAAGATGTGCAAACACGTAGGAAAGATCTTAAAGCAATACAGCAAAAAGGAATAGTTAATCCAAATTCAAATTATTGTTTTGGAGAAGGAGGTGCCGGCACATACAGTGATGGCAAGTTATACACACGTTCTACCAAGCGTGGGAATGTTAAACGGATTCTTTCATTACTTGTTCAGCATGGTGCTAAAGAAGATATCTTGATTGACGCTCATCCGCATATTGGATCTAATAAATTGCCCAAAGTTGTAGCTGATATTCGCAGCACAATTTTAAATTGTGGTGGTGTGATACATTTCGATTCAAGAGTAACAGACTTTATAATTAGTAAAAATAAAATTAACGGTGTAGTTGTTAATAATGAACATGAATTAATTGGTGATGCTGTTATTCTTGCAACGGGTCATTCTGCACGAGATATTTTTTATCTACTCAATAAAAAAAAGATAAAGATAGAGTCGAAACCTTTTGCAATGGGGGTTAGGATTGAACATCCTCAAGCATTAATTGATGAGATTCAATACCACTCAGTAAGTCGGAATCCAAATTTACCGGCTTCTGCTTACAATCTAACTTGTCAAATTGATGAACGTGGAGTTTATTCATTCTGCATGTGTCCTGGCGGAATAATTATCCCGGCATCTACTGCACCCGGTGAACTTGTTCTAAACGGAATGAGTGTTTCCCGGCGTGATTCTCCATTTGCTAATTCCGGATTAGTTGTATCAATTAATGAAATTGATTGGCAAAATTTTATTGAACACAAGGAATTAGCCGGATTAGAATTTCAAAAGTCAGTTGAAAAAATTGCATTTGAATCAGGAGGGGGCACACAAAGAGCACCGGCACAGCGCATTACAGATTTTATAAAAGGGAAAACATCCAGCTCGCTTCCTAAAACTTCTTACATTCCCGGGACAATAAGTACACCATTAAATGAGCTGCTTCCTCCAGTTATTGTTAATGGATTAATGAATGGATTAATTGAATTTGGGAAAAAAATGAGAGGATATTTAACCGATGAAGCTCAGATTTTAGCTGCTGAAACACGAACCAGTTCACCAATCCGGATTCCAAGAGATAAAGAAACGCTTATGCATATTCAGTTAAATGGATTTTTTCCATGTGGAGAAGGAGCTGGTTATGCCGGTGGAATTATCTCTGCTGCTATAGATGGTGAAAATTGTGCGGATGCTGTTAGAAAATTTTTAAGATGATAAAAGAGAAAGTAAAAACTTTCTCTTTTATTGAGCTTATTCTTTTACCCGTTCTACATACGATGAAGTTCTTGTATCAATCTTTAGTAAATCTCCTTCATTTACAAATAGTGGAACGTTGACCGTAGCTCCGGTTTCTAGTTTTGCTGGTTTTAAAGTATTTGTTGCGGTATCACCTTTAACACCTGGCTCCGTATAAACAACTCTTAAATTAATAAATACCGGTAATTCAATTGCAACTATCTGAGAACCGTCCATTAACAAATCTATGTTTGTATTTTCCTTTAAGAATTGCTGACCTTCACCTATAATATCCGGTGAAATATTTATTTGATCGAATGTTTCATTATGCATACAGACAAAATCTTGTCCTTCTCGATACAAAAATTGGTATTGATGTCTTTCAACACGAACGTCATCAATACTTTCACCGGCACGAAAACGATTTTCTAATACTTTTCCGGTCTTCATATTTTTTAATTTTGCTCGAACAAATGCCCGCCAGTTACCGGGATTAACATGTTGAAATTCAACGATTGTCCAAAGTTCATTATTCCATCTTAAGACCATACC
>CAYXKL010000081.1:0-12116 GCA_964464825.1 uncultured Melioribacter sp. | reverse complement strand
TTCGTCAACAAGATCTATTTTTGTTAAAACAATAACCCCGGATTTAATCCCAAGTAATTGTGTAATTTGAATATGCTCAACTGTCTGAGGCATAATACCGCTATCTGCAGCAATAACTAATAAAATCATATCTATACCGCTGGCACCGGCAATCATTGTGTTTACAAAATCTTTATGTCCAGGAACATCAACAATACCTATGCTGATACCGTTCTCAAAATCTAAATGAGAGAAACCAAGATGAATAGTAATGCCACGGATTTTTTCTTCCGGGTGTGTATCGCAATCAATTCCGGTTAATGCCTTTATTAATGAAGTCTTTCCGTGATCTACATGACCGGCTGTACCAATAATTATATGACTATTCATCATTATAATTTTTTATTATCAATTACTTTTATGGAATGAAATATTGTCTCTGCCATTGAATCAATCTCTTCTGATTCTACTGTTAAGATATCAAATAGAATATTACCTTCTCTCAAAATGGAAACAATAGGGTAATCAGCTTGAAGCATAATATTATACAATCTATCAGAATAGGATTTTTCTGTTACTTTTAATTTTAATCTGACAGCAAAACTACTTAATTCGATATGAGGTAATGAACCGCCGCCGATTTGTGCTTTACTTTCTATTATTTCTGAATCAATTGAATAATCCATCAATTTATTCTTTAGTTGTTCGGCTAAAGAGAATAGTTCATCTTTGCTTCTGTTTAATTTTTGAAATAATGGTAGCTGTTTGTAAAGTTCATCTTCATTTAAATGCAATTTTATTATTTCTGATAAAATTGCAATTGTAATTTTATCAACACGTAGTGCTCTCATTAGAGGTGATTTAGAAATTTGTGTAATTAAATCTTTTCTTCCGTCAATTATACCAGCTTGAGGTCCGCCCATTAATTTATCGCAGCTGAATGTAACTAAATCAGCTCCATTCTTAATTGAACTTTGTACGTCAGGTTCATCAATTAATTTAAATTTATTAAGTCTTTTTAATAAACCGGAACCAATATCATGCAGCAATATTAAATTATTTTTCTTAGCAAGTACTGATAGACTCTTTAGTTCAACTTCTTCAGTAAATCCTTTAATGTAATAATTTGATCTATGAGCTTTTAATATTATCCGGGTATTTTTATTTATTGCTCTTTCATAATCTTCTAAATTGGTACGGTTAGTAGTCCCTACCTCAGTCATATAAGCACCGCTGGTTTTCATAATTTCAGGAAGCCGGAATGATCCGCCTATTTCAATTAATTCTCCTCTTGAAATTATTACTTCCTTTTTTTCAGCATAAGTTTTTAAAATAAGAATTATTGCAGCAGCATTATTATTTACAACTTCGGCTTTTTCCGCTTGTGTAATAATATTTATTAGCTCTGAAATATTATCTGTTCTGTTTCCGCGTTTAGATGTAAATAAATCAAATTCTAAATTTGAATAACCGCTTATTATTGGAATGATCTCATTAATTATTTTTTTTGGTAGAGGTGCTCTGCCAAGATTTGTATTTAATATAATTCCAGTAGCATTAATTACTTTTTTTATGCTATTAATTTTAATTCTATTGAGTGATTTCATTACTTCATCACAAACTTGATCTATATTTTTCGCCTTACCGCCACTTAAAATTGAAACTCGCTCATTATTCAAAATATTTCTAATTAGATTTGTTATAAGATTAATATCAAATGTTTCTTTTAATTTTAAAATGGAAGGTTCTAATAGAAGTTTATCAACAGCGGGTATTTTTTTAAGTTCTTCGTTTTGCATGATAATCAGCAGATAATGAAAGCAAAGAGGGTAGGAATCGAACCTACCACCGACGGTTTTATCCGCCAGCTACCGGTTTTGAAGACCGGCTGAAACACCAGTTTCTTCCTCTCCGTTATTGAAAAATCTAACTGACAGAGTAATAAACTTTTTACTCTGTCAGTTGACACTTTTAATGCTACAATTCAAAATCAAGTTGCAGTTTTATGTTCATAGATTGGTAGATTTTCAACTGCCCACTTGAATACAATTAATCCTATCGATACAACTCCAACCGAAATAAATATTTCTGTCCATAGCGGGTAATAAGTTTCCCAACCTTCTACTTTATTCCCAATTATTGCCAGGTTAAGTCTATTCCATATTAATCCAATTATTATGAATGTAGAACCTCTAAGCATATCTTTTTTATTTTTGATTTTACCCGGCATCACAAATAAAATAAAGGGAATTATTATACCAATGATAACTTCTAACCACCATGATATTACTTGTGTGTTGAATGCTAAAGTTTCTGATATAACACTGCGAACGATTAAATCACCTATTTTAATGATGAAATAAAAACCTAATAAATAGGGAATCCACTTAGCTATTCCGGAAAGGAGATCAAATCGGGATTCATGTTTAAGAATTTTTTCGCTCATTAATGATTCGAATATTATCATAGCTGGTGCAACCATTATTGCAGATAAAAGTGATAATAACGGAATAATTGGTGTGTACCATAATATGTGAAGTTTATTTGGTGCTAATAGAAATATTGTTCCCAATGATGATTGGTGCATAGTTGAGAATATTACACCAGCCATAATTAATATGATCGGCATCTGTTTATCACGCGGCATCCATCCCTTTCTCATCGAAAGTTCCCATACAAGCAAAATGAACACCATAATTCCAGCCCAAACAAATGAATATGACATTGCCAGTGTAAACATTCCAAGCATAAAAATTACAATCCAGGGTACAATATTTTTCCAGAGTGCAAGCCATTTATCTAACTTGAATTTTTCAAGAATCACGGGCATAAATTCTAAAATTAGAACTGTCGTATAAAGCATTACACACCATGCGACTTCAAACATTGGTGATGCGTGATTCCATGAATAGATTGCTCTCCATAAATTCCAGGGACGACCTAAATCGAAAAACAAACCGAAAATGAAAAGGAGATAACCAAGTAGTGCTGTTAAAATTGCTGGACGAGAAAGAGCATGATATTTACGTCCACCAAATAAATGAACTGTTCCAGCCATAACAAAACCACCGGCGGCAAGAGCAATACCGGCAAGAATATCAAAACCGATCCAAAATCCCCATGGATAACCATCACTTAAATTTGTAGCTGCACCAAGCCCGAATGCATATCTGTATAAAATTAGAAGAAGCCCTAATGCGGCAAGGAACCATACGACTTTTCCACCAAATGAAAGTTTCATAAAATGATTCTTCATATCACTAACAATTTTAGAGAGTTTTTTTTCTGTAGCCATATCTTTAACCCTCCTTCCCGATTTTTTCTTCTTCAAGTTCTTTCTTTCTATTTACAATCCAGGAAACACCTCCAAGAACTAAACCTAATCCAGTTAAAACATATGGGATCGGTTTCATTGCATGTTCTGCTCTTGATACAATTGGTTCCATAGGTACTTTTGTATTGAAACCAATTTTTTCAAATGGAACGCTTGAAATATGTAAAACAGAAGTTCCTCCTACCTCATCTTTACCATATATATGATTTACATAACGATCCGGATTGTTTTTAATTCTTTTCTCTGCTTCTTTAATAAGATCTTCTCTTTCACCAAAAATTATTGCATCAGTTGGGCATGTTTTTGCACAAGCAGTTTCTAATCCGGCATTTACTCTATCAGCGCACATATTACATTTGGTTATCTCAGGTATAACTTTATTCCATTCGAATCTTGGAATTTCAAACGGACATGCTAATTGACAATAACGGCATCCTAAACAAATTGATGCATTATATACTACTGGTCCGGCTTCTGTTTTTGTAAGAGCACCAACCGGACACGCAGATGCACAAGCTGGTGTAATGCAATGGAAGCATTGAGCTTTACTGAATACCCAATCAAATCCTTTTTCACTTTCAATTTCGTTGTACGAAATTAATGTCCATGATTTTGGTGATAGATTTGGAGGATTTTGATAACCGTTGCCGCCAAAAAATGTTGTCTCTTCGTGTTCCAATTCATTCCATTGTTTACATGCAATCTGACAAGCACGGCAACCGATGCATTTTGTTGAATCTATAAGTAATGCTTTCATACAGCACCTCCGTTCTTTTTATATACATTGCAGAGAAATGCTTTGTATTCAGGTATCATAGTGTTAGCATCACCTATGTGCGACGTAAGAAGATTAGCACTATCACCCGTAGCCAACCCATTGTAACCGAAATGCCAAATAACTCCAATTTCATGAACTGTTTTACCATCAAGCTGGAATGGCTGCAGACGATGTGTTACAAGTGCGAATGCTTCCATTGATCCTCTTGCTGTTTCTACAATAATTTTATCTCCATTTTCAATACTTTTTTCTTTAGCCAAATCTGTTCCAATTTCTACAAACACATCCGGAACAAGTTCTGCTAACCATGGAATATTGCGTGTCATTGCTCCGGCTTGCCAATGTTCAGTTACTCTGTAAGTAGTTCCAATGATCGGATATTTAATTGTATCACCAACCGCATTTCCTTCTGGATTGGATTTAAACCATTGTTTGATTGCCGGATTAACCTGTTGATTAGAAATAAAATTATTAACCGGACTTTCAAGCGGTTCATAATGTTCGGGGAAGGGACCGTCATTTAAGTTTGCTGCAAACAGCCATGCATGTCCATCCGGTTTCATTATAAATGGATATTTTTCATCCGGTGGCCATGGGCCATCGGGAACATCACCTTCCCATTTTTTGGTTATATTATTCCATCTAATTACCCAGCGTTTCGGATCGAGTGGCTGACCTTTAGAATCAACGGATGCACGGTTATAAATAATTCTTCTATTTACTGGCCAAGCCCAAGCCCATTCTGGATATAGTCCGATATTATTCACTGCATCTTTTTTCTTACGGCGTGCCATATTATTTTTTTCTTGTGTATGACCCGGATATGAACCGCAGTAAATCCATGAACCACAGCTTGTAGAACCATCATCTTGTAATGCTGCAAATGATGCTGCCTGATCTCCCTTCTTAAATGATTTTAGATCTTTTAAAATCATTACTTCTTTATCTACTAAAAATCCGCCGTTTATTTCTCTTGCTACAAGATGAACATCGGGTTCTTTATGAATATCTACTTTGTCGCCGCTTTCGTAATCCCATTTTAATTTAACTATTGGATCAGGGAATAGACCGCTGGATGAATATTCGTTTTTTATAGATTTATGCAATGCATCAATAATCCATAAATCAGAACGGGATTCACCAACGGGTTCAACAGCTTTATATCTCCACTGTACCCATCTTCCGCTGTTAGATACGGATCCTTCTTTCTCTACAGATGAACATGCCGGTAATAAAAATACTTCTGTTTGGATATCTGCCGGATTAACGCCGGGGCGTTTCCAAAATACAGATGTGTCAGTTTCGAAGATATCAACTGCAACCATCCATTCAAGTCTATCAAGAGCCTGTCTTTCTTTATTTGAATTAGGACCACCTACAACCGGATTTTGTCCAAATAGAAACAGTCCTTTTAATTTACCTTCATACATTGTTTCAAATAATGAAATGTGGGAATAGTCTCCGCTTCTTTTTGGTATGTAATTGAAAGCAAAATCATTTTCTTTTGTTGCATTATCTCCATACCAGGCTTTTAAAAGTGATACTATATATTTTGGATAATTGCTCCACCAGTTAGCAGATTTAGGATCTTTTGTTTTTGGTACATTTACTTTTAAATAATCTTCTAGTGATTGATCTGCTTTAGTGGGTGATGCTAAATAACCGGGGAGTAAATGGAATAATAATCCCATATCCGTAGAACCCTGAACATTTGATTCGCCGCGTAGAGCATTAATTCCGCTTCCAGCTAATCCGATGTTACCCATCAGCATCTGCAAAATACCATAGGAGCGGATATTCTGTGTCCCGTGTGTATGTTGTGTTGTTCCCATAGCATAAAGCCATGTTGCAACTTTATCCGGCTTATATGTTGATGTAAATGCTTTACATACTTTTTCATAGGTTTCTTTTGGTGCACCGGTGATTTTGCAAACGGTATCCATATCATATCGTTCAAAATGTTTTTTCATCAACTGATAAACACATCTTGGATGCTGCAGACTTTTATCTTTCTTAGGAATTCCGCTTCCATCTAATTCGTATGCCCAAAGAGTTTTATCGTATGCTCTTTTAGCCGGATCGTATCCGCTGAACAAACCGTCATCGAAAGAATATTTCTCGGAAATAATAAATGATGCATTTGTTTTTTCAAGTACATAATCTTTGTTGATAAAATTATTTTCTAAAGCATAATTGATTATCCCATTTACAAAAGCTATATCGGTGCCGCTTCTTAATTTGCAATAGATATCCGCGAAGGATGACGTTCTAGTAAAACGGGGATCGCAATTGATAATTATAGCTCCGCGTTCCTTAGCTTTTGTAAGCCACTTTGTAGCAATCGGATGATTTTCAGCAACGTTACATCCCATAATCATTGCTACATCGGTATTGACTAAATCAATCCAATGATTTGTCATAGCACCGCGTCCAAACGAAGCAGCCAAACTGGCCACTGTTGCGCTGTGTCATATTCGCGCCTGGTGTTCTATATAAGTAACACCAAGCGAACGCATCAGTTTAGATAAGAGATAACATTCTTCATTATCGAGAGCGGCTCCGCCGAGGCATGCTATTCCATTTGTTCTGTTTACAATTTTGTCTTCTTCTTTTGCTATAAATGTTTTATCTCTTGTTGCTTTTACACGTTTTGCAATTTCTGGTAAAGCCCATTCCCAGGATTTTTCTTCCCATTCAGAACTTCCGGGTGCACGGTATTTAACTTTATCTAATCGTCTTTCATTATTTGCAATCTGGTATAGTGCCATACCTTTTGAGCAAAGTGATCCTTCGTTTATCGGGTGATCTGGATCTCCTTCAACATTTATCACTTTACCATCTCGTGCCGATACTATGAGTCCACAACCAACTCCGCAATAAGGGCATATAGTTGTTGTCTCAGTAGAACGTACGGTTTTAATTTCCGGTATCTCAGCTGCTTTTGTACTTTTCGGTACACCAAAGAGAGATAAAACACCTCCTAAAGTTCCGGTACCGGCTGCACCTAAAAAGCCACGTCGAGATATTTTCATAGGCATTTTCCTTTTTGGGTTATTAATTTTTTTGAACCCTAATTTTTTCTAATTGTAAATAATCTTTTGTTTTATTGCTTTCTGACGGTACATCAATAGTTCATTCCCATCATCATTATTATATCTAACTGTTAGTATAGATTCCTGAATGTATCCTTCGCTCTCAGCTATCACATCAAGCGGCAAAGTGCCTAAATACATTTTATCAAAAGGGAATTCATTTATTTCTAAACTACTGCGGACTTCTTTTAAATATCGTTTACATTTTTTACATGTTTGTATTCTATATTTATCTTCATCAATTGGGTTAATGATTTCTAACTGTTCTTGATTTTCATTTAAACAGAATACACATTGAGTTCTTTTGAAATTCCATTTTGAATTACAGCATAAGCACCACAATGTTCTGGCACCACTTTCTGAACTGATATGACTAAGTGAAGGCCAATGACCGCAAACCGGACAGTAACCATATAACCAAATCATTTTTTCAATTTTACCAACAAGATGCTCTGCTGCTTGTTCTCTAAATGGTCTGGTTAGATATATTAAATAAAAAGTAAATAGATCTTCGGGAATGTTTAACTCCCTTATCAGTTTTTTTATTTCGTTACCGTCATTTTTAATAGTATCTAAAATTATTTGTTCAGGTATTATTTTTTCATTCAGTAATAAATTATTGATAATATCAATTTCATTTTTACGGTCAACAAGATGTAATTTCAAAATATCCATCAGTTGTAATGCTAATAAATTGCATTCGCTTTTGTTTAACTCAACACCACAAGGACTGAATAAATAACTTCCATCCGCTAACTTTTTATTAGTGTTCTCAGTTAAATCACTTATTGGTAATTTCTTGAATAGTGATCTATTACGGGTTTCCGTTAAATATTTTTTAATATCCAAAACAAATGGACCTAAAATTTCTAAATTATCTTCTATTGTTTTAACCTTGTTCACCGCACACCTATTAAATTAAAAATTAACTTTACCTGAGAATATTCCTACAACAGCATTTCTACTATCCATACCTTTTACACTTGTTGAGATATTTCCTAATTCTAAAGAGAGTGAAAATTCTTTTGTTATCGGGAAAATAAAATCGCCATAAACAACAAGATTTTGTTCGATAGCACCATTAGCTAAATTATCAGTCTGGTTTTTATCCATACCTAAACCAAAGACAAAATTAAATTGATCTGAAATTTTTGATGTAATATTTGTCCAGAAACTTAAATTCTTTCTATCATCACCATTTTTCCCTTTACCAGCTATAGTAAATAAATCTGAATTATTCAGATTGGTACCCATATTAACTTCGCCATGTAATTCAAAATATTTATGGAACGGTAAAGTAAAATCAACTCCAAATCCCGAGGATGTATAATCAAATGAAGAAGTATCAGGTTTAGGAGTAAACTTTGAATAAATAAAATAAACACCAACAACTTTGTTCTCTAAAAATTTTGCAGAAAATCTTCCTTGAATCATCGGTATAATAGCTTTGTTATCATCACCAATTCCAGTTCCGGTTTCTCTAACAGCTTCAGCTAATGCTAATTGTATCATTGGTTGAAATCCTTCAGCCGGAATTTTGTAATGCAGTTGTATTGCACCGCGCCGGAAACCTAAATTACCTCCGAACCATAAATTACCATTTGTGTTATTAGTAGTTGCATTCAGTGGAGAATAAAGATCCCATTGTTGACCGAACCGCAATTCTAAATTTTCCCATGCAACCGAGGCATAAGCAAGTCTTATTCTAGGATTAACATTCGGATCAAAACCCCCGGTGCTGAAAAAATCTAACTCAACAACGCCACCGACTTTAATATCAGTTCCGGTTAAACCTTTTAATCCAAAGCGTGTGTGCTTTGCTGTGAAACCAACAGCACTTTCATCAACACCATTAGCTAATTGAGGAGAAGATAGATTTGGGTTACCAAAAGAAAGTACACCTTGTGATGTGTATACTGCGTCCCCTTTAATGAATCCATAAGGTTTTAATTCTAATCCCTGAGCAAAAATTGAAACGTTAAGCAGTATAGCAATGATTGTGATTTTTGTTTTCATTTACACTCCATTTCATTTTTATGGTTAATTATTGTTAATTGTATCAGCGCATTTTTCATATTCATCTTCTTTGATTAATGTTACATCATAATTGAACGTAATTCTTTCAGAATGCGAGTAGATATTAAATTTTAATCCGCGTACAAAACCGATCAAAGTAATATTTAATTCACTGGCAATGTCTACGGCAAGACTTGTTGGAGCGGCTCTAGATGTAACGATTGGTATTCCAGCTTTACCGGCTTTTAAAATCATTTCGGAAGAAATTCTACCTGAACAACAAAGAATATATTTCGAAAAATCGAGTGATAGACGTAATCCGGCTCCGATTACTTTGTCTATAGCATTATGCCTTCCGATATCTTCTCTTAAAACTGAATTTCCATCTTTGCAGATAAGTGCGGCGGAATGAATACAGCCGGTTTTATTATATCCCTGAGAAATAATTTTAAGATCTGTAAATAATTCACATAAATATTGTGGCTCTATTTGAAATGATCCTTCCACTTCAGAAATCATTTTTCGTAAAGTATCAATATTTATCGATTTACCTTGTCCGCAACCCGAGGTTATTGTTTGATTTTTTTGCCACTTACTAAAATTGAATGGGATATTTTTCTTTAAGGAAATGTTAACCTTAAAATTATCTTTACATGTACTAATCTGATCGATTTCATTTAGATTTGATATGATGCCGCTTGAAAAAATAAAACCAACTGCCATTTCTTCGAGATTATCTGGACTGCATGAGAAGTTTGTAAGTTCTTGTTGATTTATAAAAATAGAGAGAATCACTTCATTTGCAATCCAATCAGCTTCAGGATTAGAGACAGCGGTGCACTCCGGATTTTTATACGGATTCCATCTGTTAATTATTTTTTTATCCGCTAACATTTTATACCGTATTAAGAATATTCATTAATTAATTAAATGATGCAGCAAGCCATAATAAAATTGTTGCGGTTAAATAAATGCCCGGAATTAACTTTCGGGAGATTGAAACACTATATTTTTGAATTAAAGAACCTAAGTAGAGTCCTACATGCGAAGTAATTACTCCGCTAACTATTGCTGCCGGAATCATACTATTTGTAGCGTAATTTAAAACACGTTCAAATCCTTCATCTACCCAGTATTGTTCTTTGAATACAATAACCATTAAAAATACAAAAACAATAAGAGCAGAAATATTAGAAAGAAATCCGTTAACACCATTCCAAATAGGTTTCTGCCAGTTTAATTTAAAAACTAAACTTGTAAAAAAATCGAAAGAACCGGCAAGCGACAAAACCCCAGCCCATTGGCAGATGAAGAAATTATCACCATAAGTTTTGTAAAAGCAAACTACTAACCCTATCAATAAGCTTGTTCCAGGTATGTTAATTAATTTTCTACCAATTACTAAAAACAAAATACCTAAAGAACATAATATCCATACCGGTAATGATATCATCTCAAAGAATCCCCAAAGCGATCCCAGAACTAAAATAATTAAGAAATTTTCTGTACGATTCATTATAGTTTTCTCCTATAAGTATAGAATAATATTACTGTACTGTACTTTTGATTAATACATAATAAAATCAATTTAGAATTTGTTCAACAAATTCTTATATAATTAATTTTCTATTATTTATATGGTTATTAAATAATATGTACGCATTAAAACTTGATTGGAAAGACCGGACGGAATTTATTTTAGTAGTGGTATTTATCGATATGATGTAGAGTGGATATAAATAATTGAAGTTTTTTTGAATTGAGTGATACAAAATATGTGATGCTCTCTTTAGCATCTGTTTCCACTTAGTTTAATTATGAATTGACTAAGTAGATTGAATAAGTTTTAGTGAAAATCTACAAATGCAAAATAGTTGTGCTGAAAAGTTTTGTCAATACACTTTGTTAGTTTAATTCTTTGAATAAGAAAACAAAAAGACCTCATATTTTATTTATTTCTTTAAAATTCATTTTCTTTTATGGTTTTTATAAAGATGTGTCTTGCGAGTAAAAAAAATGGCTCAAAAATATTTTTGATTATTTATCCACCCATTTATATTTCTTAAAAAAATCTGTACTTATTTCAGGAAATATTTCTATCATAAATAAATATATTACTGGTAAATATTGTATCAATAATATAATCCAATATTCCTTCCACACTCCATTTAATATATAATTGTATATAGTTATTGAAGTTAAACTGCTTAACGATAAATAAATGATCCCGCTTTTATTTTGCGTAATCGATGTTAACAATGCAATCCATCCAATATACCATGGGTGAACTACCGGTGAAAATATAAAAAGTAACAATAGAGCAATGTAAAATTTTGTAATAATATCTCTTTTACTTATATAAATAGGAATTAAGGATATAATTAGTAGAATACCGCAAATAATTCTAGCGGACTGATTATTATGAGAAATTAAATAAATAAGTTTGAAAATGAATCCATTGAACGACCAATTGGATGTATAAATAAATAGGGCCTCAAATGGATTCGCTGAAAATATGTATGGAATAAATTGAATTGAAAAAACTAATAATGGTAATATCATTACGTAGATTTTATCTGCTACCTTTTTTTGATCTAAAAACATAATAGGGAGAAATAAAATTCCGATTGGCTTTATTGATAATGAAATACCAAGTAGTATAAGTGATGGTAATTTCATTTTCGAAATATAAAAATAGATCGAAGCGGCGAGTAGTGTTATACCAAATGCATCAAGGTGGGCATCAACTGAAAATTGAATTATCGTTAACGGACAGTATGCATATAGTAGTATATATTTAATTTCTTTCCCAAGTTTTTTTAATATCAAATAAATGAATAAAAATGTGAATGCTTCAAAAAGAAAAATTAATATTTTATATCCCCAAACGGATTCACCGCTTATACTATAACCTACA
>CAYXKL010000080.1:0-12197 GCA_964464825.1 uncultured Melioribacter sp. | reverse complement strand
GGTATACCCGGCACGGTAAATCCTTCAACATTTAAATTGTTACTTCTGATAATTACAAAATACCATTTACCAGGTACTGCAAATCCCAGATGCGGATCATTAGCAATTATCGGTTTACCTGAATAAGATTTTTTTCCATTCACCACCCAGTTATTAGAACCAATATGCGTTCCTTTGTAACCGATAAACTTTCTGTAATATCGATCTACTTCAATAAGATTATTCGAAATATTGGAAGAACTATAAAGATTAGATGGAATAATTCGCGGTGCATTTTCAGGAAAATCAGGCAGCATAGCTTTTGCTTTTTCTTCACCTACTTTTTGAATAAGATTTGCAAATGCAATATCTGTCCACCAGCTTACATTTAGATCCCACGCCATTAATTTTGCAATAACTAAACTATGTTCAGGTTTCCATTTATATGGATCATAACCGAGAAGATCGAATTCAATTTGATATTTTCCTTTATAAGAATCTATATATGAATTAACACCATTTGTGTAAGCATCCAGCATTTTTTTTGTCAATGGATTTAACTTAGAATAATTTTCTTTTACGTTTGAATAAATTCCAACTGTTCTAAAAAGTTTATCGATAGGAATAGTTTTGCTGCCGAATATTTCGCTTAATCTACCTTCACCAGCTCGTCGTGCAATATCCATCTGAAATAGACGTTCCTGAGCGTGAATAAAACCGAGAGCGAATATAGCATCTTCGTCTGTTTCAGCAATTATCATTGGAATAGCTGATGAATCCCGGTAAACTGCAGTTTCTCCGTTCAATCCATCTAAAAATAATTCTGCATCGTAATCCGGTAATGATTGGTTAACGATTATGTAAGATAGAATAGAAATGAAAATAATTAATGCAATTACCGTTCCGATTATTCCAAATAGTATTTTCTTCCACTTCTGCATTAAAATCTCTAGTAATTACTTGCTAAAATTATGAAATAATATTTGCTGAATAAAAAAATATTTGATAAATAAGCTATGGTATTTAGAAGTATTTCCCACGGAGCTGAAATGAATGATCTGATTTTATTATTCACACTGATCTTAACCATTATTATTTTTATTACAATTATAATACTATTTAAAAAAATAGCCTTATTGAAATCTGAAGATTGGAAAGAAGATTTCGATAGAATAGACCGATCATTCCGCGAAGAAATCGGAAGAAACCGTGACGAATATACCCGCAATTCTAAATCGCAAAGAGAAGAATTAAGTGCATCCATTATAAAACTTGGTGAACAAATATCATCAACAATTGGAGAAATTTCACAGAGACAAAAAGATCAGCTCGATATCTTCACTAAACAAATCAACACATTAACATTAACTAATGAAACTAAACTTGATAAACTTCAAGATAAAGTCGAAATCCAATTAAAAGAAATGCAAGATAAAAATGAAAAGAAGCTTGAGGAAATGAGGCAGACAGTAGATGAGAAACTTCATTCTACACTCGAAAAAAGATTGGGAGAATCTTTCAAACTTGTTAGCGAACGGCTTGAACAAGTTTACAAAGGTCTTGGTGATATGCAAGAATTAGCACGCGGTGTTGGTGATCTTAAAAATGTTTTGGCAAATGTTAAAACTCGCGGCGGCTGGGGTGAAATTCAACTTGAAAATTTAATTGAACAAATGTTAACCAGAGATCAATATGAAAAAAATGTCTCTACAAAAAAAGGAAGCAATGATAAGGTTGAGATTGCAATAAAATTGCCGGGAAGGGATTCATTAAAAAGTGAAGTTGTCTGGCTGCCTATAGATGCAAAATTTCCCATTGAAGATTATCAGCGCTTATTAGAAGCACAAGATTCCGGGAGTATCACTTTAATTAATGATGCACAAAAAGGAATTGAAAATAGAATTAAAGGTGAAGCAAAAAAAATTGCTGAAAAATATCTTGACCCTCCAAATACTACAGACTTTGCAATTATGTTTTTACCAATTGAAGGACTTTATGCTGAGGTATTACGCCGACCCGGTTTAGCCGAAATTTTACAACGTGATTTTCGTGTTACTATCAGCGGACCAACTACGCTTGCAGCACTACTCAATAGTTTACAAATGGGTTTCAGAACTTTAGCCATAGAAAAACGTTCGAGTGATGTTTGGAAAATTCTTGGAACTGTAAAATCAGAGTTCGGAAAGTTTGGAGATATTTTAGATGCTACTCAAAAGAAACTTCAAGAAGCAAGTAATAAAATTGAAGAAGCTTCTAAATCGACAAGAAAAATTGAAAAACAACTGAATAAAGTGCAAGAATTACCGGCTAATGATGAAGCTAAATTAATTGAATAATTATATTTTAAAAACATTTTCTGTCAATATCTTTAATTCACCGATATTTTTCCGCAGTTCACCGAAAAGTTGTTCTGTAAAGCAAAACCTCTCATTAAATTTACCGTCAAAAGTTATAGAAATTATATTATTGGAGCTAAAATGGCTTGGCATCAAGTAAAAACCCGTGTGATAATCGGAATACTGCTCATAATTTTAGGTGTAATATTCGTCTTCCGGAATTTGGATATATACTTATTCCCTATCGAGTTATTTTCCTGGGAATACTTTTTTATTCTATTTGGTCTGCTTCTTTTCTTTTTAGCAAACAATAAAACTGCCGGTTCAGTTTTCATAGTTATCGGATTATTCAATTTAGTTCCGGAATTATGGCCTCTAATTTTTGTTTTTATTGGACTTCATATTATTCTAAGAAAGAGAGATCATCATACCAGAAGAAGCGAAAGTAATATCGGAACTGGTGATACCGCATCTAAAGCAAAAGATTATTTTGACGATGTTTCAATTTTCGGTGGTGGTTCAAAGGTATTTCATACAGATAATTTTAAAGGCGGAACTGTAGTATCCATTTTTGGAGGTTCGGAAATAAATCTTACTCAATGCAAATTAGCTGAAGGTGAAAACATTTTGGATATTACGGCAATATTTGGAGGCAGTACGATCCTAGTCCCATCCGATTGGAAAGTTGAAGTTGATGTGCTTCCTATATTTGGCGGATTTGGAGACAACCGCAGAAAAGATCCTAATGTTGTTTACGGTCAAAACAAAATTCTTATTGTAAAAGGTCTAGTCATATTCGGCGGTGGAGAAATTAAAAATTAAGTTTGGGGTGTAACATGAAAAATTCAGATTCAAAAAATTGGCTTGGAATAATCCTAATTGCATTCGGTGCACTACTTGTAATTGATAATTTTAATTTCTTTTATTTTGATTTGAAAGAATTAATCTTTTCCTGGCATACAATTCTTTTAGTAGTTGGTATAATCATTTTATCAAATTCTAAAAACAGCACACTTGGGATTATTTTTGTTCTTGTAGGATTGTTCGGAACATTGAGACATTTGTTCCCTTTTTTGTATGATATTGCATTCCGTGATCTCTGGCCCATATTATTAATATTAGTTGGTTTATTTATTTTATTAAAAAGAAAACAGCCAGCTCCGAAAGTAATTGATCCGGATAAAACTCAACAATTTCAAAATTTTGAAAATAGAACCACAGCACATGCTGATTATATCGAAGAGTCAGTATTATTCACAAGTATGAACAGAATATTTGTTTCTGAACAATTCCGTGGTGGTAAAGTAACCACCATAATTGGTTCTTCACAAATTGATCTTACAAAATCTAAATTAGCACCGGGTGAAAATATTCTTGATATTACTTGTATATTCGGTGGATGTACAATTACTGTTCCAAGCGATTGGAAAGTTATTGTAAATATCAGTGCAATATTCGGCGGATTTGATGACAAGCGGTATATCAACACAACGGTAGTTTCAAATGATCAAGGTGTACTAATTATCAAAGGTGCCGTCATATTCGGCGGCGGTGAAATTCTTAGCTATTGATGGAAATATTTAATGGTTAATCCTTTTATAAAGAATAGAAAAATTCTCGCAGCATATTTTGTTGTCTGGTTTTTCATTTTCCTTGTTCAATTATATGTACTTAATTTTTTTCTTGATATTCCAATTCTATCTGCATTCTTAGATAGTTCTATTTTCAATTTATTTTATTTGTTGTTGGGTATCAGTCTTTGGTACATGGTAAGTTTTAATTCCATCGAGAATTATAGTGTTCTAAAAATAGTATTAAACCATATAGCCGCTGCTCTCATTACTTCTGGTTTATGGATTCTGGTTGGTTATTATATTATGAGTAATATAATAACCGAGAAAAATTCTTATTCGGATTTTCTAACTAATTCGCTTGTATGGAGATTCTTAATTGGTATTTTATATTACATAGTTATAGTTGCTATCGATTATGTAATTATTTACTATACAAATTTTCAAGAAAAACAGATTAAAGAAGTTGAATTACACGCATTGGTTAAAGAGGCGGAATTAAAAAGTTTAAAGTATCAAATCAATCCTCATTTTATTTTTAATAGCTTAAATTCTATCAGTTCACTTACTTTAAGTAATCCGGCAAAAGCACAAGATATGACAATTAAGCTCTCTTCATTTTTGAGAGGCACTTTATCCAAAAACGAAAAACAAAAGAATAAACTAATTGATGAAATCAATAAT
Source organism: uncultured Melioribacter sp. (assembly GCA_964464825.1). GTDB lineage: Bacteria > Bacteroidota > Ignavibacteria > Ignavibacteriales > Melioribacteraceae > DYJK01. Next base: position 7,627 of record CAYXKL010000080.1, on the reverse strand, counting down.
GCTAAGCTATATCTTGATATTGAAAAAGTAAGGTTTGCTGATAAATTTGAATTCGTAACTGAATTCAGTGATGAATGTAAAGAACTTGAAATTCCAAGTATGATTCTGCAGCCATTGTTAGAAAATGCTATTAAACACGGTGTTTATGAAAGTCTGGAAAAAGTTACTATACACTTTAAATGCAATCCTGAAAAAGAATATCTTAAATTAACCGTAGAAAATAATTTTGATCCTGAATCTTTACCCCGTAAAGGTGAAGGTATTGGATTAAAAAATATTAAGAACCGCTTGAAGTTAATCTACAACCAGGATAATTTACTCACAGTAGAAAAAAACAAAAATATTTTTAAAGTAAACATATTCATACCGAGATAATAACTATGGAAGAAAAAATTAAAGTAATAATTGTAGATGATGAAAAATTAGCAAGAGATATTGTAAAAAATTATTTAAGCAAATATGATAATGTAAAATTACTAGCTGAATGTTCTAACGGTTTTGAAGCACTTAAGCAGATAAGTGAACTAAAACCCGATCTAGTGTTTTTAGATATTCAAATGCCGAAGATTACTGGATTTGAACTGATTGAAATCCTTGACGAACCGCCGGTAATTATTTTCACTACCGCTTTTGATCAATATGCGCTTAAAGCATTTGAAATTAATGCTACCGATTATTTATTAAAACCTTTTTCCGAAGAACGCTTTGAAGAAGCAATGCAGAAAGCATTTAAATTAATTTCAAACAAAGCCGATGCAGATAAAAAAATTGAAGATCTTGTTAAACACATTGAAAAAAAAGATGAGTTTATTGATAGGATTGTTGTAAAGACCGGTCAGAAAATTTCTATAGTTCCTACCGAAGATATCCGCTATATTGAAGCTCAGGATGATTATACTATGCTTTATACAGAAAAAGGAAATTTACTCAAACAAAAAACTATGAAATATTTTGAAGAAAATTTAGATCCAAACCACTTTTTAAGAATTCACCGGTCTTACTTCGTTAAAATAAATTTAATCAAACAAATAGAGCTTATTGAAAAAGAATCTTACAGAGTAGTTTTGCATGATGGTGTAAAACTGCCGGTTAGCAAAACCGGTTATCAAAAACTGAAAGAACTTGTTAAGTAAAAATGTTCAATAAAATCTTACCAACAACTTACTTTTTTATTTGTGTCTGTTCAATTTTAATATTCCATTTTATCATACCAGTTATACAAATCATATACATGCCGTGGAAATTAAGCGGGTTGCTATTAATTATTGTTGGCATTTTCTTAAATTTATCTGCCGACAACATTTTTAAAAGAAATTTTACTACTGTAAAACCATTTCAAAAATCTAATGCTTTGGTAGTAAATGGAGTATTCAAATTCACAAGAAATCCTATGTATCTTGGAATGACGTTAATACTATTGGGTGAATCTATTTTATTAGGAACTCTATCATCTTTTACGGTTCCGGTTACATTTCTATTAATTATGCAGTATCGTTTTATAAAAACAGAAGAATCCATGCTTAAAGAAACTTTTGGTGAGGTATATATTAAATATCAGCATAATACTAGAAGATGGATATAGTTGATTAAATTAATTGCTTCTAAAAGCAAATTGAAGTTTGAATTCTCTCTCTTTATATTACGTGTTGAAAAGAACGGAATCCTTTATGAATATCGATAAAGATCTTCAATCGATTCAAGAAGCAAGATCATTAGCTGCAGCAGCAAAAGAAGCTCAACTCGAATTTAAACATTATAACCAAGATCAAGTTGATAAAATTACCAAAGCAATGGCTGATGCCGGTTTTAGAGAAGCTGAAAAGCTGGCAAAATCCGCACACGATGAGACCGGCTTCGGAAAAGTTCAGGATAAAATTATTAAAAACCAATTTGCAACTCGTGATGTTTGGGATTCTATTAAAGACTTAAAAACTGTTGGTGTAATTGATGTTCAGAAAGATGGCAAAATTATAAAGATAGCAGAGCCGATGGGAGTGGTAGCAGCATTAGTTCCCTCTACCAATCCTACTTCTACAGCAATGTTCAAAGCAATCATTTCTGTAAAATGCAGAAATGGAATTGTAGCAAGTCCACACCCGAAAGCAGTAAAATGTACTACAGAATCTTTACATGTACTATCCGAAGCTGCAGAAAAAGCTGGGGCTCCTAAAGGGTTGATTCAATCTTTATCAATACCGACAATTGAAGGTACCGAAGCTTTAATGCACGATAAAAATGTTGCTGTAATTTTAGCAACTGGTGGTATGCCGATGGTTCGTGCTGCATACAGCGCTGGTAAGCCGGCTTACGGAGTCGGCTCAGGTAATGTACCGGCTTTCATTGAACGAACTGCCAATTATCAAAAAGCTGTAGCTGATATTGTCTATGGAACTACATTCGATAATGGTGTTCTTTGTTCATCTGAACAAGCCATGATTGTTGATAGACCTATTAGAGAAAAAGTTATTGAAGAAGCAAAACGTTTAGGTTGTTATTTTGTAAATGCAGAAGAGAAAAAGAAATTAGAAAATTCGGTTGCAAAGGGTGCAAAATTAAATGCTGATATAGTTGGCAAACCGGCAACGTGGATTGCTAATTATGCCGGATTTTCTGTTCCGCAAAATACAACAGTACTTATTGCAGAATGTTCACTTGTAGGAAAAGATGAACCACTATCAATTGAAAAACTTTCACCGATGCTTGCATTTTACACTGTTGATGGATGGCTGGAAGGATGTCACCGGTGCATTGAACTTTTACAATTTGGCGGAATCGGTCACACACTTGCAATTCATTCTAACGATAAAGAAGTAATTATGAAATTTGCTCTCGAAAAACCGGCATTTAGAATTGTTGTAAATACTCCGTCATCAGTTGGAGCAGTTGGATACACTACCGGGTTGATGCCTTCGATGACGTTAGGACCGGGTACATGGGGCGGATCAATCGTATCTGAAAATGTAACTGCAATGCATTTAATGAATTTAAAAACATTAGCATTTGAAACAAGACCTATCAATTCAGGAAACTCTGTATCATCATTCGATTTGCCGGCTTCATTCAATGTTAAAAGTTCACAACCGGCTGGAAATTTTACCAAACAGATCGAAGAACGATTAAGAGCACGTGCCGGCAATCCGAATCCAAATCCTCTTGGTAATGTAAGCAGAAAAGTAGTATCCGAGAAAAATATTCACAGTTACGGAACTGGAATAACTGAAGAGGAAATACAAAAAATAATTAAGGAATTCAATCGCTGATATTTTTGTAATTGAATTTTTTTGATCTGAAATCTGTTTATAATGATGTAAATCAATCAAATTGATAGATTTTATATTTATCTTTGAATAAAGAAAAAATCCAAATATGAAAAGAACACAAGAAAAAGGAATCAACGGCTGGTCTATTGATAAAGGCGATTATAAAAGAGATGACACTGCCACATGGAGTTATCAACGTAAGCTTATTATTAAAAGAAGAGTTAAATATACATTACTGACCATACTATATGTTGCCGTAATTGCTGCCGTTTCATATTATATTTTTTTGTAATTAAGAATAACGATCAAGTTTAAATTTCTCACCGAGATAAAGCTTGCGTACATCGGCATCCTCAGCCAAAAAATTTGCTGTTCCCTCTTTAAATATCTGACCATTAATCAAAATATATGCTCTATCAACAATACTGAGAGTTTCGTGAACATTGTGATCGGTAATCAAAATTCCGATTCCTTTATGTTTAAGATTAGCAACTATATTCATTATATCTTCAACCGCAATTGGGTCAACACCGGCAAAAGGTTCATCAAGCAGAATAAATTTTGGCTCAGTTGCAAGAGAACGTGCAATTTCGGTTCTTCTTCTTTCTCCGCCGCTTAATTGGTATCCCATATTTTTCCTAACTTGTGCAATACCAAGTTCTTCTAATAATTTTTCTAACCGTTCTTTCCTTTCACTTGGATTTAAGTCTATCATTTGTAGAATTGCCATTATATTATCTTCTACACTTAATTTTCTAAAAACAGAAGCCTCTTGCGGCAAATAACCGATCCCCATTTTTGCTCTTTTATACATCGGTTCATTTGTAATTTCTTTACTATCAAGAAAAACTTTCCCTTCGTATGGTTTAATCATACCTACAATCATATAAAATGTCGTTGTTTTACCGGCACCGTTAGGTCCTAATAAACCTACAACCTCCCCTTGTTTAACTGAAACAGAAACATCATTAACAACTGCACGTTTCTTATAAATCTTTTTTAAATGTTCACTCTTTAATTGTAATTCATTTCCAATCATATTTGAACTCATCTTTAAGTGTTACAATAAGAAATCCTTTATTCTTTATTAATTGCTCTTTACTGGGTCTACTCGTATTTATAATAAATGTTGGGATAGTAAACTCTCTCTCTTTTTCTTTTATCATCGATTCCGGATGGTATTCACTTTGCGGATTGCCATAAAGTTTAACTTCCGAAACTTTTTTGTTATCAAAAATAATCTTTGCATTTTCAGAACTAGATTTAAGGAGACCATTAGGTTCATTCTCTTCGTACATATAGTATATACTTAATGCATTTCCTTCAACTTCGGTTTTTAATAACCCCTTCTCATCGAAAAATAATTCAATTACTTTGCCGGAAATTTGATCATAGCGCATTTCATAATTTTCTTGTTTAGAAATAATAGAGGCATCCGATATAATTTTCATATAATCTAATCTATTTTCTTTTAAACGGATAAAAACAGTATCACCTATAAGCTGGGAGTCTTCATTCCATAGCACCGGTGCATTTGAATCGCCTTCTCTTTTGTAAGTAAGTATTTCATCTTTTAACTGATAGAATTCTGTATAGTTTGATACTGATGCAAAATCACCTCTTATAATCTTAACCGAATCAATTGCGATCAATCTTTTTGAACTATCGCCAACTGCTTCCATAACTTTTGAAGTAACAAAAAGAGTATCCAATTTCCCTGAATCAGTTGTGTCAATTTTTACTAATAAAGGATTACCAAGAATTTTAGAATAATTCGAATCATTAAAATCTTCAAAGTAATTACCAAATATCGCAAGTTTATTTTCAGTATCATAAATACGGACATTGTTAAAAGCAAAAGTGGTATTCATATTCCGGTTATGTTCTAAACTATCTGCATAAACTACTGTTGCAGAATCTACAATTTTAACATTACCTACTGCAACAGCATTATCAATATCATTATAGTAAGTTAATTTATCTGACCATAATTTTGCAGCAATATCATGGATATTCACATCATTTGTAAATACTGCTTTTTTTTCATCAAAATAATAATAACCGCTTATTGATTTTAAATTTACATGTCCATCAAATAAACTAATACCCGAATTTGAATATGCAACTCTTGAATCGCCATTGTAAAATCCCAATTCAGTATTAATAACAATGCTATCTTGTACAACAACAACATTACCGATTAACTCTGCTTCGTTACGTGCTAAATATTGTATTGCTTTATCACACGTTATCCGGATATCCCCTTGTGTCATAATAACATTACCATGTACTTCTCTTATGCTCTCATTGTTCACAGTACGACCAACTAAACTATCTCCAATTACTACTAAAGGATTATTTTGTGCAAATAGTATTTGAGTGATTATTAGAAATAATATTGAAGTGACTTTTAAAATCATCTTTTATTATCGGAAAGTATTGCAGAATATGTAACGTTAAAAATTACGTAGTTATTTAATCCTTGATCAGATTCCAATCCGTATCCTTCTATGACTTCCTTGTTAGATTTAATCGAAACAAATTTATCTGTGATGATTTTCTGATCTTTGTTTCTCCATTTAAGTTCAGATGTTTTAAGAACTGTACCGCTGTCATTTACAGCTACAACGCTGTCAATTGCATACATATCTCTTGTAATATCATCTACTCTTCCTTTTAAAGAAGTAAGGCTTGAAGCAATTTTTTCATTCTTATCATAAAAATCAATTTTTACACCTTCTAGGAATGTTTGTTTCTGCAGATCATATTTTTTAAGATGATCGGTATAAAGTACTGCCTTCAAGAAACCTTCGTCTGTAAATAATATTTTAGAATTCCAACTTTCGTGAGCCGGTATCTCTCCAATTGTAGAATTTTGCAATATTTCAGGTTGAACTTTATCTTCTGTACATGAAATAAAAATAAATAATATTAAAGCTATCAAAAGTTTATTCATCTTGTTTGCAATCCAAGTTTTACTAAGTCATGCAAATGAATTATTCCTTCCGGTTTATTTTGCTTATCAACTACAATCAAAGCTGTAATATTATAATTCTCCATTTGTTGTAGTGCAAATGATGCTAATAATTCTTTCGTAATTGTTTTAGGTTTTTTTGTCATTACATCAGAAGCAGTTAAATTTTTAATATCCAAAGTTTTTTCGAGTAATCTGCGTAAATCTCCATCGGTGATTATGCCGGTTAAAATACCTTTATTATTTACAACACAAGTAGTACCGAGCCGTTTAGAAGTAATTTCCAAAATTGAATCTTTTAATGATGCTGTTTCATTTACAACCGGAATATCTTTTCCGGTAATCATAATTTCTTCAATTTTAAGAGATAATCTTTTCCCTAAACTTCCGCCAGGGTGCAGCAATGCAAAATCTTCTGGTGTAAACCCTCTCATCTCCAATAAAGTAATAGCAAGTGCATCGCCCATTACCAATGCAGCGGTTGTTGATGATGTTGGTGCTAAATCATATGGGCAAGCTTCTTCTTTTACGCTAATATTTAAAATAATATCGCACTCTTTACCAATTTTAGAATCTGGTTCACCGAGCATTCCAATCAAAGTAACATTAATTCTTTTAAACATAGGGATGAGATGCATAAGCTCTTCTGTATTTCCGCTTTTAGAAATGATAATTACAATATCATCATTTCTTACCATACCAAGATCACCATGAAGGGCATCGGTGGGATGCATATAAATTGCTGCGGTTCCGGTGGAATTAAGAGTAGCAACAATTTTTCTGGCTATAATTCCAGATTTGCCCATACCGGTAAATACTACTCTGCCCGTGGTATTTAATATTGCTTGTACTGCTTTTACAAATTCATCATTTATATTATTTACTAAATTTAGTGCGGCTTCTCCTTCAACTCGAATTACTTGTTTCCCTTTTGATATTATTTGATCACCAGACACATTAACCTCAATTAAAATATTTTTGATGAAATCTCTATCACAAGAAATTTGATTATTTACTTATTAAATTGAATAATTCCTTAAATATATTATCTGTCGTTTCAATTTTAAAGGTAATATCAGCAATTCTTTTCACTTCACGTTTAGCATTTTGCGGTGCTGCTTTAACTCCGCATTTACTTAATAGAGGGATATCAAGTATATCATCCCCCATATAAAATATTTCATCATAATTTAAATTTAAGTCAGTAATTAAATTATCAACAGCAGCAACTTTATCTAGTGTTGAAGAAATAACAATAATATCTTCAATATTCTTGAGTGATAAAATTATCTGATCTTCATCCCTAGCAGTAATTATTCCGAAATACGATCCCTGATTTTTAAATTGAACAGCAGCACTTTTTATATCATCGATAAATTTATTTAGATCATAC
>CAYXKL010000079.1:0-12508 GCA_964464825.1 uncultured Melioribacter sp. | reverse complement strand
GTATGGCACACTCACAATACATGCGCTACTCGGAAAGATTTTCCGATTTACTCAATCAGGATTGGAAAAAGAATGTTGAGATACCATCACTCGGAATTAAACAAGCCGGTTTTTATGTACTGGTTGGTGCTTCTATGCCTAGTGTTTTGATTGAAACCGGATTTCTTTCAAATCGAAAAGATGAAGCTTATTTAAACAGTTTTTCCGGACAATTGGAGATTGCACAATCTATTTTTAATTCTATTAAAAAATTCAAACAATATTACGACGATTCAGTAAAAGCAGAAGAACCGGAATGATTTGGTTAATTTTACTGGTAGGTTTAACTTTGTATAACGAATTTTAATGAAAGGTAAATTATAGATGACAAATGCTCAAAAATGGGTTGCCGCTTTTTTAGGATTATTTTTAATTCTTTTTGTTTTAGGTAAAGTTACAAGTGAAGAAGAAACATATCCGGAGATGGATGAAAGTTATTTCCCTGAACAATCAGAGACATCTTCTGCAGATGCTGACGGATTAACTATAATAAAACAAAACGGATGTATAACTTGCCACGGCCAAAATCTTGAAGGTACAAAAATGGCTCCGGCACTTGCTGGTATAAAAGAACACTGGACACGGGATGGTCTGTTAAATTATTTACGTAATCCTTCGGCTTACAGCGGTGATTCGAGATTCGAGGAATACCGTGATAAGTATAAAGGTATTGTTATGCCTTCTTATGGAAATCTTGATGTTAAAGATTTAGGAAAGATTGCGGAATATCTTCTCACCAAATAGTTGGTATCTAAAATCTAAAAAGTATTTAATAAAAAAATAAGCCCCTAAATTTGGGGCTTATCGATTTTTTATTAACACATTACTTAAACTAAATTTCTCTAATTATGCTTTACCAGCGCTTCCTAATACATTTGTAACTTTATGAATGTAAAGTTTTTTCAATGCATCGCGTGCCGGACCTAAATATTTACGCGGATCAAATTCTGCCGGATTATCTGCAAATACTTTTCTTATTGCAGCAGTCATTGCTAATCTTCCATCCGAATCAATATTAACTTTACAAACAGCAGAAGCTGCTGCTTTACGTAACTGATCTTCAGGAATACCAACAGCATCTTTTAATTTTCCGCCATTACTATTTATAATTCTAACAAGTTCTACCGGTACTGATGAAGCACCATGAAGAACTATCGGAAAGCCCGGTATTCTTCTTTCGCATTCTTCAAGAATATCAAAACGGAGCGGCGGCGGCACCAATATTCCATCTTCTGTACGTGTGCATTGCTCTGGTGTAAATTTATTTGCGCCGTGTGATGTTCCGATCGAGATAGCCAGTGAATCAACACCGGTTTTTTTAACAAAGTCTTCTACTTCTTCCGGTTTTGTGTAGTGGGAAACTTCACTGGAAACTTCATCTTCAATTCCGGCTAATACACCAAGCTCTCCTTCAACAGATACATCATACTTATGTGCATACTCAACAACTTGTGCAGTAAGTTCAACATTTTTTTCGTATGGGTGATGAGAGCCGTCAATCATTACAGAGGAGAATCCGGATTCGATACAAGATTTGCATAACTCAAATGTATCACCGTGATCTAAATGAAGCACAATTGGAATTGCATATCCGAGTTCGCTAGCATAATCAACTGCACCTTTTGCAAGATGTTTTAATAAAGTTTGATTTGCATATTTACGTGCACCGCTTGATACTTGCAGTATTACCGGCGATTTTGCTTCAACACATGCGCCAATTATTGCCTGAAGCTGTTCAAGATTATTAAAATTAAAAGCCGGTATTGCATATCCGCCTTTAACTGCTTTTGCAAAAAGTTCTTTTGAATTTACTAATCCTAATTCTTTATAAGTTATCATTTCTCTTACCAATTATTTTGTTTATGAAATCATTAAATTTTTATTAAATATAAAAACTAAAAATAAGCTATCACTCCGATGTGAAAAGTGAGGAGATCAGTTTTAGATTCTCTTGGGCGGTAGCGGACTTCTGTTAGTGATAAAACTTCAATATCTTCTTCGGTCAAATAACGTGCTTCGGTTCCATACATATAGCGTGCTTTTAAATCTAAGTATAATGATGTTACATCGCCTAAATCTTGCGAGATTAAAAGTAATAAACCAAGACCTCCGCCGTAGCTTAAATTGAAATCATCATAGTTAGTTGATTGTGCAATTTGTTCATCACTGTTTTCGCTTCTAACTTCAGAAGTTGTAAAAATATAAGCGCCGCCAACTAAACCATCAATGTATGGTCGTACTGTTCCGGTAAAAGGAGATATTTGGAGAAGCAGATGTAAGTTTGCTAAACTGTTCGTTCTATTTACTTCTAATGTTACTTCCGGAAAACCAGGCCAGGGTCTATGGTCTGTAACTTCACCATAAACCATATAACCAAGATTTACTCCAATCGTGAAAGGTCTTTCTTTACTTGGCGACCATAATGTTCCTTGAAATTGCAAACCATAACCTAAACGGTCAACATTATTTCTAAATTCACCTTGAGGCGAACCGAGCATAATACTTCCGCCGGCTGTTTGTGCATTTATACTAAAAGCTATATTGAATATTATAAAAAGAAACAAAATTTTTTTCATAAAACTCTCTATCTATTTATTAATTATAATATAATCAGGTTTATTCTAATTAACGTTTACAAATATAATAAAAAACTGTTTTTTGAGAGGGCGATAATTCAAAGATTTAAATAAAGTTATATAAAGTGAGGTTCTAATTGATATGATTTTATTAGCAATTCTGAAAATTCTTCAAATGTAATTTCAACAGCACCGAACATTTTTAAATGTTCCGTTTGATATTGAACATCAAGCAGAACAAATCCTTTTTCATTCAATCGCTCAATTAATTTTAATAATGCACATTTGGATGCTTGCGGAACAAACGAAAACATAGATTCACCAAAAAATGCAGCTTTGTATACTACTCCGTATAATCCTCCAATGAGTATATCATCTTTAAAAACTTCTACCGAATGCAGATATCCAAATGAATGTAATCCTTTATATGCTTCGATTAATTCATCCGATATCCATGTAGATTCTCTTTTTCTGCAGTTTTCCACTATACTCATTGTTTGTGTATCATATCTGTATTCAAATTGATTTTTCTGCATAAATTTTTTTAATGAACGGGGTATGTTGTAATTATCAAGTGGTATAATGGTTCTTATATCCGGCATATACCAATTTATTTCGCCGGATTCATCAGCCATTGGGAAAGCACCTTTAGAATAGAGTTTGATCAAGAATTCGGGTTTGAGAAGATTTTTTTTAGAAAGCTCTCCATTATCAATCATGTGCCTGAACTTCGAACTTTATTATATCGTAACCTTTTTTAGTTTCGTATCCGGCTAATAAAACACCGGTTAATACAGAAACCATTCCAAGCAAGAATGTTATTATGATGAAGTAATTAAGTTTATAAATAGATAAAACGGATGATATACCGAGAAGTAAAGAGGTTAATACAAAAAGCGCTACGGCAAATGCATAACTTAAAACAGAATTACGGACAAGTTTTACCCGGTAAACTAAAAAATTGATCTGCTTTGCAATACTTTCCAATCTTACATTATCATCTGTTGATAATGGTTTTTCCCCGGCTTTTAAAAGTATTCTTCTTTTTTCTTCATTCAATAAACGGATTCTGTTAACAACAAGTGAATAGCGATTATTCATTCCTAATAAAAGCAGACCGCATGCACTTATCATAATTGCCGGCGCAAGCATTAATTGAATAATGCTTACGGCATTAAGCTGTTCGGGAAAAAAGTTTTCCATATTTATTTTGAATATATGTAATTGTGGAGTACTTCAATAGTTTCTTGCTGAACTTTAATATATAATTCCAACAGATCACGCATAGATAATATACCAATCATTTTTTCATTTTCAATTACCAAAATATGGCGTGTTTTCCTGTCATTCATTTTCTTTAAGCATACTTCATAAGTTTCATTAACATCTGCAATAACAAGATCTTTAGTCATCACATCATCAACTATAGTAGTGTGAAGATCTAAATTTTTTGCAATTACTCTTCGTACAAGGTCTCTTTCAGAAAATACGCCAAGTAATTTGCCGTCATCAGATAATACCGGTACTAGACCAATATTCTGCTGAGCCATAAAATTTACAACTTCAATAATATGAGAACCTGATTTTACAGTTTGAGGAGGACGCGAAGCCAAGATGTCTTTTATCGATTTCATTTCTCTCCTTGAAAAATGCTTATAGAATATACATAATGTTAACTTTTCATTATGATTAATTCAAGAAAAAAGTTTTGTATTTGGTCTGTTTTCCCCGGGAATGTAATTTAACTACAATTTTAATCTATATTAAATATTTACTGGTATGGTTACAAAGAAAATAGTTCCTTTGCCCGGTTCTGATTCCAGCCAAATTTTCCCTCTTAATAAATCTACCAATTCTTTAGCAATTGATAAACCAAGCCCCACACCCCCGCTTGTTTGGGAATTATAGTATTTGTATGAATTTGAAGTTGATCTTTGGAAAGGATAAAATATTTTTTCGAAATCAGATTCGTCGATACCAATTCCGGTGTCTTTAACTGCAATAGTAATTTCGTCTTGGTTCTTAATAATGCTAATTTCTATAAAACCATCATTTGTGTATTTAATTGCATTCATTATAAGATTATTAAGAATTTTCTGCAGCTTAATTCTATCGCAGTTGATATTGCTTTCTTTTTCATTAAGCAGTATGGAATAACGCAGATCTAAATTTTTTTCTTTTGCCAAAACGGCAAATGAAGTTACCGTCATCTTTATCATATCATTAACAGAAAAAATTTCTTTAAATAAAGTACCTTGTCTCGACTCAAGTTGCGATAAGTCGAGTATATCCTGAATTATATTGAGAAGCTGGTATGCGTTGCTGATAATCGGTTCGGTAAGACTTTTTATTTCATCAGTTGTAAGATTTTCATTCTTAATTAAATTAGAATATCCAACAATTACATTTAAAGGAGTTCTAATTTCGTGTGAAATATTGTGGAGGAATGAAGTTTTCAATCTATTTGATTCTTCAGCTTTTTCTTTTGAGTCAATTAAATCATTAAGCGCTTTTTTCTGTTCTGAAATGTCGTAGGCTGTTCCAAGTGCTGCAGTTTTACCGTGATAGTGAATCAATGTGCTGCTGAAATCGATCCAATGTTCTTCACCGGATTTATGTATTATTTTAAATTCATAACGGTTTGGAACTTGTTTACCTTCCTGGCGCTGCAATCCTCTTGATTTGATTAGATCTCTAAAGTCCGGATGTACTACATCCCAAAAGTTTTTTTCTAAAAGTTCCGATTGAGTATATCCAGTTAATTTTTCAGCTGCCGGATTAACATAAACAAATTTATTTCCTTGATAGATAAAAATAGCTGAAGGTGATGATTCCGCTAGCAATCTGAAAATTTCTTCACTGTTCTTTAATTCTTCGAATAAAATTGTTTTATCTTCATGATTCTTTAAGATTATTCCAATTATAATAGTAACTACCGGATAGATTAGTATTACAGTAAGAGTAATGTTTTTGTAAGTTTGAATAATTATTTCAGTAGGCAGCGTTAGTACCAAAAGTAACATTGCTATGTGAACATAAATTCCAAGTTCAAATAATTTAAGGTTGGTATATTTATTTAATGAGGACTTTTTACGCCAGTTGTAAAAATATAAACCTATAGTAAAAGACGCAGCTATAACTAGCGTTCCCATTATGATACCAGTACCGCCAATAAGTAATCTAATACTAATTGTCATTAAAGATGAAATTATTCCGGCAATAGGACCAAAAAATGCTGCACATAAACTTATTACTACTGATCTGCCATCGAAGATTATTCCTTTGGAAAAGATGTACGGGTCGATCATTCCAATAATTGCTACAAAACCGAATAAAATACCCTGAAGAATCTGTCCGGTGAGTGTAGATATCTTCCATTTTGATTCTACAAAATTAGAGAGTACACTTAGTGATATTAAGATTGCTAAACTATGCAGCCATTCAAGGTTGAACATCATAACAATTAGTTCTTTTATTATCAGCTAATATAATATATAACATTAAATATTAGTGAATTGTAATATTTATCAATTATCTTAATTCAATATTAAAGCTTATCAATATTTATACCGAGCCATTTTTCTAAAGTAGAATAGATCAATTCTTTTTCTTCACCATCAAAACTTTTAATATTAGTTCCGTGAGGACCACCTTTTTTAACCATTTTAACTGCATTAGTCTCTCCAGTTAATTGAACTGATGTTGCGCTCCAAGTATCATTTCCACCATATATGTAGAGAATATTATTGCCGTGTTTCTGAAGCCAATTATAAACACTTTGCATTGCATTGCAGTTGTATTCAATTTTTGCATCATTAGGCACTAGCATGATATTCGAACCATCCTTTATTTCTGTAAGCAAATCTTTGAACGGTGTAAGATCATACCCATAGTATCCAATTTCATTATAAGCTTGAACATAAAACGGACCGAAATCTTTCATTGCTTGTTCAGTAAAAAAATAGAGAGGATTGGATTTTTTCATATGGTTGTAAAGTTCTTCCGCTGAGGCATCTGCTTCCGGAATATCTTCACATTTTGTTTGTCCCCACTGCCAGAAGGCAAATGAATATTCTAGTGTCATATATTCTAAAACAAAATCAAAATCCCACGCAAACCGGATTTGGTTTTGTTCTGCATCTTTCATTAAAAAATTTCTCATCTCATCTTTTTTTAATAGAAAAGCACGCTGAAATCTTCTAATTTTTTCTCTGCACTCTTCTGTTCCGATATTATTAAGAAACATATATATACGCGGATCTTCTTGTGCAAGGTTAATTGGTGCAACGTAGGGAACAGAAACATCCACATCATTTGGATAAAAATATCTGTGGTATAATGTTGTTTGTCCACCTTTACTAACTCCGGTATTAATCCATTTACCTTTGTATAATTTTTTTAATAGTTCAACAATTTTATGATGATCTGCAGCGGCTTGTTCTATGTTTAAATATTGCCAGTCTATTTTTTCCGGTACTGATTTACCGAAATAACGATGCTCTACTATTATCTGGTTAGCATCTAATAATTTTGCCAGTTCGGATTTATAATTATTATTTGCTGCATATCCTTCAGTTATAAATACCATCGGTTTTGAGTAGTCAGAATGTGATAGAAAGATTTTCTGTGTAAATATTTTGCTCTTAGGATTTTTATGATCAATCGGCTGTGAGATAAAAATTTCGTACCCTTCTTTGAATGTGGTATCTACCCTTACAGGTTTAATATCAACAACTTCTTTATAAGATTTTAATTTCTTGAATAGTTCTGTTTCAGTTTGGGAAAAGGAGATTGAATAAACGAAGAGTAGAAGAAAAAATAAATTGAAATAGCGTTTCATTTTCACTCCAAATTAAAATTCCTTCCCCCGTAAAAAGGGAAGGACGAAGTATAGATACTTAATTATTTCTCGCTCATGAATGGATAACGGTAATCTTTAGGAGGAATAAAATTTTCTTTAATTGTTCTTGCAGATACCCATCGTATCAAATTCAAATAACTACCGGCTTTGTCATTTGTTCCGCTAGCACGTGCACCTCCAAATGGCTGCTGTCCTACTACTGCACCGGTTGGTTTATCATTAATATAAAAATTACCGGCTGAATGTGTCAGTGCTTTATCAGCTTTTTCTATTGCGTATCGGTCTTGTGCAAAAATTGCACCCGTAAGTGAGAACGGTGAAGTCTGATCACAAAGCTGTAATGTCTCTTCGTATTTATTATCATCATAAACATAAAGTGTGAGTACCGGACCGAATATTTCTTCTTCCATAGATTTGAATTTTGGGTTGGTTGTTTCAATCACTGTTGGTTCGATGAAATAACCTTTCGAGCTGTCGTAATTACCACCGGATATTATTTTTGCATCGGATGAATTCTTTGCGTAATCAATATAGCCTATTATTGTATCGAATGCACCTTTATCAATTACTGCATTAAAGAAATTTGTGAAATCTCTCGGGTCACCCATTTTTATTGTTTTAAGTTCTGCAACAATGTAGTCTTTCAATTTTGGCCAGATCGATTTTGGAATGTATGCACGTGAAGCAGCTGAACATTTTTGTCCCTGGTACTCAAATGCACCGCGAATCATTGCAACTCCCAACGCAGTAACATCGGCACTTGAGTGCGCAAAAATGAAATCTTTTCCGCCGGTTTCACCAACTATACGTGGATATGATTTATATTTCGATAAATTATTTGCAGCGGTTCTCCACATTGATTGAAATGTAGGTGTCGAACCGGTGAAGTGAATTCCACCGAAATATTCTGAATCCATCACGGGATTGCCCACTTTAGAACCTGAACCGGGTACAAAATTTATAACTCCAGGAGGTAATCCGGCAGCTTCCAATAATTTCATAATCCAATAAGCAGAGTAAACAGAACTTGAAGCTGGTTTCAATAAAGCAACGTTTCCCATAATAGCGGGTGCAGTAGGTAAGTTACCTGTGATTGATGTAAAATTGAACGGTGCAACTGCAAAAATAAATCCTTCAAGCGGACGGTATTCAGATCTGTTCCACATTCCGAAAGGAGAATGAAGCGGCTGTTGCTGATAGATCTGCATTGCATAATAAGAATTGAAGCGGAAGAAATCTGCTAACTCCGCAGCAGAATCAATTTCTGCCTGAAATGGATTTTTACTTTGCCCTAACATTGTAGCAGCATTTAATATATATCTCCATTCTGTGAGAGCTAGTAAATCAGCAGCTTTAAGAAAAACTGAAACTCTATCTTGCCAATCCATTCTAGACCATACCTTGTGAGCTTCCATAACAGAATCGATTGCCATCTTAACTTCTTTTTCGCTAACCTTATGATATTTTGCTAAAATATGTTTGTGATCATGAGGCATTACACAATTATCTGTATCACCGGTTTTTATTTCCTTCCCTCCTATGATAATTGGAATTTCAATCTTCTGATTTGCTAATTCATCAAGTTTAGATTTAAGGGCAGCTTTTTCTGGCGATCCGGGTGCATAATTTTTTACTGGTTCATTTGGTGGTAACGGTACATTGAATATTGCATTTGCCATGGTGAGTCCTTCTTTTCTTTTGTACTAAAATGATTTTTTAGGTAAGTAAAATTAGGAAAATTAAATGACATCTAAATTTTAAGGTATGGATTATTCAAGGTGCTTATTATGAAGAATTTTGTAAAAAATGTTTTTTATTTTCATTATGTATAGTAAATTCGGTGCATGCCCCTTTCTTTACGAATATTTCAATAGATCTTTTATTGCATTTATAAAATATTCAATCATTTTTTCATTTGAATTATAGCCCATTAATCCAATACGCCAGACTTTTCCGGCTAATTCTCCAAGTCCGGCACCAATCTCTAAATTGTGTTTGTTAAGCAGATCAATTCTAATTTTTGCTTCATCAATTCCATCAGGAATTTTAATTGTGAGTAAGTTAGGTATCCTTTCTTTTTCCGGTACAAGCGGTTCTAAACCTAATTCTTTCAAACGTGATACTAATTTGAAACTGTTCTCTTTATGTCTCCGCCACGAGTTTTCAATTCCTTCATCCTTTAAAAGTAAAAGGGCTTCATGTAATCCGTAAAATTGATTACTCGGTGCTGTGTGATGATAAGCCCTTTTCCCGGGTCCGTTCCAATAACTCAATAACAAATTCAAATCATTAAACCAGCTTTGAATCGGAATTTTTCTGTTTTTAATGTACTCAATAGCACGCGGACTAAAAGTAATGGGGGACATGCCGGCAACACATGATAATCCTTTTTGTGAACATGAATAGACTGCATCAAGATTCCATTCATCAGCACGGACTTCCACAGCGCCGAGCGAAGTAACTGTATCTGCAATTAAAAATGTACCATATTTGTGTGCTATCTCAGAAAGTATTTTAATATCTGAAAGTGCACCTGTGGATGTTTCAGCATGGACAAATGCAACAACTTTTGTATTGGGATTTTTTTTAAGTGCATCTTCAAGTTTTTGAGGATCGATTGCTCGTCCCCAAGTCTCTTTTACTGCGATAACAATACCACCAATCTTTTCTACTATTTGAGTCATTCTATTTGCGAAATAACCGCCGACACAAACAATAACTTTATCGCCGGGTTGAATTAGATTAACTAAACATGCTTCCATTCCAAGTGAACCTGGACCGGATAAAACAAAAGTTGCATCACTTTCTGTTTGAAATGTGTACTTGAGTAATTCTTTTATTTCATCCATTAGTCTTATGAATTGCGGATCGAGATGACCGAGCGCTGGTTTTGACAATGCTTTTAAAACTTGAGGATTAACATTTGATGGACCGGGTCCCATTAAAATTCTATGCGGTGCTGTAAATGAATTGTGCATTATTTCTCCATAAATACGAATTACAATATTATAATTATCTTTTATTCATTAAACATTATTAATTGTGCATTAAACAAGAAAAGCATTCTTAAGAATATCTTTAAGATGAGTTTTCTCATTTTCACTCAGCGGTGATAGAGGTGCTCTAGGTTCTCCGCCGAAATAACCCAGAATATCCATAGCAGCTTTTAAACCGGCAACACCATATTTAGCAGTAACTGCTTTGTTCACTGGAATTATTCTCTGTTGAATTTTCAGGGCATCATTTAAATTTCCTTTTTCTACCATCTTTTGAATTTCAATACACTCAATTGGTGCAATGTTTGCTAAAGCTAAAATACCCCCAACCGCTCCCGAAGTAAAACCTGAAAAGATCATTGAAGCAGTTCCTACTATTACAGCAAAATCTTTTTTAGTACATGAGACAAACTCAGTATTTTGTCTTGCATTTTCCGAACTATTCTTAATGCCGACAATATTAGGATGATCTGATAGTTCTGCAACCGTTTCGACTTCAATATCAATCCCGGTAAATTTAGGAACATTATAAATTATTATCGGAATTTCTACACCATCTGCTACAATATTAAAATATTTTACAAATGAATTGTGTTTCATTTCCGATTTATAAAAAGAAGGAGTGAGTATCAAAGCAAAGTCTGCACCACGATCAGCAGCTTCGTTAGTTAGTGCAATAGTTTCTTTAATTGAATCACTCCCGGTTCCGGCAATGATTAGTTTATCAGCTGCAGCAAATTTTTTTGTAGTTTCAACAAGTTTAAGTTTTTCTTCACGTGTTAAAAAGACAGATTCACCATTAGAGCCCATTACAACATAACCCGTTAAATCAAATTTATTCCACTTACTAATGTTGAATTCAAGTTTATCAATGGCAAGTTCACCATTAATAAATGGAGTTGTAATTGGGGGCATTATACCTTTTAGTCTTTTCATAATTTCAATCGCAATTTATTTGACCTCTCCCATATACATCTCCAACTTATTGGGCGGTGGAGGGGGAACTAAAGGGAGTGGTTGTTATGAGAAAATATTTTTTAATACAAACCAGATGTTAGCCGGTCTTTCTGCCAATCTACGCATATACCACGGATACCATGATTCACCGTAAGCAATTAATACACGAACGATATAACCATCTTTAGCAAGTTGTTTCTGCAAAGACGTTTTTATACCATACAGCATTTGGAATTCATATTTCGATTTACTGATTCCGTTCCGCTCGGCTTCTTCAATAATCCTTTTAATTAAATTTCCATCGTGGGTTGCAAAAATTACTCTGATATTTTTTTTGTTTGAACTTTTAATCAAATCCCTTGCACATAAGAAAAAATTATCATCAACTAAAACTTTACTTTTAAAAACAATATCATGCGGTTCTTTATATGCCCCTTTTACAATTCTAATTGCTGGATTAAATCTCATCAGTTCTAAAATATCTTGATCTGTTCTTAACAAATATGCTTGAAGACAGATGCCAGTGTTATCATATTCTTTTTTTATACGTTTATAAAAATCGATAGTTCGTTGAGTGTAAGCACTGCTCTCCATATCAATAAATACTGTATTACCTAATTTTTCTTTTGCCTTCTTTACAATTTCAGAAAAATTATTATGTGTTTCTTCTTCTGATAGATCAAAACCAAGCTGAGTTAACTTAACTGAAATTTCCACATCAAGTTTTCTCCAGGCAATTTTATCAATTAGCTGAAGGTAATGATCACGTACAGAGTATGCTTCGGAAATTTGAGAAATATTCTCTCCGAGTTTTGTAAATACTGAAGGAATACCTATGGAAGAATATTCTAAGGCAGCAGTTAAAGCTTCCTCTTCAGTTTCACCCGGCATAAATTTTTTAACAGCTTTCTTAACGAATCCAAATTTTGGGATTCGTTCTTTCATCCATCTATTTTCAGACATCCATAAAAGAATGTTACGGGAGAGACTCATTAAT
Source organism: uncultured Melioribacter sp. (assembly GCA_964464825.1). GTDB lineage: Bacteria > Bacteroidota > Ignavibacteria > Ignavibacteriales > Melioribacteraceae > DYJK01. The sequence goes on along the minus strand of CAYXKL010000079.1, from coordinate 82 downwards.
TACCCTTCTATTTTACCTCCCATTTAGTTCCCTCTTCCTCCGCCCAACAACATGGCGGACAAGTTGGAGGGGGATATGGGGG
>CAYXKL010000078.1:0-12577 GCA_964464825.1 uncultured Melioribacter sp. | reverse complement strand
TACTCGTATTGTATCAGTCACTCTCTTTACAATTCTAAAATTGGATGTATGGATTAATATTTTTTCACCGCAGCTTGCTAGATGCCTCTTAAATTGATTATCTGTTGACGGCTTATATTTTTCGATATCGATAAAATTGTAAATAACTTCAATATCTTTATTAATATTAAAATTAGTGAGAGTTTTTTCTTTTAAAAATCTTGATACAGCAGTCACGCCGTCACTTTCTTCTATACTAAATTTAACTAATGGCATAAATGAGGGCTCTAATCCCATTAATGTAATATCTGTTCCATGTAAAGTGGTTATAAATTTGATCTTCTTATCAGCTTTTTTGCGAACTTGTTTTGCAAGATAAGCACTAACTGCATGAGGAATTGCATAATGGACATGCATTAAATCTAATTCTTCATATTCAATAACTTCAAGCATTTTACTTGTAAGGGATAGATCGTACATTGAATGTTCAAAAAGTGGATAGGTACTCATTTCAACTTCATGAAAGAAAATATTTTCAACAAATCTTGTTAAACGATGCGGTAAAGCATAACTAACAAAATGAACCTGATGACCTAATGACGCTAATGCCAAACCTAACTCTGTAGCAACTACACCGCTTCCGCCATAAGTAGGATAGCATGTTATTCCAATTTTCATTGTTATTCTTTCATTTCTATTTGAAGATCTGTTAACTATTTTAAATAAGAACAATAAAAGAAATTACTATAGTTCAAAATACACCAAATTTATAAGAATGAAAATTTTATTGATTGGGCATTCTATTATCGATCATTTTGAAAATGATACCGATAACCGAATTTATCCCGGAGGTATTTATTATTCAGCACTTGGATTGTTATCTGTAGGCAAATCAAATGATGAAATTTTTATCTTAACCGGAATTAATAACAATACATATAAAATTTTTAAAAATATATATGATAAAGTTAACCAAACTTTTATGATAGAATTAAATAAAATGCCGGAAGTAATTCTTAAAAACAGCACAGATAAAGAAAGGGAAGAGGTCTATAAAAATATTTCGTCTACTCTAAAAATATCACATATAGATAACTGGAATCAATTTGATGGTATACTGATAAATATGATTACCGGATTTGATATAACATTGGATGATTTGACATTGATAAGAAAATATTATCATGGTAAAATTTATTTTGATGTGCACACTTTATCGCGCGGTATTGATGATAATATGAATAGACATTTCAGAAAAATTCCTGATTTTGATGTCTGGTTGAAAAATATTGATATTATCCAATGCAATCAAAGTGAAATTAAAACAATATCAGAGTTCGAAAAAGAAGATGAAATTATAGAGCATGTATTAAAACAAAATGAGAAAGTATTGATAATCACCCGTGAGAAATCGGGAGTATCGTTATTTTATAAAAAAGATGATGTAATAGAATCTTTTTATGAAAAAGGAATTGAAATTAAACAATTAAATAATATAGGATGCGGAGATATCTTTGGGACGGTCTTTTTTTATTCCTATCTTTGCTCAAAAGATCTTCATTCATCACTAGTTATTGCAAATAATAAAGCAGCATTGGCTGCTTCTGTTAAATTATCTGAGAAACCTGAATTGTTTTTAAATGATAAATAAAGATTTTATAAAAACAAGAATATTAATTATTGGTTCCAATGGATTACTTGGACAGCGATTAACTAATTTTTACTCCAATCTTCCTAATATTGAACTACTCTGTTCATCAATCGAAGAGAAATCTTTTTTTAGTGGTATTGATTATCGTCAGGTTGATATAACAAAAAAATCAAATGTAAAAGAATTAATATTAGATTTTTTCCCGGACTATATTATAAACTGTGCCGCTTATACTGATGTAGATAGAGCTGAATCCGAAAGACAAATCGCATGGAAAATAAATGTTACCGGAGTTGAGAATATTTCTCTTTATGCATGGACAATTGATTCACACCTGATTCATATTTCAACTGATTATATTTTTGATGGGAAAAATGGTCCATATACAGAAGAAGATAAACCCAATCCATTAGGATATTATGGACGAACCAAACTTGCTGGTGAAAATTCTATTCGATCAAGCGGTGTTAGGTTTACAATAATTAGAACTAATGTTCTTTATGGTCCAGTACAATATGGTAAACCTGATTTTGTTAAATGGGCTGTAAATTCATTACGAGAAAACAAAACTATTAGAATTGTAACGGATCAAATTAACAATCCAACCTACATAGATGATATTGTTACATCAATAAATAAAATTATTTCTTTTAAAAAAGAAGGAATATATAATATTGGAGGTGAAGAAATTTTATCCCGTTATAATTTCACAATTCGGATTGCAGAATATTTTAATTTTGATAAATCTTTAATTAAACCGATAGTTACCAAAGATTTAAATCAAACAGCATTGCGGCCCTTGAATTCAGGATTAATTACTTTAAAAGCTCAAACAGAATTAGGTTTCAAAGCAACACCGATAGATTTAACATTTAAACTGATGCAGAAGGAGCTAAATCTTTAATATTTATTAATAAAAAATGATATTAGTTTAGGAAAACAGACATATCATTTGACAATCAATCCGATAATTCTAAATTTAAGATACAAAATCGAGGGTTTTTAATTATTAACTTAGGAGGAGCAATGAAAAAAGTATTATTTATTCTTTCTGTTATGCTTTTAGCAAGTGTAACTTATGCACAAGTACAAGTTCAAAGCGGAACTTTCTTTTACAGCAAAGATCAGAACAAAGACAATTATACCCTACATTCAAATCAGGGTAAAAGAATGGTTGAATATGAAATCAGTTTTCCAAAACCATTTGATAAAAAACCAAAAGTAGTTGTAATGCCATCATTACTTGATGCAGAAAAATCAACTCAAGTAAGATACAGCATACGTGCTACGGGAGTATCGCGCGATGGTTTTGTTTTACTAGCAGAGGTTTGGGGTGATACTCAGCTTAATGCCATAGGCGGTTTCTGGTTAGCGCATACAGAAGAATAATTTTATACGATAGTTATTTTTTAAGCCGCATACTTTCTTTATAGTTATGCGGCTTTTTTATGATACTAATAAATCCCACCTTATTTGAAGTTCAATAAATTGTTAGTTAGTTTTAATTAAACAATTCTACTGGAAATTATTATGAGTACAGAGCAATTCGATCTTTTTTTAATTCTACTTCGCCTTAAATCATATCTCGTAAGTTTGTTAGATCATCCATCCATGGGGAGCGATAATCTGGATTACACAGATGAATTTCTTGAAAGAAAATATCCGGAAAGGAAAACCGAAATACTTGAATTGCTTGTATCCAATAATATTAACTGCGACTCTGAGATTGCATTTGATGAAAAAATCCATACAAAGTTTAAAGAAATTATTAAAGGAAAAGAAAAAGCATTTCATCTCTCAACAATTCTAGAAAAACTCCATATAGATAATATTGAAGAGACAACACGGGAAAAAACCATAGAAGAACTACGTTCATCAAGAGATCAAAAATTAAGGGAAATAGTAAGTGCTCTTTTACAACTCGCACGTATCTGGTCTCAAAGAAGTGAATTAGAAGAATATGTAGATCATTTTTCACTGCTTGAAGAAGAAGAATTAATTCGTCCAGAAGAAATTGAAGAACTTGGTAAACTTGATAAGGATACATCAAAATCATTTAACGCAATAACAAAACTTACAGAGATCTATCTTGAACAATTAACTGAGTATTATTTTAAATACGGCGGTGATATTGAACTTGCCGATTTTATTAAAGACCTTGATAAAGTAAAAAAATTATTTCAAGAAAAATATGATGACCTCTTTCAGAAATCAGGTTTAAAAAATAAATGAGAAGAGAATTTTATGTTTTCAATAAGACTGACCTTTTTAGTTCCATTAATATTTATCACTTCGTGTACAATATTTCAAAGAGATTCATATCAAGGTACCTGGGTATTTAAAATTACCGGAGATTTTACTGATAGTTTTGAAATATTAATAAAAGAAGATAATTCATTTAAAACTGAACAAATTATAGATATTGGATCCAAAAGTTACGATGCAGCATTTGAAGGAAAAATTACTGATGAAGGAAATTTAACATGTGATGTTTTTGTTATGGGAAGACAAGCTGCTCATTTCACCGGGAAAATTGATTATGAAACTGGTTTAGGTACATGGAACGGTTCAGGATATAAAGGTGATTGGACGATTACAAAGAAATAAATAAACCCGCCCGCCAATTAGCGGGCGGGTTTTAATTATTAGAGACTATTCAAGTTATGGTTTATCCCAGTAAGTAGCTTTTAGTTCAACTCGTCTGTTTTTAGCTCTATCTTTTTCAGTATCGTTCGGGAATGCCGGCTTGCTTTCACCAAATGCCTGAACATTAATTACATCAGCATTGATTCCTTTCTTTACTAAGTATTCTTTAACAGCATTAACTCTCTTTTCAGAAAGTTTCATGTTGTAGTTATCGGAACCGAGAGCACAAGCATGACCGCTTAAATGTAATTTTGCATCTGAAAGTTTTGTGAAGTTATCGTATGCAGCATCCAAAGTTGTCTTAGCAGTCTTTGAAAGTTTTGCACTGTTAAGAGCAAATAATACATTCTCCCATTTCATTTCTTTCTCAACAGCTACAACCGGAACATCATCTTTTGGATCGAGAGGATTTGTACCGTTAGCAACTTCTTTACCATCCTGAACTGTACCATCGTCGGTATCAGCATCTAACGGATTGGTTTTGTATTTCATTACTTCTTCGCCATCCTTCAATCCGTCACTGTCTGTATCAGCTTTGAAAGGACTGGTTTTATATTTATTAACTTCTTCGCCATCTTTCAAACCATCTCCATCTGTATCAGGATTTAAAGGATCAGTTTTGTGTGTCATAACTTCGTCATAGTCAATTAAGCCATCATCATCCGTATCAGCTTTGTTTGGATTAGTTTTGTAATTCCAAACTTCTTCGCCGTCTTTCAATCCGTCATTATCACTATCCGGATTTTTTGGATCGGTATTGTATTCTTTAACTTCTTGGCCGTCATTCAAACCATCGCCATCGGTATCAGGATTTCTTGGATCGGTACCAAGCTGTTCTTCTTCACATCTTGCTAGTCCATCACCATCTTTATCTGTATTGCAGCCTTCGCCTGTAAATGCAATACCAGCTCCAATATTGATGTAAGCATCATTAAGATCATCGATATCGAAATAGTTAAAATCTGGTTTCAGAGAGTAATTGATGCCGGCACTTAAATCTAAAACAATTTCATCGGTTAATTTAATTTCTGTACCAAGACCAAATGGAATGATTGGAGCCCAACCATCTTCATCAACAGAATTTGGTGAAACATAGTTAGGTTTTGTATCAACACTAAAGTGCATCATACCAAAACCAGCGTATAAATATGGATTGAGTGATTCTAAATCGAATGGTGATAATAATAATCTGGCTTCAATCGGTATAACTGATACACCATATTCACCAGTGCCTGGTGTTAATGTTGCATAATTAAAATCATCTCCGGAAAGTTTTCCATAACCAGCACCAACTTCAGCATCAAAAAGATCGGAAAGTTCAAATCGTAAAAATCCGCGCAATAAGAATGATGATAAAGATAAACCATTATCATCTTCAAATTCTGTTACCGGCATAACGCCATTAATTTGAACTCCACCTTTCAGTCCATAATCTTTGAACTGAGCATTTACATTTGTAGAGATTAATACAAATGTTATTAATAATGCTATTTTTGTAAATAACTTCATTATAACTCCTTATTAGTTAATGAATATTATATTTTGTCTCAAATTTACGATTTATATTGTTAATTTGAAGTTATTTTTATCATAAAGAGTTTATTTATTACAGTTAAAAGGCATTTTTCAAAAAAATCAGAAATTTTTTCGCCAACTCCTCATAAGAAAACCAGTTATTATCAAAGCAATGCCTATCAAAGCAACTTTAATATATGGATCGGAATAGTAATAATAACCACCTATTGCAACCGGCACATTCTGCATTTCAAGTGTATTAAAACCTTCACCGCGAACTACCTCTACTTTATAATTAAAATGAAACAATGCATAAGCCAATATCACTCCGCCTTGAACAAAACAAACAATATCAACAAGAGCATATACAAGAACCGCCATAATTTTTTTCATATTGAATCCTTTTTGTGTTATTGTACCCCGGAGAGGAATCGAACCTCCGACAAACGGTTTAGGAAACCGCTGCTCTATCCACTGAGCTACCGGGGCAGTAAACAAAAATTATTTTCATTAAAAAAATGTGTTAGAACAAAATTTTAATTACAAGAACCTCCGTCCTGATCGAATCGGGATTAGGAAGCCGTTGCTTTCCCAATAGAAGGGACGTGTATCCACTGAGCTACCGATCAAAAATTAATTCGAATTCAAATATGATTGAAATATAAAAAATTCGTATATGGCAATACAACAGATTTTTATTAAATTCAAAATGTTTAATTAGTGGTATACTTTATTATTTCAGCATGTTCAATAGTTATTAAACCACCGCAATTAGCTTCTTTAAAAATTGATTACACAATTGGAATAAAATTTTCAATTTTCATTATTTCATCAACTATTTCGATAATTAAAGGAAGATCTTCAGATAATCTTAAAATTTTAGAAGTATGAATTCTGCTTCTTCCGCCAAAACCCATAATACCTCTGAAAACTGTAGCACCGGCTAATCCATTTTCACGCGCTTTAATAACAATTTGTTCATAAACATTGATAGAGTGAATTTTATCGGATTCACCTAAAAAGATTCTTAATAATTTTGCGTCACCTTTAATTTCCATTTGTAACTCCAACTATTTTTGAGCAAATAATGAAGCGATGTAAACAGCACTTAAACAAAGGATAACATTTAACATAATATTAAGGAAAGCATAAAAATATTCCGAATGCCTCAGTAAATTAATAGTTTCTAAGGAGAAAGTAGAAAAAGTAGTAAAACCGCCGCAAAACCCGATGGTTAGAAAAATTTTTGTTTGATAATTTATAATTTGACGAGAATCAACAACAAAAATTATTATTCCTAAAATAAAACTTCCAACTACATTAACAGTTAATGTACCGTATGGGAAAGAAATTGGTAAATATTTTTGAACAAAATCCGCCATCCAATAACGTAAAGCACCTCCTAATGCGGCACCAATTGAAACAAACAAATAATTCATCATAGATATTTTATCCTATAAAAATTTAGTGAATTTAATAGGAGTTATCAGCCGATAGGCGGTTAAAGGTGAACTCCATCACCCGGACAAACTTAAAAATTTTTTAATAAATAATACCATATGAATTCATCCTATTTTAGTAAATTTGCTGAACAAAATTTGAATCAATTGATTAATAATAAGGGAGTAAGAAATGACGACTATAGTTGATGTTTGGGGACGTGAAATATTAGACTCGCGTGGTAACCCAACAATAGAAGTTGAAGTAACTTTGGAAAATGGTATAATCGGAAGAGCTGCAGTTCCTAGCGGTGCTTCTACTGGCGAAAATGAAGCAGTAGAACTACGTGACGGTGATAAATCAAGATATTTAGGTAAAGGTGTTAAAAAAGCTGTTGATAATGTTAATAATAAAATTGCTGATGAAGTAATCGACTTCGATGCAACTGATCAAGTTGCAATTGATAATCTATTAATTCAATTAGACGGCACGCCAACAAAAGCTGAACTTGGGGCAAATGCAATATTAGGTGTTTCTATGGCATGTGCTAAAGCTGCTGCGGAATCATTAGGTTTACCTTTATATCGATATATCGGTGGAGTTAGTGCAAGAACTTTACCCGTTCCAATGATGAATATTCTAAACGGTGGCAAACATGCAGATAATAATGTTGATTTTCAGGAATTTATGATTATGCCGGTAGGCGCATCAAATTTTGCTGAAGCATTAAGAATGGGTGCTGAAACTTTTCATACATTAAAATCAGTTCTTCATAAAAAAGGTTATAATACCGCTGTTGGTGATGAAGGCGGATTTGCACCTAATTTAAAATCCAACGATGAAGCTATTGAAGTAATTCTTGAGGCAATTGAAAAAGCTGGTTATAAATCAGGAAAAGATATTTGCATTGCTCTTGATCCAGCTGCAAGCGAAATGTGGGATAATGATAAGAAACAATATTTCTTTTTTAAATCTGATAAATCTTATATGTCATCGGAAAAAATGGTTGACTTTTGGATTAACTGGATTAACAAATATCCAATTATTTCGCTTGAAGATGGTATGGCCGAATTTGACTGGGATGGCTGGAAATTGATTACTGATAAAGTTGGTAAAAAAATACAATTAGTTGGTGATGATCTTTTTGTAACCAATACTGATTATTTATCGAAAGGTATAACACTTGGCGTTGCTAATTCTATCCTGATAAAAGTAAATCAAATTGGTACTATAACAGAAACACTAGATGCAATTGAAATGGCAAAACGTGCCGGCTACACTGCTGTTATTAGTCATCGCTCCGGTGAGACTGAAGATACTACAATTGCTGATATTGCTGTTGCTACAAATGCCGGACAAATAAAAACCGGCTCTACATCAAGAACCGATCGTATTGCAAAATACAATCAGCTATTAAGAATAGAAGAGGAACTCGATACAACAGCTATCTTTCCGGGTATTGATGCTGTTAATTATAAAATGTAAATCTCATAATATTATAATAAAATGCCCCGATCTTAACGGGGCATTTTTGTCTATAACATAATTGATTAATACTGAGGTTAAAATGCCATATCCCAAATTTCCATCTTCCAAACAATCCCTAAATTCTATCAACTCATTAATTAAGAAAAACAAAATTGAAATAATTGATCTTAAAGCAATTGACCTTTCTGGACGTCTTCACCACATTTCACTACCGGTAAAAGATAACATCATGAAAAAACTGATTGAAGAAGGTGTTGGTTTTGATGGCTCAAGTTATGGTTTTAGAAAAGTTGAAAATAGCGATATGATCCTTATTCCGGATTTAAATTCTGCTGTGGTAGATCTTTTTAGAGATACTCCAACATTAAGTTTTTATTCCAACATAATTTTAACTGATTCAAAAAGGTCAAAATTTTCTCAAGACGGAAGATATTTGGCAATACAAGCTGAAAAACTTTTAAAGAAAACAACCGGTGCAGATAAAAGCTGGTGGGGACCTGAATTTGAGTTTTATATTTTTTCAAATGTTGATTACGATACACGTACAGCAACTTCTTATTACAAAGTAGAACACGCTGAAGAATTTTACAAAAAAGCATATCACGCTGCTAATCCGTTTGATATTTATGATGATTTTAGAGATGAAGCAAGTAAATTATTAGATCAGTTTGGAATAAGTGTTAAATATCATCATCATGAAGTGGGAGAACGCGGACAGCAAGAAATTGAAACATACTTTAACGATTTATTGACAACAGCTGATAATATTGTTACTGCCAAATATGTTCTGTTCAATTATGCACGTAAGAAAAATTTGTTTATCACATTTATGCCTAAACCGATGTATCAGCAAGCCGGTAATGGGTTACATCTGCATATGTATTTAACTAAAAATGGTAAGAATGCATTTTTTAAAAAAGGTGCTTATGGTAATATGAATGAGCTTGGTTTATATTTTATCGGAGGAATGCTAAAACACGCTCCGGCTCTATCTGCTTTTACAAATCCAAGCACTAATTCATACAAAAGATTAGTCCCCGGTTTTGAAGCACCGGTAGCATTAACATATGGTCAGGGAAATCGTGCTTCAGCAATAAGAATTCCTAAATATGTTTCTAATCCGGATGAAACGAGATTTGAATACCGTCCGCCAGATGCAACAATTAATCCATACTTATGTTTATCTGCGATGCTTCTTGCCGGAATAGATGGAGTTGTAAATAAAATTGATCCGGTAAAAGAAGGATTTGGTCCTTATGACAAAAACTTTCTTGATGATCCATCACACGAAAAAATTCAAATGCTACCGAGAAATTTAACAGAAGCATTAGATGCACTTGAGATTGATCATCAATTTTTGAAAAGAGGAAATATTTTTACTGATGAACTACTTGATCAATGGGTAAAAGTTAAAAACGAAGAAATACAAGCAATTGGTACTATGCCTCATCCGTTTGAATATAAAATGTATTTCACGTTGTGAAAATTCTTGTCATCAATATAAAATTTCTTGGTGATCTAATAGTTTCCACACCGGGTCTATCAGCATTAAGAAAAAAATATCCAGATGCAGTAATTGTCTTTATGCTTCGTAAAGGATTTGAAGATGTATTAAAAAATAATCCTAACATTAATAGAATCATCTCATTCGATCCTGAATTAAAAACAAAATCCGGTAAAAAAAGTTTTTGGGAAGGGATCAAATTCATTTTACAAATCAGAAAAGAAAAATTTGATACTGTAATTTCACTTCACCCGGGTGATAGAATAACACTGCTTGCATTTTTATCAGGTGCAAGTACAAGAATTGCACCATTCAAACAATCGTTATCATTTCTTGTAAATAAAAAAGTGGCTGTTGAAGAAGATTCTATAAGTTATATTGATTATTACAATACGATTTTTCTAAAAACTGGTATAAAAGAAATAAAAAACGAAACGGAATTTTATGTTGATAAAGAAAGTGAATTATGGGCCGATAATTTCTTGCAAGAAAAATTTTCAGCCACAAACAATTTAGTTTGTATTCATCCCGGAGCCAGTGAACCTACTAAAATGTGGAAAGCAGAAAATTTTGCTTTGCTAATAAATAAATTGAAAAAGACTGGAAATGAAATTCTTTTAATCGGCGGACCACAAGATGAAAACATTTGTAAAAAAATTATTTCTTTTTGCGATGATAAGTTAGTCTATTATCAATCTACTAATATTTCTAAAACAGCTGCTTTACAAAAACATTGTAAATTATTTATAACACACGATACCGGTACTAGACATTTATCAGTTGCATTAAAAATACCTACACTTGCTCTAATTCCGGACGATAATCTGAATTATTGGAATTTTTATGAAAATAAGAAACATTATCACACAATAATTGGTAAACGGTTCATATCAGAGAATGAATCTTATCTATATAATATTGATGTTAATAAAGTATTAGAAAAGGTTAATTTTATTTTAGAAAATGAACAATAGTTGTAAAAAAATATTAATTATAAAATGGGGTGCGCTCGGTGATTTAGTTGCTAGCACTCCGGCAATCAAAACACTCCGAGAAAATTTTCCAAATGCACATATTACATTGTTTACTAATAATCTGATGAATCAAATTATCCCACCTGGTTTTTGGGCAGATGATCATATTATAATTAATACAAAAGGAAATAAGATTGAAGATTCTATAATTAATCAATTAAAATTATTTTTTGAATTGAGAAGAAAAAAATTTGATATCGCCATTAATTTACGTTGGACATCAGAGCGTGCCGCTTTAATAACCTTTATGAGCGGATCAAAAACAAGAATAAGCAGTGGACCTAAAAATATGATATGGGTTTACACTAAAAAAATTAATCATCCTATCGGTCGTTATCACGAAATCCACCGCAATCTTGATATTGTTAAAGCTTTAGGTTTAGCAAAAATTGATGAAGAACCGGAAGTTTTTATTTCTGAAGAAAATAAAGTTTTTGCAGTCAATTTTTTTAAGAAAAATAATTTATCATCATGCGGTGTTGTTTGTATACATCCCGGTGCAAGTAAACCGGTACGTGCATGGATGCCAGAAAGATTTGCAGAAATCGGCAAAATGCTTTCAGATAAATACAAATTAAAAATTGTTGTTACATGGGGGGAAAAAGAAAAAGTAATTGCTGCAAATGTTGTAAAAATGATTGGAAGTAATGCTGTTTTATGTGATGAAACAAAAACTATAGGCGATCTCTCTGCTATCATTAAAAAATGCAATATGTTCTTTTCTAATTGCACCGGTCCAATGAATGTTGCTGTTGCAGTAAAAACACCGGTAGTTGCGCTTCTCGGTTCATCAGATGAAACCGATTGGGGCGCTTATGGAAAGGAACATACAAATATTAAATCTCCGCTCCGCCTTGAACAATATACCGATGAAGATGAAAAAAGAGCGATGGAAGCAATTACTGTTGAACATGTTTGGAAAATAATTTCTGAGAAGTGGGAACGATTGAATCATTAGAAATGAAAATTAGTACGCAGATTAAAATTTTTAAAAATCATAAATCAAAATTTGTAAATCGTAATTTGTAATTTATAAATCGTAAATATTACTATGCCATTACTTGGTGAAATAGCTGCACTGGTTACTGCATTTTTATGGTCGGGAACATCTATTGTTTTTGCAGAAGCATCTATTCGTGTTGGACCCATGTATGTTAATGTAGCAAGAATGTTTTTTGCAATAATACTTCTTTCTTTCACGTTATTGATTTTCGGTGTTCCAGTTAATATTTCAGCTGCTCAATTGTTCAATCTTATTATTAGCGGATTTATCGGATTAGCGATTGGTGATACGTTTTTATTTAAAGCGTATCGTTTAAT
>CAYXKL010000077.1:0-12946 GCA_964464825.1 uncultured Melioribacter sp. | reverse complement strand
CTATAACGTTACTTGAGAATGATGCATAATCCGACCGCTTATATAAATCTTGTCTGCCGGGGTAATGTTCGTATCCAATACTTGCGTAAAAAAATAGTGGAAGTACCTCGTTATCGGTATATGAAAAAACAACATTTGCGCCAATACCAATATTCTGGTTATCGGCAAATTCACCTATTGGAAATCTTGGGCCAACACCAACTGCCATGAAAAGACCTTTTGCTTCTCCGAATTTTAACTGCCCAAATGCAAAAGAATTAAAAAGAAGTATGAGTGTAAAAAATTTTTTCATAATATTAAACGGAAATGATTTTAATTCCGATACCAAACTTATAAACCAATTCACCACCGTAAATTCCGGTAAAATAAATTAACACACAACCGATTAACCCTATCAGTATAAAAATGTATTTTATTCTTCCGTAAAATTTCTTTTTAACTGATAAGTATATTCTGATAAACAATATTATAGTAAAGTACCATAATGTAATAGTTGCAAATTGTTCGTGTAAAGAAATTTGATCTTTATATTTTGCAAAATTTTCCGGTGATATTTGATTGTAATTTTGAGCTGATAAATTTCCGCTGAGGACTGCAATCAAAGAGAATATAACACCGGTTACTAAAATAATTAATGCTGATTTTTCTAAATAATCTTTTTTGAAAATTATTCCCGATGACTCAAACAAAAAATAGAGTATGAAAAATGCGATCGGGAAATGAACAATCTGAGGATGTATGCTTGCTATAAATTCCATCTAATAGTTTTGTTGTTTGTTATGCAATAATGTCATTTTTTTAAGAAAGGAAAGACGGAATGTTGACTTATTACACTATTCCATCATTAATTCGGCTTTATTCCATCATTCCAAATTTATGTTTCAATTCAATATTTGCGAACTCTCTGCGTCTCCTCCGCACACTTTGCGATTAAATCTTTAACCGCTGAGAACTCAGATAATGTGCAAAGTACACAAAGAATTCTATATTTATTCAAAAAAAATTAACCGCATAAAACAGACCCGCCGTTCACATTTAATATTTCACCATTTATATGTCGTGCAAGATCGGACGCTAAAAATAATATCGGTCCGGCAATATCTTCGGGAGTTGGAATTCTTCCAATGGGTATTCCCTTCCTTGCATTTTCTTTGAAATCAGGATCAGCAAAAACTTCATTGTTCATATCAGTATCAACCCATCCTGGCGCTACAGAATTAACAGTAATATTAAAAGGTGCAAGTTCCACTGCTAATGATTTTGTAAAAGAAATCATACCGCCTTTGGATGCTGCATAATGCGAATGAAATGCTTCACCTCTTTGACCGGCAGTTGATGAAATTAAAATCATTCTTCCAAACTTATTTTTTTTCATATGCGGTGTTACAGCTTTGCAGAATAAAAATGTTGATGTAAGGTTAATACGCATCAATTCGTTCCAGTGTTCGAGCGACATATTTTCCAATGTACCGTCATTCCAGATTCCAGCATTGTGAACAAGAATGTCAACCTTTCCGAATTGCTTTACTGTCTGCTCTACCATATTGTTAATCTCTTTTTCTGATTCCATATCTACGCGGTAACCTTTTACCAATCCCGGAAAATCTTTTTCGATTCTATCCGCATTTGAAGAACTGTTTTTATACGTGAACGCAACTTTCGAATTTGCTTTAACAAAATAACGTACAGATGCTTCGCCGATACCACGTGTACCGCCGGTTATTAATGTAACTTTATTTGATAGGTCAATCATTGTTAATACCTCACTTTAAATAGAAATAATCCTTTTGCCGGAACTGATTCTTCCGCTTGGGTTCTATCTTTAAGTTCAAAAAGTTTAAGTAAATATTCTTCGCATAAATTATTTTCAGCAGCAAAAAGGATCGTACCGATAATTGTACGAACCATTCCATGCAGAAAACGATTTGCAGTTATGTAAAAAATTGTCCTCTCTCTATTTTGCCGCCAATGAATTTCATTTACTATACAAGTTTTGTCTTCTATTTCAGAATTTTTTCTTGAGAATGATGTGAAGTCGTGTTCACCCAATAAAATATTACTTAGTTTGTTTAATATTTTTATATCAAGTTTTGTAATTGGCGGATAAAGATAAGAATATTTTTCAAAGAATGGTGATTTGCGGTGACTGAACAAATAAACATAGCTTCTTGATTTTGCATCGAAGCGTGCATGGAAATCTTCACTAACCTTGTCCATTTCGGTAACAGAAATATCGTTTGGCATTATTGAATTAAGTGAGTATATAAATTTATAAGCATCTATATCTTTTTCTGTTCGGAAGTTTGCTGCTTGTCCCAATGCATGCACACCGCTATCTGTTCTGCCGGAACCAATCAGATTCACTTTTTCTTTCATTATTACTTCGATTGCTTCGGTAATTTTTTGCTGAATAGTAACTGCATTACTTTGTATCTGCCAACCAGCATAGTTACTGCCATCGTATTGGATTGTTAGCTTGTAATTATTCAAGTTAAAGGGATTTTTTTATTGCATCAAAGTTAGGAAAAATAAAAGCCCGTCCCAAACCCTTCCCGATGGAAAGGGTTTGTAATAAAATGTTTATAAATATTAAAAAGATTTAATGAAGTTAATGTTAAACGAAGTTGGTAGCGTAACAATATTTTCTACACTGAAAGAAACATTCCATCCTATCTGTTCGGTTAAGTTTTTGTTATGAGCAGAAACTAGTTTTACAGCATTAATTGCACTTACAATTCTATTTAAAATTAAAGCCCCAACCGCAAAGCGTACATTATTAAATGCACCTTCACTAGATGACCACATGTTTCTATATTCTTTTCTTTCTGCATCGCTGTTCCAGTTCCAGTTATGAGTTGCTGTATTGTAGACTTGATTGAAATCTCTATTTAATTCTTGCGCAGTGTTAAAATCATCGATGTTTAAATAGACACCAATGTTTGCATAATATTCTTCATCCTTTCCATCGTTATTCACTCCACCGTTTGACTGAGCAAATGATTTATAATTATCCTCTTTCCAATTTCCATACAAAGTGAATCCGGTGAATACACCCCATAAAACACCATCAGCAATTGTAAAGTAATACCCTTTATCATACGAACCGGCATAAAGTTCTCCCATACCGGGTAAAAGTACAGAATAAAGTATTGCGAGTGCCGGACTTTTTTTACCTTCCGTTTGAGGTAAACTAAATTCTTGGTACTGGATTCTTGATACTGGATTCTTGATACTGGATACTGCACTCTTCGAAAAGAGTTCTTCGTTCTGAGCTTGTCCGTCATTTCTTTGAGGGATTCTGAGTTCTGTGCTTGTCAGCCATCTCTTTGGCGGATTCAGTGTTCTAAGTTCTAAAATACTTTTGGATTGTTCTTCTTGCGAATAAATAATTGAAGTGAATAAAATTAAGATTAAAAATAATCTTTTCATGTTAAGCTCACATTATTTTAAGAGAATCATTAACTAAAAATGTTTTCAGCAGTACAAATGTTCTCATCAACCTCCGTGATCTTAACTTGTGTGAACCGATTAATAATTGTTTCATCAAATTTTGTTTTTACGCGTACGTAATTTGAGGAAAATCCTTTCATAAATCCATCCAAATTTTCATGCTCAAATAATACTGTTAAATTCTTACCTATCATCTTACGGTAAAATTCATTCCGTTTTTTCTCGCTTAAAATTCTAAGCATATTATTTCTTCTCTTTCTTTCATGCAAATCAACTTGATCCGGCATCCCAATTGCTTTTGTATCCGGTCTTTCCGAGTAAGTAAAAACGTGCAGATATGAAATTGGAAGTTCTTTCAGAAAATTATAAGTATCAAGAAAATCATTTTCTGATTCACCCGGAAATCCAACTATAACATCAACGCCAATTCCAACATCCGGGATATTATTAACAATTTTGTAAATGAGCTTTTTGTAATCATCGGAATTGTAGCGTCTTTGCATCAAACGTAAAATTTTATCGCTACCACTTTGAAGCGGAATATGAAAATGATTGCACATTCTGTTTTCATTTACAGTTAAATCTATTATATCATCCGAAAGAAGATTCGGTTCAATTGAACTTATTCTAATTCTATAATCACCTTCTATTAGTAGTAATTTCTTTAAAAGTGAAAATAAATTTGTGCTATCATTATTACCGTAATCACCAACATTAACGCCGGTTAAAATAATTTCTTTATAACCGTTCTGCAGAAGTTCATTGAATTCGTTTACTATTTCATCGGGTTCAGCACTTCTGCTTTTACCGCGAGCAAGAGGAATTGTGCAGAAAGAACATTTGTAATCGCATCCATCCTGAACTTTGAAAAAAGCGCGAGTTCTATCATCTGCATCCGTGGAAAAAGAAGGATTAAAAGAATTTAATTCCTCTGTAGGTGAGACAAAGATACATGATCCATTTAAGGTGGATTTCTTTTCAAAAGAATTTAGAAAATCGAATAATTTAAATTTTTCGTTACTCCCAAGTACTGAATCTACACCATCAATATTAGCAATTTCTTCCGGTCGTAACTGTGCATAACAACCGGTTACAATTACATATCCATCGGGATTATTACGCAATGCGCGTCTAACAATCTGCCGGCATTCTCTATCTGCATTTTCGGTAACTGTACAAGTATTAATAACATATACATCAGCTTGATCATTATAATCAACAATCTCAAATCCTTTATTCAGAAATTGCTTACCGATAGTTGTTGTCTCTGCAAAATTAAGTTTACAACCTAATGTGTAGAATGCTACTTTGGACATTTTATTGTTTCGAGTTAATAGTTTAATGAAAAAATATTTTAGTTAAAAATTTTTTTTATTATTTAATCAACAATTACCACACAAAACTAAACACTAACAAATAAAACAAAACGGGCTGCATCTAAATTCAAATTAACAAAGTATTGAATTAAATACAGCCCGATAATTATAATATAATTAAAAAGCTATCAGCTAAAAACACATGGCTATCAAGCTTCTTCTTTTTTCTCAGCAGTTTCAATTACTGGCATTACCGCCGGCTGCGGAATAGCTTTATCATCATACAAATTAAAATCTGAAGAATCGAATTTACCAGCATCTGCTTGTCTAATATCATTAACTGTTACTTTTTCCAACTTGTGATTGGAAATATATTGTGTAATATCATCGTCTGATTTTTCTTTCAATGCAGCGAGAGCGCTTAAAACAATTTTTTTGTTCTCTTTATCAAATTCTACAACTCTCAAATCTAATTTGGTACCAATCGGGAAACAGAATGCAAGATTTTTAATTTTAGAAGTTGAAAGCTGAGTTGCCGGTATAAATCCATCAACGCCTAATGGAAGTTCCGCAATAACACCTTTTTCAATTATACGAACAACTTTACCCTCACTTGATTTTCCAACAGCATATTCTTTTTCAAAATGATCCCATGGATTCGGATTAACTTGTTTGTGTCCTAGAGAAATTTTTCGAGAATCAGTATCAACACCAAGAACAACAACATCTATCTTTTCCCCTTTTTTAACTACTTCACCGGGGTGACGTATTTTCTTTGTCCATGATAAATCAGAAATGTGAACTAATCCATCAATTCCGGGTTCAAGTTCAACGAATACACCAAAGTTTGTTAAGTTGCGCGCAACACCTTGATGCTGTGAACCTACTGGATATTTCTTAAGCAGATCTTGCCATGGATCCGGTGTTAATTGTTTCATACCCAGAGAAATTTTCTTCTCACTCTTATCTAAACTCAAAATATTAGCTTCAACCAATTGTCCCATAGAAACAAATTGAGAAGGATGACTGATGTGCTGTGTCCAGCTCATTTCACTGATGTGAATTAATCCTTCAATACCTTTTTCAATTTCAATAAATGCACCGTAATCTGTAAGAGATACAACACGGCCCGATACTTTATCACCAATCTTGTATTTAGCCTCAATGTTTTCCCACGGATGTGGTAACAATTGTTTTAAGCTGAGTGATATTCTCTTTTTCTCTTTATCGTAATCAGTAACAACAACTTTAATTTTTTCATCTAGTTTAACAACTTCGCTTGGATGATTTATTCTACCCCAGCTTAAATCTGTAATATGAATTAATCCATCTACACCGCCTAAATCTATAAATACACCGAAATCTGTAATTGCTTTAACTATTCCTTCAAGTATCTGTCCCTTTTCCAATTTATCAAGAATCTCTTTCCTTTGATCAGAAATTGTTTCTTCAATCAATACTTTGTGAGATACTACAACGTTTTCAGTTGGAATGTTAACTTTTACAATTTTGAAATCCATTGTTTGACCGACGAATGCATCAAAATCACGAACCGGACGGATATCTATTTGCGAACCGGGTAAAAATGCTTCAATACCAATTAAGTCAACAACCATTCCGCCTTTAATTCTTTTAAGTATTTTCCCGGTAATGATTTTTTCATTTTCGTATGCATCCATAACTCTTCCCCAAATCTTAAGGAAGTCTGCACGTTTCTTACTAAGAACTAAATTACCTTCTTCGTCTTCAACGCTTTCGATTACAATATCGATCTTGGTGCCAATTTTAATTTCTTCTGTTGCATTAAATTCATTTTTAGAAATTGTACCATCTGATTTGAAACCAACATCAACAACTACGTTTTCACCAGTAATTCCGACAATTGTACCTTGAAGAATTTCGCCTTCTTTAATATCACGGAAAGAATCTGCGTAAAGTTTAGATAATGAATCGAGTTCTTCGGGTGAATATTCATCAATGTTAATGAATTTTCCAGGGTCAGATATTTTTTTACGGCTCTCTTTCGAAACACCGTCCTTTACTAAAACTGCCATTTATACTCCTTGAATTACTAATTCTGTTTTTGTCTTTTGCCATCTTAAAAGAAAAAACAGTATTTAATTTAGTTTTACATAAGTTAATTATTGATGGCTTTTAAACTTTTGTTCTGATCTCTTCTATTTTCTTTAAAAGTAAATCTAATTCTTTATCAATTGGAATATTAGAATTATCAAACTCATAAGCGTCTTCAGCTTTCTTTAAAGGACTAACGCTTCTATTGCTGTCAATATCATCACGCATTTGAAGATTGGCTTTAACTTCTTCCAAAGAAATATTAATATTTTTTTCCTGGAATTCTTTAAATCTTCTTCTTGCTCTTTCTTCAATTGATGCAATCATATAAATCTTAAAATCAGCATTTGGGAATACAACGGTTGTTACGTCTCTACCTTCAGCAATAACATTTCCTAAAGCACCAATCCTTTTTTGAATCTTTACCATTTCCGAACGGACTTCAGGAATTTTGCTTATATCACTAACCTTTGAATTTACTTCTGGATTTCTTATTTCGTTAGTAATTTCTATACCATCAACAAAAACACGAGTAACACCGTTTTCAAACTTTAAATCAAGAGTGATACTCTTTGCAAGTTCAATTACAGCATTTAAATCGTCAGCAATCCCCTTCTGTAATGCTATGTAAGTAATTGCTCTATACATAGCACCGGTATCCAAATAAGTAAAACCAAGTTTTTGAGCAATATTCTTAGCAGCTGTGCTTTTTCCGGAACCGGCGGGACCGTCTATAGCTATGATAATTTTCTTCGACATTGGCTTGCAAAAATAGAAAATTTAGTGTGGGTCTGCAAATAAATCTTTATAATATATAATGTTGAAACCGGATATAACATTTTTAAAATGCAATAATTAAAACCTTATTTCATTTTATTAAAATTTGTTAAAAATTAGCCCGTCCGGTCGAACCTTTCGACTGAATGGTTTAAGTCCAACCTAAATATTTTTAAAATTATTCGAATTTTGTTAAAAAACCTAAGTTTGGATATTGGCATAATTATTATCTCTTATTACAGAAATTTGGAGGTAATATGAAAAAATTAATTACTATCTTAACATTTATAGCACTATTTGTATCCTATTCAGTTATAACCGCACAAACAGCTGATACAACAAAATCACCAAAACATGGAAAGAATTTTGTTGATAATAATGGTGATGGTTTTAATGATAACGCTCCCGATCATGACGGTGATGGAATACCCAACGGTGTTGATCCGGATTATACAGGTGCTAAATTACAAAAAGGTAAAAAAGGTTTTGTTGATTTAGATGGTGATGGAATTAATGACAATGCTCAGAAAGGGAAAGCAAAAGGGAAAGGTAAAAGCGGATACGGTCCGGGTAATCAAAGCACTAACACAAATAATAACGGAACAACAAATCAAGAAACATCAAACCAACAAAGTGGAAAAAAGAATCGGGGCAATCGTGGTTCTGGCGGAAACCATTAATCTTAAAGGGGATGTTTTTCATCCCCTTTTACATTTGAGAATAATATGAAAAAAATCTTACTGCTAATTTATAAAATATCTTTTATTGCTCTTCTTTTTTGTAGCAAATTAGTAAATGCTCAATGGTCATTGAATTTTTCAAGTGGACAAGAATACAATAATAATCCCTTTCACTCTCCCATACCTGAATCCAATTTAATATCGGATTATGATATTAGTGTCGGAAATGAAAATGATATACTCTCTTTTGATTATTCCGGAAGCTATTTCACACTTAACAATAATCCGGAAAGAAATTTTTTCTGGCATCAAATTTCAGCATGGAAATATTTAGATAATATAAATTTTGGTATTTCATACGATCAAAGATTCGGAAAAGATCTTTACAGTTTTCTTGACTATACAAACTTTGATGGAAATATACGTTATCAAATTTCATCCGATTATTTATTTTCTCAAATCTACTCAACACTATCATACACAAAGTATAAAGAATTAAACACTCTGGATAATTTTACAGCTGGAATTGGATTTGAAATTAATAAAGGATTTGAATCGGGTACAACTTTTATACTTGGTTCTAAATTTAATTATAGAACTTATACTTCAGATACATATTCATTAGATGATCAAAGTTCATTAAATGATACTGCCACATTAATAGGATTGGAAAAAGCTTCTCCTATTCATCAATTAATTTCTTATATCAGAGCTGCACAATCTTTATCAGAGACTACCGGACTTGCATTCCAATACACCAACAGAAGTATATTTGGTGAAATCAAAAGTGTTTTTCTTAGTGGTGATTTTTATTTATGGGAAGAGTCGGAAATTTTTGATGATCCGATTAAATATGAAGGGAATAATCTGCTAATTGAATTAACACAGCTGATAGATGATTTCACAATCAAAGCCGGTTATTATTTAAATAAGAAAAATTATCCATCGCAAGGAATATATACCGATTACGAAAATTTTAATTACGATCTAATGCGCCGTGATACTCAGCAAATCTTTAATTTTAGTTTAAGAAAAAACTCCGGTATAACAATCGGCAGCAGCGAGTTGATTTATTCATTAAACTATCAATACATCAATAATAGCTCTAATAGCTCCTGGTTTAATTATAAATCAAGTTCATTTTCAATAAATCTTGATCTTTCCTTTTAATTTGCTCTTCATTTTTACTGAATCATTACATTTATAATCTCATCTAATAGTATGTTTTTATATTTTAGAAACGGTAATAAGATGAACAATTTAAAAAAGAAAATATTCCATCCGCTAATTCAAAAGAAAAGTTTAATTCTGATCTTCATTTTTACCGGTTTAATCATTATATCATCAGCCATTATCGAACTGAACCAGAGTAAAGATGAACTTCTCAGTTTAATGGAAAGTCAATCCCATTCATTATTAGAATCATTATCACAATCATCGGAAAATGCAATAATTGCAAGCCAGCAAGTGGAAGAGGAAATTAAAAACCGTCTTCTAAATAATTGCTACTATATCCGGTCTGCATATCAAAAAAAAATGATATCTAACAAATTATTAAAAGAGTATTCAGAAAATAATAATTTATATCGGATAAATATTTTTAATAGAAACGGAAAAAAAATATTTTCGAGTCATGAGACAATACATTTCGGACAAACTGAAAATATTTCCCCATCTGAAATTCTAAATCCCATATTTGAAAATGAAACAGATACACTTATTCTAGGAATTAAAGGTGCGCGATACGAAGAGGGTTACCGTTATGCTGTTGCTTTAGCAGCTGATGATAGAAGTGCAATTGTCTGCAATATTAGTGCTGAAGAGATAATGGAGTTGAGAAAGAAAATTGGTTTCGGCTCATTAGTAAAAAAAATTACTGCTAATCCCAATATTGTTTTTTTGGCAATACAAGATACATCATCTGTACTTGCTGCTTCTGCTAATGTAAAAACACTTGAAGATATTAACTCATCGGATTTTTTAAATAAAACACTCCAAGATTCAATATTTCAGTGGCGTATTACTCAATTTAATAACGAAGATGTATTTGAAGCCGTTCACCCGTTTACGTATCAAAAAGAAAATGTTGGTTTATTGCGGTTAGGATTATCATTGGAGCCGTTAAGTGCTATCAATGATAAAGTAGTAAGAAGAATAATTATTATCGGCATTATACTTTTCATATTTGGTTCGGTTATTCTTACTTTAATATTTATCAATCAAAATTTCGATTCACTTAAGAAACAATACCGGTCTATAGAATCATTTTCAAACCAGATTATTGAAAAAGTAAATGATGCAATTATTTTGATTGATTCAAATCAAAAAATTAAATTGGCAAATGAATCTGTCTTTAAATTATTCGGTAAAGAAAAAGATAAAATTATAGATCAAGAATTATGTTCATTGATTCCTCTAGAAAAATGTGGAGAAATTATTAATTCCGATTTTTCTCTTCAGCAGTTTGATATATCAATCAATAATCAGAATAAGAATCTATTAGTTTCAAAAAGTCAGTTTGTTGATGCATCTGGGCAACTGAACACGATAATTGTTATGAGTGATTTTACAGAAATTCGAATCTTGGAAAATCAAATAGAGAGAAATGAACGTCTTGCAGCACTCGGTGAATTAGCATCAAGCGTGGCTCACGAAATCAGGAATCCACTAAATTCGATTGGTACTATTACCCAGCAGTTAGGCAAAGATTATATACCTTCAAATAATAAAGAAGAATTTCTTAATCTCACTAATCTTGTTTACAAAGAAGTGAGACGTATAAACGATATAATTGAGAACTTCCTGAAATTTGCAAAACCACTCCCTATCAAACCAGTCTATTTTAACCTTAATGATTTTCTTAATGAATTAAACAAACAATATGATGCAGCTCTTAAAGAGAAAAAAATCAATTTGAAAATTGAATCTTGTTACAATGGAGATGTTTATTGGGATAGGACACAAATACATCAAGTGATGCTTAATTTAATTGAGAATGCAATCGATGCATCCGAATCAAGTGGTTTGATAAATATTAAGTGTTACGAAATTCAGAATGATAAAATCAAAATTGAATTTATTGATAACGGCAAGGGTATTTCTATTGAGAATTTGAAAAAAATATTTAACTTGTACTTTACAACTAAAGCAAAAGGAAATGGTATTGGTTTAAGTATAGTGCAAAAAATTATTTCTGAACATAACGGCTTGATAGATGTAACAAGCAAAGTAGGAATAGGAACAAAATTTACTATGATTTTACCAAAACAATTTTCGTAAGGAAATTTATATGAATAATTTTTCTGTATTAGTTATTGATGATGAAGATTCTCAGGTTCAATCACTAAAAAGTTTTTTATCAAAAAGAAATTATACTGTGTTTACAGCATCCAGCGGAGAAGAGGGATATAAACTTGTAGTAGAAAATACAATTGATATTGTGTTGACAGATTTTCAAATGCCGGGCTGGAATGGACTTGAAACACTTCAAAAAATTAAATCCTTAAATCCTGAAATTGAAATTATTGTTATCACTGCATACGGTACAATTGAAAGTGCTGTTAACCTGATGAAAGCTGGTGCATTCGATTATCTAATTAAACCGATCGATCTTGATGAACTTGAAAGTTTATTGAATAAAATCAAAGAACGTAAACATCTGATAAACGAAAACAAATTGTTAAAAGAACAACTGCAAGATAAATACCGTTTTGAGGGAATTATTACACAGAGTAGTTTGATGCAGAATGTTCTCAGTACTGCTGCAAGAGCTGCTAATTCTAAAGCTACAGTTTTATTACGCGGTGAAAGCGGAACGGGTAAAGAATTAATTGCAAAAGCTATTCACTTTGCAAGTCCAAGAAAAGATAAACCATTTATTACCGTTAATGTTGCTTCCCTATCGGATAACTTGTTAGAAAGTGAATTATTCGGTCATGAAAAAGGATCTTTCACCGGTGCTATCAACTTAAGAATAGGAAGGTTTGAAGAAGCAAGCGGAGGTACAATTTTTATTGACGAAATCGGAGACATACCATTACCGGTTCAAGTTAAACTCCTAAGAACAATTCAGTTTGGTGAATTCCAAAGAATTGGAAGCAATACAACTCAAACAACAGACGTTCGAATTATTGCTGCTACTCATAGAAATTTGGAAGAGATGATTAAAAATTCCGAGTTCCGCGAAGATTTATTTTACCGTTTAAATGTGATTTCGATTAATCTGCCGCCTCTGCGTTTGAGAAAAGAAGAGATTTCAATTTTAATTGATCACTTTATTAAAAAATATTCTACGGAACTTGGTAAACCAGTAAAAGGATTAACAAAAGAAGCATTGGATACTTTAATAAAATATGATTTCCCGGGCAACGTACGTGAACTGCAGAATATAATCGAACGAGCCGTGGTTTTAACACGCGAAGAATATATTACTCAGAATGATCTTTTACCGTTTTCTGTTAATAGTGTTTTGGATAGAAAACTAGATCCATTCAATTTTGAAGACAATTACGAATCAAAAATTAAAAACTTCGAAACACTAATGATCAACGAAGCTCTTAAAAGAACAAACGGTAATAAAAGTGCCGCAGCAAGATTACTCGGTATAACCGAAAGCCATCTCAGATCCAGATTAGAGCGGTTATAATTCCA
>CAYXKL010000076.1:0-12982 GCA_964464825.1 uncultured Melioribacter sp. | reverse complement strand
CAACAGGTATTTCCGGATCGTAACAAGTTTTGAGAATTTGAATTATCTCTTGCTCTAATTTTCCTTTGTCTATCATATTGCCCCTTACGATCTCTCCCTTTATCTCCCTCTTATTTAGGATGGTTGATTTTATCCGGGGTTAGTCATGCAAACATTTTTTTTACTTTGTTTAATCCAATAATTAGTTTATCTATTTCTTCCTTTGTATTATAAAAACACAAAGAAGCACGTGCAGTAGCGGGCACATTAAATCTTCTCATCAATGGCTGTGTACAATGATGACCCGTTCTGATTGCAATTCCATCTGTATCAATGATAGTTCCTATATCGTATGGATGAATTCCTTCAATTACAAATGAAACAACACTTGATTTTATTTTTGAAGTTCCAATGATTCTCAGTCTATCAATAGTAAGAAGTTTTTCTGTTGCATATTTCAATAACTCATCTTCATAATTCATAAGCACAGAACGATCAAACTGATTCAAATAATCGATTGATGCACCCAACCCAATACCACCGGCAATGTTAGGTGTTCCGGCTTCAAATTTTTTTGGTAAATCATCAAAAGTGGTTTTTTCGAATGTTACGGTACGAATCATATCGCCGCCGCCTTGATAAGGAGGCATCATTTCTAAAAATTCTGTTTTGCCATACAAAACTCCAATACCGGTAGGACCAAAAATTTTGTGACCGGAGAATACATAAAAGTCGGCATCTAAATCCTGAACATCTATTTTAATGTGCGGAGCTGCTTGAGCGCCGTCAATCAATACCGGAATATTTCTTGAATGAGCTATTTCAATAATTTTTTTTATTGGATTGATTGTACCGAGTGTATTTGAAATATGGACTAAAGATACAATCTTGGTTTTTTCATTGATCAATGATATAAATGATTCAATATCAAGTTCACCATCATCATTTATCGGTATTACTTTTAACTTAATTTGTTTTCTATTGCAGATCAATTGCCAAGGAACAATATTGGCATGATGTTCCATTTGCGTAATAATTATTTCATCATTTTCGTTAAAAAAATTTGCTCTGCAGAGAGATGTGGCAACAAGGTTAATTGCTTCGGTAGTTCCTTTTACAAAAATTACTTCTGAAGCGCTAAGTGCATTTATAAATTCTTTCACCTTCAAGCGTGCGTTTTCATATTGTTCCGTTGCCAGTTCGCTTAAGAAATAGAGTCCGCGGTGTATGTTTGCATTATCGTAAGTGTAATAATGAGTAAGTGCATCAATTACTGACTGCGGTTTTTGCGTTGTAGCGGCGTTATCTAAATATACGAGCGGTTTTTCATTTACAAATCTTTTTAAGATCGGGAAATCATTCCTGACTTCAATCACATCAAATTTTCTCTTTACTTCAGGAATAGTGTTTATCATTTCAGACTCTTTATTTGATATTCTAAGTTCCGTTTTAACGGTACATCACAAAATTAAATTTCTACCCTCTGCAGATGTTTAAAAATCATGTGATTGATCTGATCACGTAACTGTTCAATTTTTACAGTTTCAACAACATCATAAGCAAATGCACGTATTAGCATTGACTTTGCAAGTTCGTCAGAAATACCGCGTGTGCGTATATAAAAATTTGCTGTATCATCTAAATGACCAATTGCTGCACCATGAGTACATCGCACATCATCGGCAAATATTTCTAATTGCGGTTTTGTATCGATCCGTGCATTCTTAGATAAAAGTATTGTTTTATTCTGCTGATATGCATTTGTTTTCTGAGCATCTCTACGTACTATAATTTTTCCATTGAATACACCACGTGAATTATCATCAAGAATCCCCTTGTAAATTTCGTTGCTTATACAATTCGGTTTTGCATGATCAACAAATGTATGGTTATCAATATGTTGGTTCCCTTTTGCTAAGTACAATCCGTAGTAATGAGTTTCAATATTTTCATCATCAAGTATAGAATTAATATCATTGCGGACAATACTGCCACCGAATGTAAAATTGTACTGATTGAATATGCTCTTCTTTTTTTGGTAAGCTTGAATTTTTTCTATATGGTGTGATTTGCCATTTTCATTTTGTACTTTATAAAAATCTACAATAGAATTCTCATCTGCATGTACTTCAGTTATTGCATTTGTTAAATAATAACTTCCATTTATGCCTGAGTAATTACTAATTACCTTTACTTGTGAATTTTTTCCGGCTATAATTAGATTATGTGGAGTGGAAAGAACATTTATCTCTTCACTGCCATTCAAATAAAGTATTTGTATCGGTTTTTCTAATAAAATATTATCCGGTACAACAACTAGTGCACCATCTGTTGAATAAATAAAATTTAATGCATTAAATGCATTATCAATTTTAGTATACTTATTAAAGTAGCCTTCAATCAACTTAGGATTTGATTTTGCAATTTTATTAATACTGCTGATAATTACATTTTGAGGTATATCAGAAAGATCGCTCAGATCTTCATTAAATATTCCATTAACAAATGTCATTAAGTAATTATCGAAACCACCGATTATATAATTCTTCAAATCATTTTTGCTTAGATTAGTTTTTGGTAAACCGGAAACCGGAATAAAGTTATCTTTAAGAATTGGAGATACACTTGTGTATTTCCATTCCTCATCACGTAATGTTGGGAAATTAATTTCAGCTAATTTATTTAAAGCTTCTTTACGGTAAGTATGTAAAAATGTTGATGATTGTCCGTTTAATTTTTCTTCAAAAATCTTAAAATTAGAAAGGTACCACTCTTTAATATTTTCAAATCCAGATATTCTATTCATTTTCTTCCCTTTAACTAACGGTTTCGGTTTCAACTAAATCGGGTTTGATCCAATCATAACCTTTTTCTTCAAGTTCAAGTGCTAAATCTTTAGTGCCGGTTTTAATTATCTTACCTTTATAAAGTACATGTACAAAATCCGGAACAATATAATTAAGTAATCTTTGATAGTGTGTTACAAGCAATACAGCATTGTTCGTGTTTTTGAAAAGATTAACACCTTGCGAAACAGTTTTGAGTGCATCAATATCAAGTCCGGAATCAGTTTCGTCAAGCAGAGCTAATTTTGGATTCATCATTAACAATTGTAAAATCTCATTCCGTTTTTTCTCACCGCCAGAAAAACCAACATTAACAAACCGGCTGATTAATGTATCATCCATTCCAAGTATTTTAGATTTATCCCTAATTAGGTCTAAAAATTCTTTCGGAGTCAATTCAGGCATTCCATTATATTTTCTAACTTCATTCAATGCTGTTTTTAAAAATGTTGCATTGCTAACTCCAGGTATCTCCACCGGATATTGGAATGCCAAAAAAACTCCTTCCCTAGCTCTAGTTTCGGGATCAAGTTCTAATAATCTTTTCCCTTCAAATAAAATTTCACCGGCTGTAACTTCATAACCGCTGTTTCCAGCTAATACATTAGCCAAAGTGCTTTTACCGGAACCGTTGGGTCCCATCACGGCATGAACTTCACCAGAATTAATCTCTAAATCAATTCCTTTAAGAATTTCTTTACCTTCAACACTTGCATGTAAATTTTTGATTTTTAACATTTTTTCCTCTTCAAAGATCATCCCCTTAATTTCATCGTCTTTACAAAGGAGAGAATATCGGGGAGGTTTATTTTATTTAACTATTATTTTTAACTATCCTACACTACCTTCCAAACTGATTGCAAGTAACTTTTGTGCTTCAACTGCAAACTCCATCGGTAATTCATTAAAAACTTCTTTACAAAATCCGTTAACAATCATATTAACTGCATCTTCAGATGATATACCACGTTGGTTCAAATAAAAAATTTGATCTTCACCAACTTTAGAAGTTGTGGCTTCATGTTCAACTTTAGCAGAATCATTTTCGACTTCGATATAAGGGAAAGTGTGTGCGCCGCATTTATCACCCATAAGCATTGAATCGCACTGAGTAAAATTGCGCGCTCCTATCGCATTCTTACCAACCCTGATTAATCCACGATATGAATTATTACTTTTACCGGCAGATATTCCTTTTGAAACAACTGTACTGCGTGTATTTTTTCCGATGTGAATCATTTTTGTACCGGTATCTGCTTGCTGCATATTGTTAGTAACAGCAACAGAATAAAATTCACCTATTGAATTTTCACCTTGTAAAATACAGCTTGGATATTTCCATGTAATTGCAGAACCGGTCTCCACTTGTGTCCAGGAAATTTTTGAATTTTTTCCTCTGCATGCGCCGCGCTTTGTAACAAAATTGTATATACCACCTTTGCCGTCCTTATCACCCGGATACCAGTTCTGTACGGTAGAATATTTAATCTCGGCATTATCAAGAGCTACAAGTTCAACAACTGCTGCATGTAATTGATTATTATCTCTAATTGGTGCGGTGCATCCTTCAAGATAACTTACATAAGAATCATCTTCTGCTACAATTAATGTTCGTTCAAATTGTCCGGTCTCCTGAGCATTAATTCTGAAATAAGTTGAAAGCTCCATTGGACATCTTACACCTTTTGGAATGAATACAAACGAACCATCACTAAATACAGCAGAATTAAGTGCTGCAAAAAAATTATCTGTGTAAGGAACAACCGAACCGAGATATTTTTTTACAAGTTCGGGGTATTCTTGAATAGCTTCTGAAATTGGACAAAAAATTATTCCTTTTTCTTTCAATGTTTCTTTGAAAGTTGTTGCAACAGAAACAGAATCGAATACAGCATCAACAGCAACACCGGAAAGAATTTTTTGTTCATCTAGCGGTATGCCTAATTTTTCAAAAGTTTTAAGTAATTCAGGATCTATCTCATCCAGACTGTTAAGCTGAGGTTTATTTTTGGGTGCTGAGTAATAAATAATGTCCTGATAATTAATTGTTGGATATTGTACATTCGGCCAATGCGGTTCTTCCATCTTTTTCCAATGCCGGAATGCTTTAAGCCGCCAGTCAGTCATCCATTCCGGTTCATGTTTTTTTGCCGAGATAAACCTTACAATTTCCTCACTCAAACCCTTTGGAGCAGAATCAGATTCAATATCTGTAATAAATCCCCATTTATAATCCGAGCCTATATGGTCATCAAGAATTTTCATATCCTCCGATAATTCATCGGGATTATTTTCTTTTATTTCGTCCATTATTGCCTTTTTTCAAATTTATTGTACAAACCTATTCAATCTTGAAAAAAATGTCAAGATTATAATAGTAACCAAATCTTTTACAATTTCGTTCCAAAGTGATTAATAATTTAATTTTCTCTTTGGCGAAGAATTTCGAATAGAATTATACCAGTGGATACCGAAACATTTAGAGAATTAATCTTTCCTTTCATAGGTATTTTTACCAGGAAGTCACAATTATCGGCTACAAGTTTACGGATTCCTTTTTCTTCATTACCCATAATGAGAGCTGTGGGCATTTTATAATCTAATCCGGAATAATTTTTTTCTCCTTTAAGATGTGTTCCAACAATCCAGAAACCTTCCTTTTTAAGTTGTTCAATAACGTGAATCATATTATTTACTTTACATATTTTCAAATGAGACACAGCACCGGCAGATATCTTTTCTACTAAGTCTGTTATGGAAGCACTATTGTTTGTTGTTATTATCACACCATCTACACCAGCACACTCAGCAGTGCGTAAAATTGCTCCAAGGTTATGAGGATCCTGAATTGAGTCTAAAAGCAGCAATAAAGGAAAAGGTGAATTTTTTGCAGAAAATATTATTTGATCTAAAGAAAAATATTTTTGTGAACTTTTTAGTGCTATTACACCCTGAGTGTTCTTTCCTTCAGCGAGCTGTTCAAATTTTGATAAGGAGAGTTGCGAGATTTTTATTTTATGCTTTTTAGCAGCATTAAAAATATTATTGATTATATCACTATGTTGACCGAATGCAACATAAACAGCTTCTAATTCAACACCGGAGTTTATTGCTTCAAGAACTGGTTTACGTCCGTATATTTTTTGCATTTTGTTATAATGCGATTAATATTATTGAGGGGTTAGTTAATTATCCGGGAATGAAAATTCATCATAGGCAATTTCAAATTTACAAAACACTCTATTATTTTTTTTCTTTGGTTTATACACTTTTATCAAATCAATTTGCTTTTTGAATATGTTAAACTTCAGATCAGCGGAATTAATCGTTCCATCTTGTTTAACAATGTTAATAGTATAATTACCGATTAAATCTTCAAATATTAATTCCTTGCGAGCTGGCTGAACTTTAGGAACTGCATCCATTTTAGCTTTTAAACCCAAAACGATAAAATTGAAAACATTCTTTTCGCGTAATACTTCTACCGATATTTCGTATGCAAAACTTGTAAATTCCACAACCGTTTCTAAAACAAAAGCATAAAATTGTTTTCTTAGTTTATGATCATACTTAAAAAATACTTTACAGATATATTCCAATTTATCTGGCTTTTTTGTAGGAATGGCTTCTAATGCAATATGCGCTTTCTTTTTTCTTGTTTTAGGTATCTTTGGAATATCTGTTGGTTTACGGAGAGACAATTAAATTTCCTTTAATAATGAAATAATTTTAGTTAAATCTGATTTATGTAAATTTAACTGTTCGCCGCTGGACATATTTTTAAGCAGTAATTGATCATTTTTAAATTCTTCACCACCAACCATTAAAACAAATTTAGCCTTAAGCTTATTAGCTTCCCTCATCTGTGCTTTCACGCTCCGCGATAAATAATCCAAATCTACATTAATATTTTTTCTTCTTAATTCAGTGGCTGTTTTATATGAAAAATCGATCAATTCTTTATCAAGTGTAACAATGTAAAGATCGATTGTTTCTTCTATTAAAGTAAATGATTTTTCATTTTCACATGCTAATAATACTCTTTCTATACCTGATGCAAAACCTACTCCGGGAACGTCACTTCCGCCAAGTTCTTTAACAAGAAGATTATATCTACCGCCTCCGCATAAAGCGCTTTGTGAGCCGACACTTCCGCTGACAATTTCAAATGTGGTGTGTGTGTAGTAATCTAATCCGCGTACTAATTTAGGATCAATTTCAAATGGTATTTGTGCTGAAAGTAGTGTACGCTTTACAATTTCAAAATGTTCAAGACTTTCCGTATCAAGATGTTCAATCAATAATGGTGCATTCAACATTATTTTTTGATCTTGTTCTTCTTTACTATCAAAAATCCGCAGAATATTTGTATCAAATCTTTTTCTGCTCTCTGTTGATAAATTATTGATATACTTAGTTAAATATACTTTCAAAATATTTTTGTAGTTTTCACGTGATTCAGGAATACCTAAAGAATTAATTTTAACGGAAAGATTTTTTAATCCGAGCTGTTTAAATATATCGAATGCAATAATTATTATTTCAGCGTCTAGGATAGGATCATTGCTTCCGAGTGCCTCTGCTCCAAATTGATGAAATTGTCTCAATCTTCCGGCTTGTGGTCTTTCTTGACGGAACATTGGAGAAATATAAAAGAGTTTATTTAAACTTTGTTTTTTATCGAGAGAATGTTCAATAAATGCACGTACAACTCCGGCTGTCATTTCTGGTTTCAATGTAATACTTGTTCCGCTTCGATCAATGAATGTATACATCTCTTTTCTTACAATATCTGTTGTTTCACCAATTCCTCGTGCAAAAAGTGATGTTTCTTCGAATACTGGTGTTCTGATTTCTTTATAATTAAAACGGGACATAGTAGAGATAACTATATTTTCAAGATATCTCCATTTAGGTATATCGATTGGTAAAATATCTTTAGTGCCGGTGATAGCTTTGATCATTGGCGAGATCCGGATTTATGTGATTTCGAAGTATTGCTTCTCTTCAAGTTCGAACAAGGTATAGATTTCTTCAGCTGATTTTGCTTTAAGTAAACTTTCTCTAAATTCTTCTTTATTCATCATCCGGGAAATTCTGCTTAACAATTTAATATGAGGACCAACTAAATTTTCTTTTCCTACTAACAGAAAAACTAAATTAACCGGTTGTCCATCCAGAGCTTGAAAATCAATTGGTTCATCAAGTTTACCGAAAGCTGCAATTATTTCATTAACTGTGTTTGTTTTAGCATGAGGAATAGCAAATCCTTTACCAACACCGGTAGACATTATTTTTTCTCTTTCGTTAACAGCTTCTCTTAAAACTTCAATATTTATAACTTTTTCATCATTTTTAAAAAGATCAATCAGCTCATTAATAATTTCACTCTTGTTTTTCCCTTTCATTGAAGGAATAATTTTTTCTTTTGTTAATAGATCACAAATTCTCATTAAGACCTACATTTTTCATTTTAATAACTGTGCAAAGTTAAGAAAGACGCTCTCTTTAATCAATTAATCATTTACTAAAATTAATTTAATCAAGCAGTTAATGGTTTTCACGGAAAAACTAATCAAAGTAAGTTTCTTATTTCCTTGCAGAGGTAAAAAGCAAGATGTAATTTTCTAATACAAATTTATCCAAATATGACAGCTGAGGATTTATGGATATTCTAAACAAAACAGTATTAGTATTAGGCGGATGGGGTTTGGTGGGCAACGCGGTTATAAGAAAACTTATGCCTGAAAAACCTAAAAGAGTTATAGTTACTTCATTAAAAAAAGAAGAAGCCGAAGAGGAAATTGAAAAACTAAAAAAAGAATTTCCGGGGTTGTCCGATGATTATTTTATACCGTGGTGGGGAAATCTTTTTGTTCGTTACGAATACAAAGATATGAATCGTTATGATCTTTTAGAAGATCCGGTAAAACGGAAAGTCTTAATCAAAGATACGATGGAAGAGTTAAGCGATGATGTACTTAAAAATTCAACTATTTACAAATTGCTTTCGGAATTCAAACCTGATATTATTGTTGATTGTATTAATACTGCTACCGGCATTGCTTATCAGGATGTTTACACAACTTACCACAGAATCAAAAAAACAATTGAAAGCAAGGCGAGTGCAAATGATATTGCAACAGAAACCGAAAAACTTCTTTGTACGATGTATATTCCACAGTTGATACGACACGTACAAATTCTTTTCAATTCGATGAACCATGCTAAAACAAAAATTTATGAGAAAATTGGAACAAGTGGAACCGGTGGAATGGGATTAAATATTCCATACACCCATAGTGAAGAAAAACCTTCACGAGTATTACTAAGTAAATCATCGGTAGCGGGCGCTCATACATTATTATTATTTTTGATGGGAAGAACTCCTGATGGTCCAATTACCAAAGAGATTAAACCCACAGCTGCAATAGCATGGAAAAGAATCGAATTCGGAGAGATTAAAAAGCAAGGTAAACCGATTCAAGTTTTTGATATTAATATAAACGATGCAATATCTCTTGAAGGAAAACTAAAACTTAAAATTGACAAACAATTTCATTCAACCGGGGAATCGTTAAAATCCGTTTTTATTGATACTGGTGAAAACGGTACTTTTTCACGAGGAGAATTTGAAGCGATAACAACCCAAGGTCAGATGGAATACGTCACACCCGAAGAAATTGCTATTGATGTAATAAGAGAAATAAGAGGCGGTAATACCGGTCATGATATTATTAATGCTTTAGATCATGCAACATTGGAACCATCATACAGAGCCGGATTTATGCAACACGCCGCTGTTGATAAATTAGCTGAACTTGAGAAAATACATAATGTAAATAGTGTGGCATTTGAACTGCTTGGACCGCCCAGATTATCAAAATTACTCCATGAAATTAACTTATTGAAAGTAAATTTCAGTAATATGAAAGAGATCTTAAGTCGATCACCAAAAGAATTATCACAAAAATGTTTCGATTATCTTAAAAATAATCCTAAACTCAGAAATGAAATTGTTTCAATCAGTATTCCAATTTTACTGCCTGATGGAAAATCATTATTACGTGGCCAAGATATTAAAATTCCACCTTTCCGTGGTGAGAATGAAATAGACATTAACGAGAGAAATATAAATCTCTGGGCTCACGATGGATGGGTTGATCTGCGCGAAGAAAATATGAAAATATGGCAAGAGAGATTACAAACAATAATTAATGAAGCTGAATCTCTACCGGAAACCGATACTAGTTCGATGTATGTTAGAAATAAAAAATATTGGAATAATTTTAATTCTATTGATATTGGCAAAATAGTTGGATGGATTTTTATAAAGGAAGAAAAGGGTGAAAGAATGAAAGCGTAGGATCTGGATGCCAACTGCTGGATACTAATTTCTTGACGAATGATTTTAGATTTAAAAGAAATCCCGCGATGAGCGGGATTTTTTTACTAGAATGTTTTATAACTAAAATTTTATAGATAAAAATTTACTACATGCGGCTTCTTTGATTTCTGTATTTCATCATTTACAATAGTATATCTTTTACCATTTGTATTCGTTTTACTTTTGGGAATTCTTTCATGTTCGTATAAATTTTCAGGTGGTTCTCTTTTTGTAACTGTTGGTTTACGAACAATTTTTAATTCCTTTGGAACATTATTAACAAGTTGAACTACATTTGAAGGTTGATTTCTTAAGACAGATTGTTCGCGATGTTGATTATTTAAAATAGGCAATCTGGGCGGATGAATCATTTTTTCTGCTATTACCTCTTCACCTCGCGATTTTGAAAAGATATATGAAATTATAATAACTATTACAAGTAGCAAGCCGCCAAATAACAGTACGTTAAATATTATGTCAATAAGCTGCATAAGAATGTCTATATTTTTATAATTTTAACACAATTATAATGCCGTTCAAAAATTGTTTTTTTTGTCAAATTCTAATCATTAAAAAAATAATTGAGTATCATCTTGAGAAAAGGAAAAAAATTAAGACATTTATTAAATAAAGTTCGATACTTTTTAACGCATAAAGTTTGATGGAAGTGAAGTATTTTTTGAATGAATTGATAGATTTTTGATATTAATTCTGTATAAGAATGAATACCACTGGTTAACTATCTTATTACAAAAAATCAGACTAAAAATA
This sequence comes from uncultured Melioribacter sp., assembly GCA_964464825.1. Taxonomy (GTDB): domain Bacteria; phylum Bacteroidota; class Ignavibacteria; order Ignavibacteriales; family Melioribacteraceae; genus DYJK01. The sequence goes on along the minus strand of CAYXKL010000076.1, from coordinate 1,999 downwards.
TTATATTCGAATTGTTACATTTTTCAGAATAGGAAATGAATTTGTTTAGAGAGAACCAACTTAAAATTGGGAATGATGAAATAATTGGGCATGTAGAATATTTACATGAATTTTACAGCTACAATTTGAAAAATGAACGTGATTTAATTATCTGGCTTCCCCCTTCCTACCACACATCAAACAAAAAATACCCGGTTTTGTATATGAATGATGGACAAAATCTATTTAGTCCTCATACAGCTTATATTGGTTATGATTGGCGTGTTGATGAAACTCTAACTGAGCTAATCAAAAAAAATGAGATTGAAGAAATAATTGTTGTGGGTATTTACAATAATAAGGACCGATTGGACGAATACAATTATTTCAGTGAAAAAGGAAAACTTTACAGCAGTTTTATAATTAATGATGTTAAGAATTATATAGACAGTCATTACAGAACAAAAAGTGAACCGAACAATACAGCAATAATGGGGTCATCTATGGGAGGTTTGAATGCCTTCCAATTAGTATGGTTCTTCCCTAATATTTTCGGTAAAGCTGCTTGTATGTCAAATTCTTTCTGGATCGATAACAGAAAAATTTTTGATGTTATAAATGAATCCAATCCAAAATTTCCTGATCAGAAAATTTATATTGATTGCGGTTTTGATGAAAAAAAATTGATTAAGGATAACAGACTGATGTGTAAATTATTACAGAGAAAAGGGATTGGAAAAAATTTAAAATGTCATTTCGAAAAAGGTGGAACTCACTCGGAAATTGATTGGGCTAAAAGAATTCATATTCCGTTAAAATTTTTATTTGGTAAATGAAACCGCTCAGAAATTTAATAGAGATTCATCTTGGTGATATAACAAAATTAAAAGTAGATGCAATTGTAAATGCTGCTAACACTTCATTACTCGGTGGCGGTGGTGTTGATGGCGCTATCCATCGTGCTGCCGGAAAAGAATTATTAGAAGAATGCAAAACACTCGGCGGATGCCCAACCGGCGAAGCTAAAATTACTAAAGGATATAATCTGCCGACAAAATTTGTAATCCACACAGTAGGTCCCGTTTGGCAAGGTGGAAATTTCGATGAAGATAATCTACTTTCCAATTGCTACAAAAACTCATTGAGATTAGCAGTTGATCACAAAATAAAAACAATTGCATTTCCAGCAATCAGTACGGGTGTTTACTCTTTTCCGATTGAACGCGCTGCAAAAATTGCTATTGAAAGTGTAAATGAATTTTTAATAAAGAATAATAAAATTAATAAGGTGATTTTTTGCTGTTTTGATATTGCCACTTTTGATATTTATAAATCATTAATAGGGCCGGAGTGTTAAGTATAAATTCAAATAAATATCGTAATCTCTTGGGGAAGGAAGATAAAACTTATAAATTTATTACTTTTTACATTTCATCTTTTACTTTCAACTTCATCTCAAAAACAACATAGCTACACCGCCCACAGCAATAAAAGCACCCACTATCGAGAACAATGATAGTTTTTCTTTATAAAAATATTTTACCATAGGAAGCATAATAATTGGAGGCATTGCCATAATAGTTGATGCAATTCCAACTTTTGTATTACTGATTGCAATTAAGCTAAAAGTAATTCCAAGATACGGACCAATGATTGAGCCGATTAAAGTGAGTATCAATCCCTTTTTATTTTCCTTAAATATTTTAACTGGATTGTTAAAACGTTTTGTCATTTTAACAAGCGGATAAATAATTATTAAAGCCGATAAAACTCTTGTAATTGTTGCTGTAAAAGGATTTATTTCATTTTCATTGAAAGCGAGTTTGGCAAAAATCAAACCAACACCTTGACCCACCGCTCCCATAAATGCATAAAACAATCCTGTGTAATCAATTTTATAATCTGAAGTTGGTATTTCTTTTCTATTCAATACTACTAATGCTACTCCAGATATTGTTACAATAATTCCGATTATACCGAGTAAAGATAAATTTTCATTTAAGAATAAATAAGCTAATAG
>CAYXKL010000075.1:0-13038 GCA_964464825.1 uncultured Melioribacter sp. | reverse complement strand
AACCATTTCAAAGATCGAAAAAATTGGTCTTAGAAAAACTTATCAAAAGAATGATGTTATATTAATGGAAGATGAAGTTGGTACTGCACTTTTTGTGATAGTTTCCGGAAAGGTAAAAGTTGCAAGATCAAGTAATGATGGCAGAGAGGTAATACTAACAATACTATCCGATAGTGATTTTTTTGGAGAAATGGCAATTTTAGACGGACAAACTAGATCCGCTACTGTTACCGCCATCGAAGATTCAGAATTATTTTTAATTCAACGTAATGATTTTCTAAATTTATTAAGAGAGTATCCCGAAATAGCAATTTCACTTTTACAAGAATTGACAAAAAGAATTAGAACGGCAGATGTAAAAATTAAAGCCCTCTCATTGAAAGATGCAGAAGGTAAAGTTGCAACTGTAATTCTTCAGCTTGCCGATGATTTAGGAAAGATTAAACAAGGCAAAGTTGAAATAGAGAAATTACCTTTGCAGCAAGATCTTGCAAATATGGCTGGAACATCCCGGGAGACAATTTCAAGAACTCTGCATTCATTTGCAAAAAAAGGATTGATTGAACTTGATGGAGTTAAATTGATAATACCCGACTATGAAAAATTTAAGGAACTATTTGCTTAATGATGCCAACAAAAGCTGATCTTCATATGCACACAACTTTTTCCGATGGGGCTTATTCCCCAACTGAATTAGTCCTTAAAACTAAAGAAGCCGGACTTTCTGTTATTAGTATTACTGACCATGATAGCGTAAATGGAGTGTATGAAGCAATCACCGTTGGTAAAGATATTGGCGTAGATGTTATAACCGGATTAGAAATCAGCACTGATATTGATGATAAAGAAGTACACTTACTTGCATATCATATTGATATAGAAAATGAAGAGCTCCGAAAATACCTAGCGTTTTTTAGAGATGAAAGATTTCATCGAGCAAAACGTATGGTACAAAAATTACGAAATATCGGAATCTCAATAACACTCGATGATGTATTAGCTCAAGCGCGTAATTCTGCTATTGGAAGACCACACGTTGCATATGCTTTGGTTGATCTTGGGATTATTTCAAATTATTACGAAGCCTTCGATAAATATATTGGTGATAATGGCCCGGCTTACGAAAGGAAAATTCATGTTTCATTACAAAGCGCATTAAAATTAATAAGCGATGCCGGCGGACTTTCAATTATTGCACATCCCGGGTTTATGAAAGAATCAATTTTAATTAATCTGATTAAAGCCGGTGTTGATGGCATTGAAGTTATTCATCCAAGTCATAACGAAAACCAAATCAGATTTTATAGAGGTATCGTTAATCAATACTGTCTGCTTGCAACCGGCGGATCTGATTTCCATGGGGGTAAAAAAACTGATGAAGAAAATTTAGGTAAATATTATGTATCACATAATAATTTAGAAGCTATGAAAAATATGCTTCAAAAAAATACGTCTTAATTTATGAACTTACTATTATTCACAAACATCATTTTTTATCATATCTAAAATCAAATTGAAGAAAATAGGGATTAAATTTTTACTTAATTTTTAATTGTAGGGATTGAATTTCTCCTTTTTGTTCAAAAAGAAAATACTAAATTTGTTCACTCATTTTAACTACTTACATGAGCTAAAGGTATAATTATGAAAACTATAATCCTATTATTGACAATTCTTACCGGTTTCATATCTGCACAAAGTATCGGTGAGTGGAAAATATTAGCTGATATGAAAAATTTAACCGGCAATATTGCCACAAATGATGGGATTTGGTGCTCAACAAACGGCGGTGTATTCAAATACGATTACAATGATGGCACTTTTTTTATTCTGAATAAAGCAACCGGGTTGAATAGTCAATCAATTTTATCTATAGCTTATGATTCATCAAATAAAATTTGGTTTGGTGCAAATGATGGATATATTATGATATATAATACAACCGACGGTACTACAACAAATATTATGGATATTGTTAATACAAATAAAAATTTCAAGCAGATAAATGACCTATTCATTTCCGGAGATACAGTTTATGCCTCTACATCTTTCGGCTTATCATTACTCAATACAAATGATTTTTCATTCTTTGATACATTCTTAAAATTTGGTGACTTCCCCTCTGAAAGCAATGTTATCAATACTTACATAGAAAATTTAATATATGTAGTTACTGATTACGGTGTAGCTATTCAGAAAGAAGGAGCACAGAATCTATCAGCACCTGAATCTTGGGAATCATATGATTTTTCTACCTTCTTTCAGCAAAAAGAGATTCCAGCACAATCTGCTACTAAAATCTTGAGACACAATTCCACAGTACTATTAGCAACCAATCAGGGAGTTTTAAGTTTCACTAATAATTCATGGATCCCTTTTCTACTAAGTGGAAATGAAATTTTAGATATGAAATCATCAGGGAGTAAATTATATATAATCTTAGAAAATCATTTATATCTTTATGAAAACACACAATTAACTTTATTATATGAAAATTATGAAACGGATTTCATATCTCTGGATGTACTGAATAATAACACAGTTTATATCTCAACGAACAAAGGATTATTAGAATTTAAAATTGCCAATCAATCTGATATGATAATTTCTCCTGAAGGACCAGCTGGTAATCTATTCGTTAATTTATCCGTTGCCAACAATGGGAATTTGTATGTAGCCACTGGCAAAAATGGAATTGGAATAGGCTTTATGGAATTTGATGGTACAAATTGGAATTTATATAATAGTCAGCAATATCCGGATATTATCTTAAATGATTATTATAATGTTTATGCAGCAAGTGATAATAAAATATATTTATCCAATTGGGGACGAGGTTTTTCAATCTTTGACGGAACAACAATTACTACTTACAAAAAAGATAACAGTCCATTAGTTGGGATTCCTAGTGATACAAATTTTATAGCAATATCAGATGTGAAATTAGATTCAAAAGGAAATGTGTGGATAGCAAATGTACAATCCGGTGCACGTAAACCGATAACAGTTAAAACCACAGATAATAATTGGTATAGTTTTTCGTTTACAAATCCAACTTTAACAGAAAATGATATTTTGGATAAAATGGTAATTGATCAATACGATAATAAATGGTTTATAGTTATACAAGGAAGAATGGGCTTATATTATTTTAACGAAAATGGTACAATGGCAAATTCTTCCGATGATAAACAAGGTTACATTAGCACACAAAACGGTTTGTTAAGCAATGATATAACATCTTTAGCTGTTGATAAAAGAGGTTACCTATGGATTGGTACAAGCATTGGATTGAATTTAATAACTGATCCATCAAGACCTACTACAACTTTAACAAGTGCAATTGCTTATGCTTTGAGGAATCAATTTGTAACTTGTATTGCAATCGACCCAATCGATAGAAAATGGATCGGGACCAAAAACGGATTATACGTACTGGGTAGCGATGGATTCGAATTAATTGCTGTTTACAATACAACGAACAGCCCAATACCAAACGATGATATAAAAAGTATAGCTATAGACCAAGAAAGCGGTAAAGTTTATATCGGAACAGATAACGGTTTGGCTGTCCTGACTACAGAAGCAATTGAACCACAAGAAAGTTTTAGTGAATTATTTATTTATCCAAATCCATTTATAATTAATAACTCTATCAATAAAATTACTATTGATGGATTAATTGAAGATACAAGTCTCAAAATTTTTGATATATCAGGAAACTTAATTAGAACAATAATTTCTCCCGGGGGTAAGGTTGCGTTTTGGGATGCAAAAGATTCTAATGGTAACCCGGTATCATCCGGTATTTATATTGTTGTGGCATACGACCGTGAAGCTAACAATGTTGCATCAGGTAAAATTGCAATCATTAAAAATTAATTATTCAATTCAATGATTGATATACGAAATCTTTCTATACAGTTTACCGGTGATAATCTTTTTGATAATGTTAACCTAAAAATTGCTAAACATGATAAGATTGCACTTGTTGGTTCAAATGGAAAAGGTAAATCAACTTTTCTCAAATTAATTTATGGTTCTGAAATACCGGAAACCGGCGAAATAATAAAACAAAAAGGGATCAGCATTGGTTATCTTCAGCAAGATTTAATTTCTTTTAAAGGTAAATCATTATTCTCAGAAGTAAAATCCTCACTTGTAGAGCTTCATTCATTAATCGAAAAAGAAAATTTAATAATCGAATCTTTGAATTCACCCGATTTAGATAACACTGACAAAGAAGAATTAATAGAAGAATTAGGAGAAATTACTCACCGCAAAGAAGACCTTGATTTTTATTCTAGTGATTCAAGGATTGAAAAAGTGTTAATGGGACTTGGTTTTGAAGTAAAAGACTTTCAACGCAAGACAGAAGAGTTTTCAGGCGGCTGGCAGATGAGAATCCAGTTAGCAAAAATTTTACTGGCTGATAATGATCTTATTCTGCTTGATGAACCGACCAATCACCTTGATATCGATTCACTCTATTGGCTGATTGATTTTCTTAAAAATTCAAAAAATGCACTCATAGTGGTGTCACACGATAGAAATTTCATAAATAGTGTAACAACAAAAACTTTAGAGGTATTCAATAACCAAATAAATTTTTTCCCCGGTAATTATGATAATTACTTAAAATTCAAAGAGGAACGCGATATACAATTACGCGAACAATTAAAAGTACGCGAAAAAAAGATAAAAGAAGTTGAGAGATTTATAGAAAGATTCCGCTATAAAGCATCGAAGGCAAAACAAGTGCAGAGCCGTGTTAAACAGTTGGAAAAGATCGATACAATAGAACTGATTGAAAATGAAAAAATAATCGATATAAAGTTTCCCGATCCGCCACGAAGCGGGTCTTTACCTATTGAACTGAGAAATATTTCTAAGTCTTATGGTGAACTAAGTGTATTAAAAAATATTAATCTGCAAATTGAACGTGGTGAAAAAATAGCAATTTTAGGTCCCAACGGTGCCGGTAAAACTACACTTGCAAAAATACTAGGGAAAAAAATCTTGCCTACAAGTGGAGATATTATTTATGGTTCAAATACAATTATTTCTTATTATGAACAAGAAGTAGCTGATTCTCTAAATCCCGATTTGGATTTAATAGACACACTTGAAGAAATTAATGACCAATTAACACCCGGACAAATAAGAAAGATTCTCGGTTCTTTTCTTTTTTCTGGTGATGATGTTTTTAAAAAAATAAAAGTTTTGTCAGGTGGAGAAAAAAGCAGAGTTGCACTTTCCCGTTTATTACTTACTAAATCTAATTTTATAATTTTAGACGAACCGACAAACCATCTCGATTTTTCGTCAAAAGAAATTCTTCAAAGAGCTCTGATTGATTATCAAGGCACATTAGTTATTGTATCACACGATATTGATTTCTTACGGCCAATAATTACAAAAGTAATCGAAATACGGAAAGGAGTACCTAAAATATTTTATGGTAATATCGATTATTATTTTCAGAAAAAAGATGAGATTAATTTTTCTAAAGTTAAAAATGATAGTGCATCATTTGCATCAAAACCCACCCGTAAAGATCAAAAACGACTGGAAGCAGAATTAAGACAGAAAAAACATTCTCAAACTAAAATGCTTAAACACGAATTGAACTTATGCGAGAAAAATATTCAAGAGCTTGAATCAAATAAAATTAGAATTGAAAAAGAATTAGTGGAACCGGCTATTTTCAGCAACCCAAATTCTTCCCGGGAAAAGAATAAAGAGTATGAATTAGTGAAACAATCATTAGAAAAAGAATATGATAAATGGTCTAACCTGACTAACCAGTTAGAAAAAATTGAAGAGAATTTTAGATCGATGATAAATTCTGATCAAGAATGAAAAATGCAATTAAAAAAATATTAATTAATCTTGGTATTATAGATTATATACGATTAGCATACAATTCTTGTAAAACGTTCACATTGCGGGTGTTGATTGATGAAATTAGGTTCAGAAAAAATGGATTACCCGATGGTTACCCATCACCACCACCGAAATTGATATTTATGATTATAGCATTAAGATGGTCACACATATACTACTATTCCGGAGAACAAATTTATAACAACATAATTCTCTTATTAGAAAAAAACAGAATAGATATTTCATCATTAAAAAACATTTTAGATTTTGGTTGCGGATGCGGTAGGATAATTCGTCATTTTTATAGAAATAATAGATCACTACAATTGTATGGTTCTGATTACAACGAAGATTTAGTTAATTGGTGCTCTGAAAATTTATCCTTTGGTAAATTTAATAAAAATAAAATAACTCCCCCGCTTTTATATGAGGATGAACTTTTCCAATTCATTTATGCACGCTCTGTATTTACACACTTAGGATTAGAATTACAAAAATTATGGATTGCTGAGTTTAAAAGGACTTTACAAAAAGAAGGTTATCTTTATATAACAACACATGGCGAATTTCTTTTTAATAAACTTGATATTACTAGCCGCAATAAAATATTAAAAGAGGGATTCATTGTGATAAACGACGAAATCGAGGGTGACAATAAATGCACAACTTTTCAGACTTACGACTTTGTAATAAATAATTTATTAGACGGTTTTGAATTAATTGACTTTATACCCGGCAGCTCAGAGAATAACTCACCTCAAGATATATATTTACTTAAAAAAGTCTAATACTAACTTTGAAATTCTTCAGCTAAAGCAATACCACCATAAAGTGCTGCATCATCTCCAAGTTTAGTAGCCGTAATTTTAACATTTTTCCCCGGTTCAGGTAATACAGCGTCCTTAAATGCAGATTTAATTCTAGGTAACATAAATTCATGCATAGCTTCAATAACTCCGCCACCTAAAATAATTGAATCTAAATTCAATAAAGTTGTTACACTGCCAATAACAGTCCCGATAGTTATAGCAGCTTTACTAACATATTTTACAGCAACCGGATCTCCTTTTTTAACTGCAAGTGCTAATCCTTTACTTTTCAATGCTTTCTTTGGAGATTTATATTCATTCAGTAAACTCTTTTTCCCTTTGCGTAAATCCTTTTTTATATCTCTCACTATTGCAGTTCTACTTGCAGTTAATTCAAAAGTAGATTTTTTTGATTTAGAAGAAAATAATCCTTTGGATTCAATGAGCATATGCCCAATTTCACCGGCAAAAAAAGTAGAACCGCGGTACAATTTTCCATCAAAGAAAAGAGCACTGCCAATTCCAGTTCCTATATATACAATCAGTGCATTATTAAGATTGTCATTAAATTCATATTTTTTTATCCCAAGACCGGCAAGATTAACATCGTTTTCTACCAATACCGGCATTGAAAAATAATTAGACATTGCTTCTTTGATATTAAAGTTTTTAATACAAAGATTCGGTGCATTCCCGATAACACCCGTAAAAGGATTGACTGTGCCCGGAACACCCAAACAGACTGCTTTTACATCACGTTCAGAAACCTCATTTTCTGCCATCACTTGTTTTATGGATTGAGCAATCAGCTCAACCAGATGTTCTTTCCCTTTATCAGTATCTGTTGGAATCTTTGTCCTTCCAACAATTTCGTTTTTCGAATTAATTAATGCAGAGAGAATTTTAGTACCCCCAAGGTCAACAGAAATGATGTAACCGCCCGCCATACTAGTTTACTCCGATTATTATTGAATAATATTGATTAATTTACGACTAGTTAAAATTTTATTAAATTCACTTAAGGATTTAAGAGATTAACTTAAAATCATTATTCCATTACTTAAAATAACAGATTTTTAATAATATCGGGAGAATTAATGTATTTAAACTTTTCTGATATACCCGGCAATCAAAATTTATTTTTGGATTATATACATGAATTTGACAACGTCCAAAAGTTTTTTAAGAGAAACTTTAGAGCTCAAGAATCTTATGAGGAATTCTTCAAGATTTTAACTCAAAAAGAAAAAACTCATAGATCTGAACTCTCTGAGATTATTAAAAATCAGTACACAAATAATAAAATATCAAAACGAACCTATGCTAATATAGAATTATTACAATCTAACAAAACAATTGCTGTAATTACTGGACAGCAATTGGGTATCTTCGGCGGACCACTTTATACTTTTTATAAGACAATTACTGCTATTAAACTTTGTAATTTTTTAAAGGAAAAATACGACGGTTATCAGTTTGTACCAATATTCTGGTTAGAAGGTGATGATCATGATTATGAGGAAGTAAGATCAACTAATATTTTGAATAATGAAAATAACATTCTGAATCTTAAATATGATGATGGACAACCTGAAGAATTAAATAGAGGGAGTATCGGTGAACTTCGGTTCAATGATAATCTTGAGTCGGTTTTAACTCAGATGACTGATGGATTGCGTGAAAGTGAATTTAAAAAATCATTGATAGACCTAATAAAATCAATTTATCGACCGGGTAGAACATTTTTGGAATCTTTTAGAGAATTAATGATTTCCCTCTTTGATGAATACGGGTTAATTGTATTCAGTCCAATTGATCCCTCAGTTAAAAAACTTTTAATCCCGATCTTCAAGCAAGAAATAATTAACTACAGAAATCAAACCGGCTATTTAGTAGAACGGAGTGCTGAATTAGAGGATATTTATCACGCACAAGTAAAAGTTAAACCAATTAATCTTTTCTATGTTGATGAAAACGAACGCATATCTATTGAGCCGGCCGAAAATGATTATAGGTTGAAAAATAAACGTAAGAAATTCACTCAAGAGGAAATCTTATTACAGCTTAATAACAATCCTGAAAAATTTAGTCCGAATGTTTTACTTCGACCGATATGCCAGGATTATTTATTCCAAACCGGTTTTTATGTTGGCGGACCATCGGAGATCAGCTACTTTGCGCAAGTTACACCATTGTATGACATTTATAAAATTCTGCAGCCGTACATATATCCCAGATCATCTGCAACAATTGTAGAAAGAGGAGTTAAATCAATATTAGAAAAATACACTGTTAATTACCCAGATGTTTTTACTTCCGGTGATGAATTGATTTCTAAAGTTATTGCTGCCAACTCGGATTTTAATATTGAAAAATTGTTTGATGATGTGAACTCATCGTTAGGAGAGATTTTTGCCGAACTAAATATTAAACTTACAGCTATTGATAAAACATTATCCGACTTAAATTCAAAATCAAAAGAAAAAGTTTCGCAATCTATTGATTATCTAAAATCGAAAGCTGTAGAAGCAGAAAAAAGGAAGCATGAAGCAACAATCCGTCAACTTACTAAAGTTCAGAATGTATTATTTCCGAACAGCAACATGCAAGAAAGAGAACTTAATTTTATCTATTTCGTTAATAAATACGGAATGGATATTTTGAAATGGATTTTCAATGAATTGAATATCAATAAATTTGAGCATCAAATTTTGGAACTCTAGAAACAGATATCTTTTAATTGATTAATAAAATCTGGATTAGAAATTCCTACTGATTCAAAATTATTTACAACACCGCCATTTGGGTTTAACAAAGATAAGATAGCAAATGCCATAGCTATTCTGTGATCACCAAAGCTATCAAATTCTACTTTCTTTTCATTTAGATTACCGAATATTTCGAACCCATCTTCATATTCAATAACATTTAAACCAGCAAGCTTTAAATTATAGCAGATCGATTTAATACGGTCGGATTCTTTAACACGCAATTCTTTAGCATTCTTAATTTTAAAATTACTTTCGGCAAAAAGACCGGCAATAGCCAATATCGGTATTTCATCTATTATGTTAGGAATTATATCGGATGGTATTTCAATATTAATAAGCTTACTTGATTCAATTCTAATATCCCCTCTTTTTTCACCATTCTCATTTTTTTCATTTTCAATCGAAATTCTTCCACCCATTTTTATAAGAACTTCTAAAACACCGGTACGTGTTTCATTCAATGAAACATCTTTAATTATTAAACTAGAATTTTTAGATAACAAACAAAGTACTATGAAAAATGCTGCTGAAGAAATATCCGATGGTACGGTCATTTCAAATGGTTTAGGGTAATTTTCAGCTGAAGCATAAATTATTTTTTGATTATTAATTTTTTCTACCCTTAGATCCAACATTTTTTCGGTATGATCTCTAGTAGAAATATTCTCAATAATTTTTGATGTTTGCTTCAAATGAACAGCTGCTAATATAATCGCACTTTTTACTTGTGCACTTGCAACTTCTAGCTGGTAATCGATCGGTTTGAGAGCGCTAGTCGGATTTATTTTCAAGGGTAAAGTTCCAGTTGGACTAGTTTCAATATCTGCACCCATTAATCTAAGCGGATTAACTACACGTAGCATCGGTCTCTTAGATAATGAATCATCACCTATAAGATTTGAAGTAAAATTCTGAGCAGATAATATACCAGTTATTAAGCGTGCAGTAGTTCCAGAATTGCCGGCATTTAATTTTTCATTTGGTGAACTGAAACCATTTAATCCTTTCCCATTCACATAAATAACATCTTTTACATTCTCGTATTTCACACCCAACTTTGAAAAACATTCAATGGAAGAAGTAACATCTTCTGAATTTGAGCAATTTTTTATTATAGATTTCCCACCAGCCATAGCTGCAAACATTACTGAACGGTGTGATATAGATTTATCACCGGGTAATTTTAATGTACCAGTAACTTTATCAATTTTATTAAATTCTTGTTTCATTTAGCACACCAACTATCAATTAAATTATCGAGTTCTTCTTTTGAAAGATCACTTTTTTTATACATACCGGCATTAAATCTCTGTCTTTGTGTTTCGTATAAAATTACAGCCGCTGCAACAGAAACATTCAAGCTTTGAATCATCCCTCTCATCGGTATATAAAATATTTGGTCGGACATTTCTTTCACTTCTTCAGATACGCCTCTATGTTCATTACCGAGAACAAATGCAATTTTTTTAGTAAGATCGAGTGCATATAAATTCTTTGCATTTTTATCAATAAAACTGGAATATATTTTGAAACCTTCTTTTTTTAATGACTCAAGACAAATCTTTATATCATTAAATTTTTCAGTTTCAATCCATTTATTAGCAGAAGCAGAACTTACTCTGCTAATTTTAGGAATTTTTTCAACTGTATAAAGTAATGTTACTTTTGCAACACCAACGGCATCGCAAGTTCTATAAATTGCACTTACATTGTGCGGATCGTGAATATTTTCACATACTAACCGTAAAGAATGCTGGCGGGCAGAAGCTGCTTCTGTTATTTTATTTAATCTTTCATCTGTTTTAAATTTTCGCATATTATTTATTGAAAATAATTTTATAGGTTATAGTATTACCTTCTTTGCGTGCCCTATCAATTTTGAATTTGAAATCAGGAGATGCTTGAATATAAAAACTAAATAGTTCTATAGTTTTACTAATTACTTCATCTTCGTTATGAGCCCAGCTTTCACAACCTTTTAAGGAAGGTATTTCAGCAGAAAAACCATCATCAGTTTTAGTAACAATTAAATCTAAAACCACTAATAACCGCCGCTTGAAGAATTTGTATCGCCTTTAACAATTTTTACGCTGGCACTTGCACCGATTCTATCTGCACCGCTCTCTATCATTAACTTAGCATCTTCAGCAGTTCTGATACCGCCGGAAGCTTTAACACCAACCGATGAACCAACAACATATTTCATTAGTGCAACATCTCCAGCAGTTGCACCCCCTTTGCTGAATCCAGTTGATGTTTTAACAAAATCTGCCTTTGCCTCTTTACTTATTAAACATGCTTTTATTTTCTCTTCATCAGTTAATAATGCCGATTCAATAATTACCTTACATACTGCATTTGTTCTTTTAGCAGCGAGAACAACCTGGTTGATATCATTAAAAACATAATCATATTTCCTTTGTTTGAGCATACCTATATTAATTACCATATCAATTTCCTGAGCACCATTCTTAATTGCTTGTTCTGCCTCTGCACGTTTTATTTCTGTGGTTGTAGAGCCTAACGGAAATCCAATCACTGTGCAGACTTTAACTATTGAACCGCTTAATAATTCTTTACACATTGCAACATAGCAAGGATTTATACAAACTGATGCAAAACTATATGTCCTTGCTTCTTCACAAAGTTTTTTAATATCATCCGGTGTGGCATCAGGTTTAAGCAGAGTATGGTCTATCATTCTGGCTATATTTCTATCTACAATCTCTTGTCCAACACCGATACCAGCTGCAATTCTATCAGCACCATTTTTAATAATATTTTTTACTGCAGTTGGTTGATCAACGACATTTCTTTCCCATCCAACACAAGTTCCGCCATGGCAGTAAAAATCCTGGAGAGATTTTTCTATTAATACTTGCGAAACAATTTTATCAATAAATGATGTGCTCATATTTAATTACCATAAGTTCTTGTATATGCTTCAAAAGTATTTTTTAGCAGCATTGCAATAGTCATTGGACCAACACCGCCTGGTACCGGAGTAATGTAAGATGCTTTCTTAGCAACATTTTCATAATCAACATCTCCTACTACTCTATAACCTTTTTTAGCTGAATTATCATCCACTCTATTAATTCCTACATCAATAACAACAACACCATCTTTCACCATATCAGATTTAATAAAATCTGCCTTTCCAATTGCTGCAATTAAAATATCAGCAAGTTTTGTGAACTGAGAAATATCTTTGGACGCTGAATGACAAATTGTAACAACAGCATTAGCACCTACTTTCTTTTGCAAAAGCATATTTGCTATTGGTTTACCTACAATATTACTTCTACCGACAACTACAACATGTTTACCATCAGTTTTTATATTATATCTTTTCAACAGTTCAACTATTCCATAAGGTGTGCATGGGAATAACGTTTTATTTCCTATAACAAGATTGCCAACATTAACTGGATGGAATCCATCAACATCTTTAGAAGGATCAATCGTTTCAATAATTTTTTGTTCGTTTATATGTTTTGGAAGCGGCAACTGAACAAGAATACCATGATAATTATCATCTTTATTATAATGTTTTACTAATTCAATTAATT
>CAYXKL010000074.1:0-13234 GCA_964464825.1 uncultured Melioribacter sp. | reverse complement strand
GTATAAGAATGTAAATTTTGAAGATACTATGAATAAATTTGGTCGCGTTATTGAACAAGCAAATTATTTTATACACGACGGCAATATTGATTCTCTTGAATTCAAAACATTAAAAAACTTGACGATTGAAAATGAAAGATCAACGAAGAACTGAAATAAAAGTT
Organism: uncultured Melioribacter sp.; assembly: GCA_964464825.1. Lineage (GTDB taxonomy): Bacteria > Bacteroidota > Ignavibacteria > Ignavibacteriales > Melioribacteraceae > DYJK01. Next base: position 13,070 of record CAYXKL010000074.1, on the reverse strand, counting down.
GGTATAACTGCAATTATTGCTCTGCTAATTTTGATTTGGGTTATAGGATGGGCTAAAAATATTACTGTAAATGCTGATAGAAAAGAAGTAACAATAATATTTCCATCTGTTGCCGGACTTGAAATTGGTGATCATGTAACGGTTAATGGTGTACGTAAAGGTTACGTTGATGATATTAATATTATAAATAATGAAGTTCATGTTTTAGCTAATTTGGACGCTGATATATCTCTAAAAGAAGATTCTAAATTTTTTATAATGATGCTCGATTTGATGGGCGGGAAAAAAATTGAGATTAATCCAGGTTATGCTACTGTTGAATTAGATTATTCAAAAAAACAAAACGGAATATTTCTTGGCGATATTGCTTCAGCAATGGCTGTTTTTGGTTCTGTTGAAAAAGACCTGGTCGATGTAATTAAGGAAGTTAAAATTACTCTTACCAATTTAAACAAGACTTTAACTGATGAAAAATTCAATGAAGATTTGAAATCATCATTAAGTAATTTGACTATATTAACTACAAACTTGAATAATCTAATTACTCAAAATAAAGATGAGATTAACAAACTGTTAAACTCAGGCATTGAACTTACCAACACTTTAAATGATTTTGTAAAAGCTAATAATGATTCGATTAGCCAAACTATTACATCTCTAAAACAGACTTTAGACTACTCACGTCAGCTAATAATCAAAACAAATGATTTAATTGATAAAACAATTAACAGTGAAAATAATCTTGGCATTTTATTAAATGATAAAACCATCATTGATGATCTCAAGTATTCCATAAAACAGCTTAAAGAGTTAACCGATATTTTAATTCATCAACTTAAAAATGAAGGTCTTAAAGTAGATGCAGAAGTTGATCTCTTCTAATTTATTTATCACTTCAATTATAATTTTATTCACAATTAATTCCTTTGCTGGTAATCCGGAAAGATCAAAAAGCGGAATTGTTGTTAGTGCATCACCTTTGGCTTCACAAATTGGAGTAGATATATTAAAGAAGGGAGGTAATGCTGTTGATGCAGCAGTTGCAGTCGGTTTTGTATTAGCAGTAACTTACCCAACAGCCGGAAATATCGGAGGGGGTGGTTTTATGGTTATCCACCTTGCCGATGGTATAAATACAACATTCGATTTTCGAGAAACTGCACCTTATAAAGCTACAAAAGATATGTTCCTAGATTCTCTTGGAAATTATAATCCCGATTTATCACAAAAGGGTTGGCTTTCTTCAGGTGTGCCTGGTACTGTACATGGATTAATCTCAGCTTTGAAAAAATACGGCACAATGAATTTGAGTGAAGTAATCCAACCAGCTATTGAACTTGCTGAAAATGGTTTTACATTAACTTATGATATGGTAGAATCAATAAATTATTATTATGATGATTTTGTGAAGATTGTATCATCTAAGAAAATATTTACTAAAAACGGAGAAAGATTTAAAGAGGGTGATCTATTCATTCAAAAAGATTTAGCTAATACATTAAAACTGATACGTGATGATGGAATAGATGCATTTTATAAAGGTGAAATTGCTCAACGTATAGTGAGTGAATCATCTTCTGATGGAGGATTATTTTCATTAAAAGATTTTTCTGATTATCATTCTGTTGAAAGAGAACCAGTAATTGGGAATTACAGAGGTTATGAAATAATTTCAATGGGTCCTCCTTCATCCGGAGGAATATGTTTAATTGAATCACTTAATATTTTAGAAAATGTTTCATTCAAACCGGTACAATGGCACAGCAGCAGTCATCTCCATTTCTTAGTTGAAACACTTAAAAGAGTTTATGCAGACCGCTCTATTCATATAGGTGATTCTGATTTTTACAATGTTCCAATTGATTCACTAACCTCTAAAGTTTACTCAAAAAATATATTTGAACAAATCTGCGACACAGCAACATCTTCTTTAGAAATAAGTACCGGCAATTTTAATTATTACGAAAGTCCACAAACAACACATTATTCTGTAGCAGATAAATATGGGAATGCAGTAAGTACCACTGTAACAATTAACAGCGCTTATGGAAACAAAATTGTTGTTGATGGATTAGGATTTTTACTAAACAATGAGATGGATGATTTCAGTTCGAAACCCGGTGCTCCAAATCAATATGGTTTAATCGGCAGCAATGCTAACTCTATAGAACCGAAAAAGAGAATGTTGAGCTCGATGACTCCAACAATTATACTTAACGAAAATAAACCTTTTATGATTATCGGTTCACCCGGTGGTTCTACAATTATTACTCAAGTACTCCAAACAATTCAAAATGTGATTGATTTTAAAATGAATATTTATGATGCTATTGCTGCACCTCGCATTCATCATCAATGGTTGCCTGATGAAATTTATAGTGAACCATTTTCAATTTCTGATGATACTCGGACTGAATTATTGGAAAAAGGTCATATATTTGGTAAAGAAATTACACTTGGCAGAATGGAAGGAATTATGATCGATAATGAAAAAAATATTTTCTATGGAACATCCGATCCCCGCGGATACGGTAAAGCAATAGGGTATTAGTATGATTCTTGGAATTGGTATCGACATAATTGAGATTGAACGGATCAAAAAAAGTGTTGATGAATACGGCAATCAATTTTTAGAAAAAATTTACACTAAAACTGAATTGGACTATTCACTGAGCAAAGTAAATAAATACCAGCATCTTGCTGCACGTTTTGCCGCAAAAGAAGCTATATATAAAGCTCTCTCAAATGATACAACTCAAGCATACAGCTGGCATGATGTAGAAATTTATAATGAATTAAACGGTTTGCCTCGTGTCAGATTGTTCAATGCTCTTAAAGAATATCTTGGTGATACAAAAGAACTTAAGATTTCAATGAGCCATTCTGAAAACTACGTTACGTGTGTAGCTATACTTTCCTCACTTTAATGTCATCCCGAATTTATTTCGGAATACTGATTGCAATTAAAATTTATAATAGATTCTGAAACAAGTTCAGAATGACAAGAACTTATTTTCTGACTATCACTTGAATACTAATACCTATTTAATCTAACTTCTTTTTAATAACTTCAACAACTGAAAATCTTTAAATCAATAGATGATGAATATGTTTACCATTCCATATATCAAAATATTCTTTAACATCATATGGGGTTGATAGATCATCAACTAATGATCCTTTTGTACTTGGTATGACTTCGAACTCATCAAATTCTGGTGCTTTACTTGATTGAATCCAACTTTTAAGCTTTTCGTAGTTTTTGTTATCCAGTATATCGGTAAGAATACATACTAACATGCTATCTCCTCGAACTAACCCAATCTCATGTACAAAAGAGGGCGGCATATTCCCTTGCTTCATCGTTGCATCTAAGCAAGTGAATAGTTGACTTGCTAATTCTTTATCATTATTCCGATAAGGCCAACTAAATCCATAAATTTCTTTCATGACAACCTCTGACAATTATATTATTTGTTTAACAGATTCTAGTTCAGAATGACAAGAAGTAATATTTAAACTATCGCTTTAATACTAATATCTATTTAATCTGACTTCTTATTAATAACTTCTACAACTTCTATAACTGTTAATTCTATCGGTTTAGTAGTGATTCCGGTAAAACAGTCATAAAGCTTAGTTATAATTTCTTTTCCGTCTTTGTCAGTTTCAGTAATTGTAGAACTTGTTGCTTGAAAACTTCCTCTTTGTGTGTGCCGGTTGTTTTTTAGTGTTTGGGCTATTTGTTCAAGATTTCCTTCACCTTTTCCATGACTGAATATTACATTGGCTTTAATGTAAATCTTATCACCATCAACTTTTTCAATTCCGTTTCCCGGTACCGCCCAGTAGAAATTCTCTGAATCTTTAAATACTGTAACTGTGCCTTCAACACCGACTATAGGTTCAATTTCACTTGTTTTGTTGCATGAATAAATTAAACTAACCAATGGTATGAGTAATAATAGCCATAATAATTTTCGATTCACTCTGATTTGTTTCATGATATTTTCCTCTAACTAAATATAATTTAGTTAATTGATGATGTAATTAGAATTAATTACAAAATAGAATTGGGACAGAAGTTCTATTTAATAATTTTGATCTTTTCTAGTATAACTTTACCATCATATTTCAATGAACCTGATTTTATACCAGCCACAATGGGAAAGAGAAAATCAACATATTCCACTTTTTCTTCTTGAGGAGCAGTCAATTCGTAGAATCCTTTTTCAGGTCGATCATTTAACATCCAGAATCCATCTTCATTTTCTTCGGACATCAAAGTTACACCTATACAAGGTTCTGAATATTTTTGTCCGGCATGTTCAAAATCAAATGTTAGAAGGGATGTTTTGATTGACTGCATAGTTGGAGTTTTTAACATTTTAAGTTTAAGCACTAATCCTTTTGTTTTAGTTGTGTCGGTGAGTGCCAGTTACCGCCGAATGCAGCATCTACTCTATTTACTAATTTCACTGAAACTAAACTTGGATTTACACCTACTTGAGCTTTAATCTCTCCAACTAAGAAAAGAGAAATAAGGAGGGGAATTGAAATTGTGCAGATAAATAACTTTTTCATTTCTTCACCTATAATAATAGAACGTCGTTAATTTCTAGATCATTAAATACTGTTGTAAAACTAGTTTTGTTAAAACTTGCAAAAAGATTTATTATTTTGATCTCATAAATTCTTCAAGATTAAATCCTTGTTCTTCATTATAGGGAACCAGCTCAAATTCTCCAAAGTAGTTTGACATAACCTTTAATAAACCATCAGAACCTCTAATGGCTTTTACATAATGTTTTTCTCCGCTTTGAGTTTCATAATCGGTGAGTTCTCTCGGTTTAGCACCTTCTCTTAAAACTAATTTTTTACCTTCTACTGTAAGAATTGCAACTTCTACTTGTAATTTTTCATTTTCCTTAAATACTATAAATGTTTTTAATGTACCTTCAACTAAATAAAATCTAATAAAGACTTGATTGATTTCTTCATCATTATAACCCAATAAACCGAATATAGGTATTTCAGAATAACTACTTCCACATTGTATCGTATCGCCGCTACTCGTTAGAATTATGATATTTTTTGAATCTGAGTCATCAATCAAATCATGTTCTAAATTCCATACTGTTCTTTTATCAGTTGCGACGCTTAATTTTTCAGATCCTGATATTCTGCTGCTATCGGATTAACAAAACCGGCATACATTCCTTCTAATTTCTTTCCGCCTTTGTCATATACCGATTTTATTTTGAACCTTTGTGCATTTTCGCTATACTTAACACCGACAAGGAATTTGTTATCATAGGTAGGTATTAAAACTTCTGTTGCTAATAAGTCAACTTCCTGGGCATTGCTTATTGAACTAATAAAAATTAACGATAAAAGTAAACACGGTATAGAGAGGAGTTTTTTCATTTTTCCCTCCCGATAATGTTTTAAAGAAATGTTTGCATACTAATTGAACATGTCGAGAAATGGTTCTCGACAGCCGAAATAAATTGGTGTCCACTTGATTGGTTTATTAACCGCCAATTATTTCATTAAGTCCTTCTATTACACTAATTAATTCTTCTTCTTTAAGATGAGTTATTTTTTCACCTAATCTATTTACGGACAATGTTCTTATCTGGCTGATTTTTATCCATGATTTTTTGGGAAGGTTTTTAGAATTGATTTCGAGAGTGAGAGGGAATCCAGCTTTTTGTTCTTTGCTTGTTAAAGCAACGGCAATAACAGTTCCAGAATTCTCATTGAAAACATTATGACTTAATATCAGAACTGGTCTTTTTCCAGCTTGTTCATTGCCAACGATCGGGTCAAGATTTGCCCAAACAATATCTCCTCTTAATATTCTGGCCATTCTGTCAAATCAGTTTGTGAACTCTCTTCAGATAATTGCTGTTCTTCAGCTTTATTAAGTTTAGCGCTTTCAACAGCTAGTCTGGATTTGTCTATTTTTGATATTTTTTCCTCGATTGCTGTTTGAATAGCTCTGCTTCGATTAGTAAAAATTCTGTTCTCAACTAATCTATCAATTCGTTTCAAAACTCGTTTATCAATCGAAATTGCAATTTTCGTTGTTGTTGCCATCTTGTCTCCGGTATTACCTTTTGTAATACCACAAAAATAAAACTTTCTCTTTTAAAATCAAATCGATGGCTAACGTACTTGCGCCTAACGCGCAGCCAAGAACAAAAATGACGAACTGAAAAACTACAGCCAATAATTTATAACAAATTTATTTATTATTAGTAGTATGTTACTTGCAATGCATATCTATTTAATCAAACCCGAATATTAGAACAATACCGCAATGAAAATGCGGTCGAGTGAAAAAGCTGGTTAGGCATTGCTTATTGAACTAATAAAAATTAACAAAAAAAGTAAACTCGGTATAGAGAGGCATTTTTTCATTTTTCCCTCCCGATAATGTTTTAAAGAAATGTTTGCATACTAATTGAACATGTCGAGAAATGGTTCTCGACAGCCGGGGAAAACATTCTGATAAACATTACGATACTAATTTTTTATTTATTATAATTTTGCATATTTATTATATATAAACATAATCTGAAATTTATTATTAGTAAGACTTAATTCCTTAAGATGAATATTATAATAGAAGCCGTTTTCTAAACTATATGTTTGGGGTATATCATTAGTATTCAAATCTACTGTTTTGATAACCCCATTTTCATATTCAATTTCTAGACGTATTAAAGAATTATTTTCATTGCTCTCCAAAACTGATACAAACCTAAATATTGACTTTCCATTTTCAATTAATGCACTTCTTCCTAATTCTAAATAGACATTCGATGGGAATGTTTCTAGATAAATAGAGGTATCAGCTTGACTTGAAAAATTATTATCATCTATGTTAATCGATTCATTGGTATTGCAACTGATTAAAACAAATTGAAATAAGAATAAAAGTACATATAGACTATTACAAATTATATCAATTATGTTTTTCATAATATTTGCCTAATGAGTAGTTTTTATACCGCCACCCAACACATCAAGCCATCTTTTTGGCGGATCCTTTTTTAAGCGGTTTGAGCTGAAAAATATTTTAATTTTCTTTTTTAGATAGTTCATTTACTAATGATTTGATCGCATTGTTATTTAAAATATCAAGAAGTTTCCAAGATGGAAAGACAATACCCGTACCAGGATTTTCTTGAGAAAATACTTTCAACTCTATAGAAGGTTCTAGCTGACCAAGAATACCGGGTTTCTGTTTAATTAATACAACTTGGTTGCCTTCAGAATCAATTACATTTCTATAGTTAGGAAAAAATCCATGAACAATACCTAACAATAATGGTTTTCCACCAAATATTGTCCCTTGAGTAGTAAGGCGAGGACCCGGCCATAAAAAAACTGGGGCACCACTAAATCCTTCATTTAAAGTTGAATTTACAAAAATTATTGACTGTGATGTTTTTATTTCTTGTTTTCCAAATTTCCAATTAAATTCAACTGGTTCTTCCGAAATAAGTGCAATAGAACCATCTCTAAATATTGGATAATTTTTTGTGACTCCCGGATAATTCGACATTAAGCATGGGATTACAATTCTATCGCCACCATCAATCTGCTCTGTTCTAAAAGTTTCTTTCGTAGCAATAATATCAATTGGTATAGATTTAAAATCAACATTTTCATAAACAAGTGTTCTGAAAACAACTAAATCAACACCATTATCATCTGGATATTCCCAATAATCATTTGATTTTTTAAGGGAATCGATGTTGTAAGTTATAAAAATAGGAGAATCCCCAGATTTAGTATTATAGCGGCCAAGCACACTTTTCCGCTCTGCAATAACATGTTTTGCAGTAACAATAAATGGGATGAATCTTTGAGGATTATTTGACAAAGGAATACCAACAATAAATGCAGTGCCTAAAATATTCCCGACAAAAACATGGGATGAATCTTTCATTCCTTTATCTTCATAAAGGAATATAACTGTCTTAGTTAAAATTGAAGATAGATTAATATTTTCGTTATCAGATTTTGTTGTATCTTCAACAAGGTTGTTATGCAAGTAGTTTTTAGCAGTTAAGTAATATGAAACAGAAACATATAACATTAATGCTAACAAGAATATTATTTTTGTTTTAGAATGAATATCCTTCATTTGTTACCTATTTTTTATAAATATATATGGAATAACCTTAACGGCATGTTTCCCGACAAGTCGCGACAAGTTGTTAAAGATCAAACCACCAAAAAGATGGTGGATAAACAACTCAGTATATGAGTTCTCTTAATTTAATTATTATACACTTTTCAGCGTACTAATGTGCACATCTATTTTTAAGAAAAATTTCCGCATTAAAATAATAAGTTGGTAACGAAACGTTTTTGAGGAATGGTTCGAAGGAGGGAAGAATCTGTAAAGGATCGGTTGAGTATTTAAACATAGACCACCAACAAATCTCTACTCAACTTAACGCACTGCTTATGAAAAATCAACATACATTTCAAAAATCTGCTTTCGACAGACAAGTTCTTCATTATTTATTATATATTAAAAAATTCTATATTTGCGGTAGTTAAAAAGACAGTTAGTCTAAGAAAGGGAAGTTGTGAACGATAAGAGAGTAATAGTAGCAATGAGCGGGGGAGTTGATTCCTCTGTTGCTGCAGCATTGCTTCATAAGCAAGGATACGAAGTAATTGGTATAACTATGAAGACTTGGGGCTTTATGGAAGTGGGCGGAGCACCTAAACATGAATCGGGTTGCTGTTCGCTCGATGCAATATTCGATGCTAAAAATGTTGCGAGCAAATTTAGTATTCCGCATTACACTGTTGATTTTACCAAAGCATTTGAAGAAGCAGTAATAGAAAATTTTGTTGATGAATATCTAAACGGAAGAACACCGAATCCATGTGTTGTCTGCAACAGAAAAATCAAATGGGAAGAACTGCTTAAGAAAGCCGATTCACTCGATGCTAAATATGTAGCAACCGGTCACTATGCTATAGTAAATTACAACAAACAGTTGAACAGATACACATTAAAGTATTCAAAAGATGCAAAGAAAGATCAAACATATGCTCTTTGGGGTTTAACACAAGAAAGTTTGAGCAGAACAATTTTCCCATTAGGCAACTTAACAAAAGAAGAAGTGAGGAAATTAGCCGATCAATATGAATTGAAAACTGCTAACAAACCGGATAGTCAGGAAATTTGTTTTGTTGCAGATGATAATTACGCAAGATTTTTACGCGAGCGTGTTCCGGAAGTAATAAATAAAATTGAACATGGAGAAATTGTTTATCATGGTGAAGTGATAGGCGAACATAAAGGAATTCCATTTTACACAGTGGGGCAGAGAAAAGGATTAGGAATTGCACTCGGTAAGCCGGTTTATGTAAAAGAGATAAATACAAATACAAATAAAGTAATTCTTGGTGATAAAGAAGAACTGCTCTGTGAAGAAGTAACAGCTATCGATATAAATTATGTAAGCAAAAATATAATCAAAAATGGTGAAATGGTTTTTGCTAAAATCCGTTATGCAGATAAAGGAGCATCAGCAGTTGTTGTCTATGCCGACAAAGAAAAAATCAAAATTAAATTTACTGAACCGAAAAATGCAATAACACCGGGGCAATCTTTAGTGATCTATGATGAACTAGGTTATTTATTAGCTGGCGGAGTAATATCAAAAGAAATTTAAGGACGTCTCTAAAAACTTCAAATGCTATCTGTGTAAATCTATCTGATCTGTTTTTATCCGTGGTCTATTTATAATTGTTTTTTGAGATGTACACATAATTTAGTCTTTCATTATTCTATCTAAATTACGATATTTGCACAAGCAAAAAGCTACAAGGGATATAATATTACAATAATAATTTTAAACCAGGATTTTTCCGGAGGTAAGTCTTCGAACAGAAATTTAGTACAAATGGAACACTTAATGCAAAAGTTCTACTTCTCAATCAAAGCTATGAACCTTTAACAATCTGCAATGTAAAAAAAGCAATTGTCCTAATATTTTTAGGAAAGGCAGAGCTCATTGCCGATAATCAAAGAAAAAAAATCCACACTATCAGTAAATCATTTCCATGGCCAAGTGTCATTAAATTAAACGGTTATATAAAAGTACCGTACAAAAAAATAATTTTAACAAGAAGAAATATTCTACGAAGAGACGGTCACAAATGTACATATTGCGGCAGAGGCGATTTACCTTTAACCATTGATCATATAATTCCAAAATCTAAAGGTGGAGACGATAGCTGGGAAAATCTTTGCGCCGCTTGTCTACCTTGCAACAACAAAAAAGGTGATAGGACTCCCGAAGAAGCCAATATGAAACTCAGATACAAGCCATATACACCAAACCATATAATGTTCATAAAAACTTCTGCCGGCAGATTTGACGATACCTGGAAACCTTATCTATTCCATTAAAAGCGGATTTCTCTTAATTTTTCATTATTTTCGTATTATTCAATTATTCAAAAAACTAATTATCCTATTTTTCTATGGCAAAAAAGCGAATTTTAAGCGGAATGCGTCCAACCGGGAAACTCCATCTCGGTAATTATGTAGGTGCATTGGAAAACTGGACTAAACTTCAAGATGAATATCAGAGTTTTCATTTAATCGCAGATTATCATGTTTTAACAACAGATCTATCAACCGAGGGAATATATAACAATACGATAGAAATGGCCATAGATTGGCTCGCAGCCGGCTTAGATCCTCAAAAAGCGCCAATGTTCAGGCAATCGCAAATAAAAGAGCATACAGAGCTATTTTTAATCTTTACTATGCTGATTACAAAAGCCAGGTTAGAAAGAAATCCAACTCTTAAAGAACAAGTAAGGGATTTGAATATAGAAAATTTAACTTATGGGCATCTCGGATACCCGGTACTCCAAGCGGTTGATATTCTTCTTTATAAAGGTGAAGTTGTTCCGGTAGGCGAAGACCAGCTGCCACATATTGAAATTACAAGAGAAATAGCTCGCAGATTTAATAACCAATATTCACCTGATTCACCAATTTTCCCTGAGCCGGAAGGAAAAATTACAGAGTTTGCTCGCTTACCCGGTTTGGATGGAAATAGAATGAGTAAGTCCCTCGGCAACACAATTTTTCTTTCGGATAGCCATGATGTAGTTAATCAAAAACTACGTAAAGCTGTAACAGATCCGTTGAAAGTAAGAAAGAATGATCCAGGCAGACCTGAAATTTGTCTTGTTTTCACATATCATAAAAAATTTAATCCTGATGAAATTAATGATATTGAAATAAACTGCAGAAGCGGTGCGTTAGGATGTGTTGATTGTAAAAATAGATGTGCAGTAAAAATGAATAATTTTCTTGAACCGATTTTAGAAAGAAGAAAAAAATATGAAGTTAATATTGATCTTGTGAAAGATATAATTATAGATGGTGAAAAAAGAGCACGTGCAATTGCTGAAGAAACAATGAATGAAGTTCATCAAAAAATGAAGATAGGCTAAATGTACAAAATCAAATTACAGCATTTCGAAGGTCCGCTTGATCTGCTTCTTTTTTTCATTAAAAGAGATGAGATTGATATTTATGATATCCCGATTTCAAAAATCACAAATGATTTTGTGGAATATTTGAAACTACTGGAACAGCTTGATCTTGAAGTAGCCGGCGATTTTATTCTTATGGCTGCTACTTTGATGCAGATAAAAGTTAAAATGCTTCTGCCAAAAGAGATTGATGAGAAAGGTGAGGAAATTGACCCGAGAGCAGATCTTGTAAGAGCATTATTGGAATACAAGCGCTACAAAGAGATGAGCGAAGAGATGAGCTTTATGGAATCGAATATGAGAAATTATAATTTTAGAGGGAATTACGAATCAGATTATAAAGAAACTTCGACTGATTATAATGTTCTTCTTAAAAACATTACACTTTATGATTTAATCAAGGCTTTCAAAAAAGCAATGATGGAAAGACCGGCTGAACCGGTTCACGAAATTAGAAAATGGAATGTAACTATTGATGAGCAGATGGAATACATAACAAAAAAAATTAAAGAGAAAAACAGATTCAGTTTTATTGAACTTATGAAAGACCTTAATAATAAAATTAAAATTATTGTTACTTTTATAGCATTATTAGAATTAGTGAAAGCCGGAAGAATCGGTCTGCAAGAATCTAATACTGTTAATGATTTTATTTTATACGGATTGACAAATGGATAAAATATATATATCAATAATTGAAGCATTAATATTTGCATCGGATGATCCTATAAAACCGGAAGAGATCATCAATGCAATCAAAGAAATTGATGGAAACGATATTGAAATCACAGAAGATGAAATTGAAAAGACAGTTGATGACTTGAATGCAAAATATGAAGAGCAAGGGAGTGCATTTACAATTTTGAAAATTTCGCATGGTTATGTTTATGCTACAATTCCAAGTCATGCTAAATATGTAGGTTATCTATCTACAGAAAAAAGTAAAAGAAGATTAAGTCCGGCTGCATTAGAAACATTGGCAATAATTGCATACAAACAGCCATTAACCAAACCAGAACTTGAAATGATACGAGGTGTTAATTCAGATTATACATTAAACACACTTCTTGAAAAGAATCTAATAACAATTCAAGGAAGAGCAGAAACAGTAGGCAGACCGCTTCTATATGTTACAACAGATGAATTTTTAAAGTACTTCGGATTACGAAATATTAATGATCTGCCTAAACCACGCGAAATTGAAGATATTATGAAAGATGAAGACTTCCTTGAACAGAAAAGGCGGATAATGATGAACGAAGTTGAGGAAAATTTAGAAGCTGAAATGGAAGAATCCGATAAAGCAGTTGAATCAGGGACAGAAGCGGAAAATGAAAGTACGCCTGAATAAATTTCTATCCGAGTGCGGAATTGCCTCTCGAAGAAAATCAGAAGAGTTTATCAAAGACGGCAGAATTTCAGTAAATGGAAAAACTATTACTGATCTTGCATTCTTTCTTGATGATGCAACTGATATAGTTATGCTTGATGGTGAAAAGATCAAACCCCTTAAG
>CAYXKL010000073.1:0-13356 GCA_964464825.1 uncultured Melioribacter sp. | reverse complement strand
ACTTTATACTCGAATTTTTTCTCAAAATTATTTCTTCTATCTCTCCGATAAATCTCTATCCTTATTTTGTTTCTCGGGAAAGGCATTACAACTGAACCTGACATACTTCTGAGAATATATTTTGCTTCTTCAGTTGATTGCCATTCTTGATACAATGCAGAAAAACCTCGTGAAAAGATCAACAGATTAGTTGAGTCATCAAATACTTTTAACATGTAATTGCCATAATTGAATTTATCAACTAGATTTTTTTTCGATCCGCTCCAAAATGGTTCTTCAATCAATTTGTCAAATGAAATAATTTCTGAATTTTTATCTCCAGTTTGATAAAAATCTAATCTCAATGTTTTAGGTATAAAATGATCATCAAATTTTACTTGGGCAGAGATTATCTCAGCAAAAAAGATTAATAATAAAAGTAGGTTTTTCATAAGTCACCAAATATTTAAACTTTTACTTTTCTCGATCCCGGTTTAACCAATGGGATTTTATTTTCTTTGCATAATGGGCATTCATCCGGTAAATATGACACCACCTCTAATTGTAGAGTACTAAATTGAGGAACACCGAATTGTACTTTATTATTGCTCCTATCAACTATAAAACCAACTCCAGCAACAATACCACCGCAATTTTTAACGATATCCATGACTTCAAAAACGGAACCGCCGGTTGTAACTACATCTTCACAAACTAAATATTTTTTATCTAGTTCAATTTGAAACCCTCTTCTTAATTGAAGAGTCTTGTCTTCCCTTTCTGCAAAAATCGACTTTTTACCGAGTAATCTGGCTACTTCTTGTCCAACTATTATTCCTCCAATTGCTGGCGATATTACTATATCGATTTCATAATGCTTAAAATGATCAGCAATTTTAGAACAAATAACTTCATTATGAGTGGGGTATTGAAGCACTTGAGCACATTGAAAATATTGATTACTGTGTCTTCCAGAAGTTAATAAAAAATGCCCGTTCAAAAGGGCATTTGTTTCAAGGAAAATTTCAAGGATATTTTGATTTGTCATTGATTTATCTTGTCTATTATGTGGGCTAGTTTAAAATCATTTTCTGTAACTCCACCGGCACTATGTGTTGAAAGTGTAATTTTCACCTTATTCCAGCTATGTAGGAGCAAATCAGGATGATGATCCATTTTTTCAGCTTCAATTCCTATCTTCAAAATAAATGAGAGTGCATCACTAAAATCATTTCTGCTGAATTCTTTCTGTAAAGTATTATTTATAAAATTCCAGCTGTTCAATTCTACTAATTTACTATTAATGTCTTCTATGTTAAATATTTTCATTATAATAAATTACGAGTTTAATTAAACAGTTTTCTTCTCTTCATTTCCTAATTCTTCAGTTTCAGAAGTTTTTGATGATATAAAGTACAATTCCTCAGTATTCTTTTTATGCTTAACAACAATTTTATCACCTTCTTTAAAATGAGCTAATAATAATTCTTCTGCCAAAGGATCTTCAACATATTTCTGGATAGCCCTCTTTAAAGGTCGTGCTCCAAACTTCGGATCGAATCCCTTATCAGATAAAAATTCTATAGCCGACTTATGAAGTTCAATACTCATTTTATTATCAGTAATATTCTTTACAAGGTCTTTTATCTCAATTGCAATGATCTGTTTAATATCATCTTTATTAAGACTTCTAAATACGATTGCTTCGTCAATTCGATTTAAGAATTCCGGATTGAACAACTTCTTCATTGCATCTTCTACCGTATTTTTTAACTGCGTAAACTGATCCTCAGCAGAATCGCTTCCAAATCCATATCCTCCAGTAGATTTAATTTCTCGTGTACCAACATTTGATGTCATTATTATTATAGTATTCTTAAAATCTACTTTTCTGCCTAAACTATCAGTTAGTGTTCCATCATCAAGAACTTGTAAAAGTATATTAAATACGTCAGGATGAGCTTTTTCAATTTCATCAAACAGAACAACCGAATAAGGTTTTCTACGGACTCTTTCAGTAAGCTGACCTCCCTCTTCATAACCTACATAACCTGGAGGAGCACCAACTAATCTTGAGACAGCAAATTTTTCCATGTACTCACTCATATCAATCCTGATTAAAGCTTCTTCTGTATCAAATAAGTATCGGGCTAATACTTTAGCTAATTCTGTTTTTCCAACTCCGGTTGGACCTAAAAATATAAAAGTGCCGATCGGTTTGTTAGAGCGTTTTAATCCGGCACGTGTTCTTCTTATTGCCTTACTTAATTTTGAAACAGCTTCATCTTGTCCGACAATTTTATCCTTCAAAGAACTTTCCATCTTCATTAGTTTATCAGACTCAGCTTGTACAACACGTGTAACCGGAATACCAGTCATCATAGAAACTACTGTTGCAATATCATCTTCAGAAACATCAAAAACTATGTCTTTGGTTTTTGCATCCCATTCACGTTTAGCTATTTCAAGATCAGATTGCAACTGACGTTCTTTATCTCTCAATCGAGCAGCTTCTTCATAATCTTGTTGTTTAACTACTTGAATTTTCAATTGCTTTATTTTTTCTATCTCAGCTTCAAGATTTAATATTTCTTCCGAAACAGTAAAATTGCCCATGTGTACGCGTGAACCAGCTTCATCTATTACATCAATAGCTTTGTCAGGTAGATAGCGGTCAGTAATATATCTCTCGCTTAATTTGACAGCAGATTGAATTGCCTCTGATGAATATCTTACGTGATGATGATCTTCATACTTAAATTTGATATTCTCTAATATCTGGATTGTCTCATCTGCGCTCGGGGGATCAATCATAACTTTTTGAAATCTTCTGTCTAAAGCTCCATCAGTTTCAATAAATTTTCTGTATTCATCTAATGTTGTAGCACCTATACATTGTATATCACCGCGAGCTAAAGCCGGTTTAAACATATTAGAAGCATCAAGAGAACCTGATGCACCGCCGGCACCAACTATTGTATGAAGTTCATCTATGAATAAAATTACGTCGTCAGCTTTTTCAAGTTCATTCATTAAAGCTTTCATTCGTTCTTCAAATTGACCGCGGTATTTTGTTCCAGCTACTAATCCAGCTAGATCTAATGTTACAACTCTTTTTTCTTGAAGAATTCTTGGAACTTTACGCTGAATAATTCTGAGTGCAAGTCCTTCTGCAATTGCCGTTTTTCCAACTCCAGGCTCACCAATTAAAACCGGGTTATTCTTTTTTCTTCTGCTTAAAACTTGTGCAACTCGTTCAATTTCTTTTTCTCTACCAATAACCGGATCAAGTTTATCTTCGATTGCAAGTTTTGTAAGGTCTCTTCCAAAATTATCGAGTACCGGAGTTTTTGTTTTATCCGCTTTCTTAGTTTGGAATTGCTGGGCAGTAGCAGCTTTCTCTGGATTTTTACTGCTTAAAATATTATTCAATTCTGTGCGTGCATTATCATAAGTAACAGTAAATTGATGCAATATTTGTGTTGCGATGTTATCTTCATCTCTGAGTAAAGAAAGAAGAATATGTTCGGTTCCAATAACTTCAGACTTATAAATTTTGGATTCAATTTGTGTAATCTTTAATACTTTTTCGGCTTGCTTGGTAAGAGGAATATTTCCTATAGTCAATGTGCCGCCTGAAGTTCTAACTGTATCTTCAATTGCTTTCTTGAGTTTAACTAAATCAACATCAAGATTGCGTAAAATCTTAACGGCTACACCTTGACCTTCTCGAATAATACCGAGTAGAAGATGTTCAGTCCCAATATAATCATGTCCAAGACGTAATGCTTCTTCCCTACTTAACCTGATTACCTCTTGAACCCTTTCTGAAAAATTTCCTTCCATGTGAATTCCTTTCTAAAACTAAGTATTTGAACATGAAAACCGTTCAAATGGTTTCTTAAATATAAATATTGACATCCCTCTTAGCAAGAAACTTAATAATCCATTTACAAAACAATAACTTAAATTATATTATCTTTAGTCATTGATTTTTTGAACTGTTCCAAAAAAAGGAGTTTTTATGGAAGCATTAACCGGTTTTTCGATATTAATAATATTTATTGGAATCATATTACTATTTATGATTTTCTATTATGTACCAATAGGTCTTTTCATTACAGCTTATTTCTCAGGTGTAAAAGTTAAGATATTTAGAGATTTGATCGGTATGAGACTGAGAAAAGTTTCACCTCAAGTAATTGTAAGAAATTTAATTGCAGCAACAAAAGCTGGATTAGAACTGAACATATCTTTATTAGAAGCACATTACTTGGCCGGTGGAAATGTAACTAATGTTGTGAACGCTCTTATTTCTGCTAATAAAGCAAATCTGGATTTACAATTTGCAAAAGCTGCTGCTATTGATCTTGCCGGACGCGATGTACTTGAAGCAGTTAAAATGTCGGTCAATCCAAAAGTAATTGAAACACCATTAGTTTCTGCAGTTGCAAAAGATGGGATTCAGCTTAAAGCTATGGCAAGAATTACAGTCCGAACAAATCTTGAAAGATTAGTCGGTGGTGCCGGTGAAGCTACAATACTTGCACGTGTCGGCGAAGGAATTGTCTCTACAATCGGATCGAGTACTACACATAAAGAAGTTTTAGAAAATCCAGACAGCATTTCGAAAGTAGTTTTATCAAAAGGATTGGATGCCGGTACAGCATTCGAAATACTTTCAATTGATATTGCAGATGTTGACGTTGGCACTAACATTGGCGCAATTCTGCAAACAGATCAAGCAGAAGCAGATCTTAAAGTTGCTCGTGCAAAAGCAGAAGAAAGAAGAGCTGCAGCAGTTGCTCTTGAGCAAGAAATGACCGCTGAAGTTGCCCGTATGAAAGCAAAAGTTGTTGAAGCTGAAGCAGAAGTTCCTAAAGCTATTGCTGAAGCATTTAGAGAAGGCAACCTCGGAGTTATGGATTATTACAATCTTAAAAATGTTCAAGCTGATACGGATATGAGAACTTCTATTGCAAAACCTGAAGAAAAAAAAGATAAAGATGCATAAACATGGATAATATTTTTGAAATTATCGTTTTCTTTTTTGTAATCTATAGCATTCTTGGTTCAATCTTTGGTAAAAAGAAACCTAAGAAAACAAATATTCCTTCTGAACCCATGAAACCTCAGACAATATACAAAAGACAAGATGATAATAAAGTTGTTCTAAAAAAATCCCAAAATAATCAGGATATTTTAGAAGAACTCTTCGGAATTAAATTACCTAAAACTGATAATGATTATGAAAATCATAATGTTGAAAAAACTTCTCCGGATCTTGAGCATTCGACATGGGATCCTCAAAAAGAATTTGAGCAAAAAGTTCTAACTAGAGAAAAATATGAGTATAGAAATATTGAAAAGGTAATTCCGGATATTGATTACGATCATCAAAATTCACTTGAAATTTCAAAGAAAAAAATTAAGACTGCCATCACAAATCATTATGAATATAAAGTAATTTCTTTTGAGAAAGCAAGAAAGATTAAAGAAAAACTAGCTGATAAAGAATCTATCAAGGAATTATTTGTAATTTCTGAAATTATAGGCAAGCCGAAAGCGTTGAGAAAAAACTAATTAAAAACCCGCCTATTGGCGGGTTTTTTTGTTTTATCCTTTCACAAATTCATTTATCGAATCAACTACATATTTTATCTGTTCATCCGTCAATTCTGGATAAATTGGTAATGCTAAACTGTGTTCAGCGGCAAAATTAGAATTGGGATAATCTGCATCATTTGATTTTAAGTATTCAAAACATTCCTGACGGTGGAAAGGAACCGGATAATAAACTTCGCAGCCGATCTCCTTCTTCTTCAGAAATTCCCAAAGCTCATCTCTTTTTTCAACACGAATGATGAATTGATTGTAGATATGATAATTCTTTTGTTCTGAATCTTTATAAATTGCTTTAGGCAGAAGAACTTTATTCTTTTCATCGAAAGATAACTTACCTACTTCCTCAGCTAAACCGGCTTCAATAAAATATTTTGTGTACAAAGCTGCATTCTCTCTTCTTTTTTCCGACCATGAATCGAGATATGGAAGTTTTACACGAAGCACTGCAGCTTGCAGAGAATCCAGCCGGAAATTTCCGCCTATCACTTTATGATAATATTTCGGTTCCATCCCGTGTACTCGCATTATCCGTAATTTGTGTTCAAAATTCGGATTGTTAGTTGTTACAATTCCGGCATCACCAAATCCGCCTAGATTTTTACTAGGGAAAAATGAAAAACATCCTATATCACCAATCGTTCCAACATGTCTGCTATCTTTGTACTGCGTACCGATAGCTTGTGCTGCATCTTCAACAATAAATAAACTGTATTTTCTTGCGATCGCCATAATTTCTGTCATCGCAGCACTTTGTCCGTAAAGATGTACTGGAATTATTGCTTTTGTTTTTGACGTAATCTTCTTTTCTATCTTTTTGGGATCGATATTAAATGTAACCGGATCAACATCAACAAAAACTGGTTTTGCATTTAATCTGGATACTACACCGGCTGTTGCAAAAAATGAATATGTCGGTACTATAATTTCGTCACCGGGTTCAATATTGAGAGCCATTAATGCTAACAACAATGCATCTGTTCCGGAAGATACTCCAACCGCAAATTGGCAATTTAAATAACTGCAGATTTCTTCTTCTAATTTAGCCACATCAGGACCCATAATGAAATACTGTGAATCAACTACTCTTTGTATTGCATCGTCAATTTCCTTTTTGATTGTTTGATACTGTCCTTTCAAATCGAGCAATGGTACTTTCATTTTTATCTCCTTATAAATCAAAATTTTGTTTTACAAAATTACCGATTAATTGCAAACGAACCTAATAACACTTCTTAATAGCATACTTATTTAACTGTTTCAACAGATTCAATCTGATTATTTTCTACTGTTCATGATTAAATATTATATAATCTGCTTTTATCAATCTAATCTGATCTGTGTGTAATTTTTTTTTATCATATCTATCTCAAGTTTATGTTTCCTTTTTCAAATGATAGGTGTTATATTTTGCCAACTTTTTCTACGATTCACAAACTAACGGAGTATTTGTGAGCATATCAGAAAACATCAATAAAATCAAATCCGGATTTCATCCAACATTTTGGGTTGCCAACATAATGGAATTGTTCGAGCGGCTCGCTTATTACGGTCAGCAGATTGTCTTCATGATTTACATGAGGAATGATCTTGGATTTTCGGAAGCAGAAGCCGGACAGTTATCCGGTATGTTCGGAGGATTGATATACTTACTTCCAATTCTTGGCGGAACACTTGCTGATAAGTGGGGTTTCCGAAAAGCATTCAATGTTGCATTTTCTATTTTAGCGATTGGATATTTTTTAATCGGCTCAGTTGGAATGAGTTTGTTCAATGGTATTTATGGAGATATGAATCAATATTGGTTAATGATGATTTTTTTAATTCTCACTGCATTCGGCGGATCATTCATTAAACCATCAGTACTTGGTACTGTTGCTGTAACTTCAAAAGAAGAAACAAAACCAATCGGATTTGCAATTTATTACTGGCTCGTTAATGCCGGCGCAATGATTGGACCAACAATTGCATACTTTGTACGCGATAGCTTCGGTAATCAAGCTGTGTACATTGTTTCTTCTGTAAGCTGTTTTGCAATGTTAATCGTTAATATTTTATTATACAAAGAAGTTAAACCCGAAGGTGAAGTTATTTCGGAATCAATTATTAAAAAAATTGAAAATCTTTTTATAGTTCTTACAAATTTTAAGTTCATGATCTTTTTATTGATCTACAGTTTGTATTGGATAATTTTCTGGCAAGAATTTATAATAGTTCCATATTACATTACTGATTATATCGATCCTAACGCACCATACGAAATTGTGCAATCTTGGGCTGGTGCCGGTGCTATTATACTTCTCCAAATTCCTATTAATCTGATTACTAAAAAAATTGAAACGCACAAAGCTATTTTAATCGGTTTTGCAGTTTCGAGTTTAATTTGGATTATCATTGGAATTTACCCAAGCATACCTACAATAGTAGCCGGTATCGTTGCATTCGCAATTGGAGAAATGATTCAAGCACCAAGGTATTATCAATATATTTCTGAAATTGCTCCAGCTGGACAGCAAGGTTTGTATCAAGGTTATGCATTCTTACCGATTGCAATCGCTCGTTTCGTAGGCGATCCTTTCGGCGGATGGCTTTATCAAACTTCCAAAGCAGCCGGCACTCCGGAATTAGTATGGTATGCTATGATAGGTATCGGTGTTATTGCTGCTCTTTTAATGTGGGTCTATAATTATTTTGTAACTAAACATTAAACTAAAAATTTTATAAAAATAATTGGGACACAGATAACGCGGATCAAGCGGATATTAATCCGCCATAATCTATTTAATCAGCGTCATCTGCGTGCTATATCTATCAAATAATTAATGCAGAAAAAATATCAGCTAAAACGTGTTGGGCAAATACCGGTAAAAGCGCCGCAAGTTGATGAATCAAAATTTCAGATCAACTACCGCAATGAGCTGAACCCCTCGCAGTATGATGCAGTGTGTGCTGTTGACGGTAACTATCTCGTTATCGCCGGTGCCGGAAGCGGTAAAACCCGTACATTAGTTTACCGCGTTGCACGTTTAGTTGAAATGGGAAACGATCCTTCGTCAATCCTACTTCTCACTTTCACACGCAAAGCTGCAAAAGAAATGATGGACCGCGCCGCTATTCTCCTTGATAACCGCTGCTCAAAAATTAACGGCGGTACATTCCACTCGTTTGCAAATCTAACTCTGCGTAAATTTGCGAAAGCTGTTAAACTTGATAACGGTTTTACAATCCTCGATCAAAGCGACAGCGAAGATGTAATAAATCTTATACGCGGACAACTGAACTTATCACAGCATAAAAAAAGATTTCCAAATAAGCAGACAATTTTCAAAGTGCTGAGTTTGAGTGTTAATACCGGCAGAACGGTAGAAAATATTTTAGAGGAAGAATATCCTCACTTTGCAGATTATATCGAAAAATTCCAGCAGATCGGAAAAGTTTATACATCATATAAACAGCAGAATAATTTGCTAGATTATGATGACCTTCTTGTTTATCTCCGTGATTTCCTTTTCGAATTGAGTCCGGCTGCAAAATCTCTTTTGAATACTATCAAATACACAATGGTTGATGAATACCAGGATACGAACAAACTGCAAGCAGAAGTGATCAAAGGTCTATCGCAGATTCACCAAAACATTATGGTTGTCGGTGATGATTCACAATCGATCTATTCTTTCCGCGGTGCTAACTTTAAGAATATTATGGAATTCCCGAAACTCTTCAAAGATGTAAAATTGATTACACTCGAAGAAAATTACAGAAGCACACAAGAAGTATTAAATTTTTCTAACCGCATAATTGAATTTGCAGTCGAAAAATATCCAAAACATCTTTTCACAAGAAAAACCGGCGGTGAACTGCCTGGTATTATAAGGGCAGCAAACGAAAATATGCAGTCCCGTTTTATCGTTGATAAAATTCTCGAACTCCGCGAAGAAGGTGTTCCGCTCAATGATATTGCTATACTATTCCGTTCATCATTCCACTCATTCGATCTCGAAATAGAATTGAACAAAGCAAACATCCCATACATAAAATTCGGTGGAATGAAATTCATCGAGACTGCACATGTGAAGGACATGCTTGCATTTTTACGCATCGCACAGAATCCAACCGATTATGTAAGCTGGTATCGTGTTTTGCTTCTGCACGAAGGGATCGGTCCGAAAAAAGCACAGATGATCATGGATGAAATTGCCGGTGGAAAACTTTCCATTAAAGTTACTCCGGAAAAAGGTGTTGACAAAAAATATAGTGACAGGATTTTCAAACTCTTCTCCGTTCTGCATGAAATTCACACTAAGAATCAACTGCCGGCAGATAAAGCTGAACTTGTTTTCAAATATTATGAACCGATCTTTATGGAAAAATATGATGATTGGAACAAGCGGAAAAAAGATCTAGATATTTTTATGAACATATCAGAAAATTACCGCTCGCTCGATAGTCTGCTTGCAGATATGGCACTCGATCCTCCGCAAGATAGCGTTGCCGATGTAGATGCCGCTGATAAAGAGCGTGAGTTCCTAACACTTTCAACTATCCACTCTGCAAAGGGATTGGAATGGCATTCTGTATTTATCATCCATGCGGTTGATGGATTCTTCCCTTCTGCTCAATCGTTTGATAAATTGGAAAATCTGGAAGAGGAACGGCGGTTGATGTACGTAGCATCTACACGTGCTAAACAGAATCTTTTCGTCTGCTACCCGATGCACATTTTCGATCGGCATAATGGAATTACTTTCGCTAAACCTTCCCGATTCATAGAAACAATCTCAGAAGACCTTGCTGATCAATGGCTTTTGGAAGAGTAAATGTAGAATTGAGAATGGAAATGATTCTCAGTGCTCTCTGCGGTGAATCTTTTCTTCATAGCATCTTAACGCGGAGATCGCAGAGGAAAGACTCACAAAGTAAGGCAAAGAAATACCTATAATTTTTTATGTTTAACCAAGCACCAACTACAAATCACCAATCACTAAAAAAACCGTTTGACTCTTTTCTCTCTGAAACTTAATTTCTATTAGAACTTTACGGGGGTATGGTGCTTTACTGCTTCTTTTTTCATTATAATTTCTTATAAATCTACTCATTAACCCAACAAAAAGATAAAACAATCAATTAAATCATTTTTGTACATAAATCATTTAGTAACAAATCACAGTTGAGGATGTGAAATAAAATTAACATTATTATTAATAATGAATTTTTGTTCTTTATATTTTATTATCTTGACATAAAGAATCATAAAATTATTGTAATAACTTATGGATAACAACATAACTAACTTGTTTTCGGAACCAGAAATTATTAGGAAAATCCAGCTAAAACTCCCTAAATTGTTTCAGCTTGCAGAATTAGAAAGCCAGAGGGCTGGAAAGGTTGGAATGGAAGTCGGTTCAATTAGAGAACGAATAATTGTATCATTACTTATTTACAAATTCGGAGATGAAAACGTAGAAACAGAAATTCCTATTACAGAACCAGAAGTAGATGTAAAATTATTTGATAATCCTATTTCGATTAAAACAAAAAGTGGAACCGGTTATT
Organism: uncultured Melioribacter sp.; assembly: GCA_964464825.1. GTDB lineage: Bacteria > Bacteroidota > Ignavibacteria > Ignavibacteriales > Melioribacteraceae > DYJK01. The sequence continues at coordinate 2,202 of CAYXKL010000073.1, read as the reverse complement.
CTGGAGTAAAATTAATTTGGACAGTTGATGCGCAAAATGCTTTGGAATTCCACAACAAATATATTCCTTCTTGTGATATGATTTTTGTCCAAATAAATTGGAATAATAGTGGAGGATTGTTTTATTTCCCTCTAGAAGTACAACTTGAGATTTTTAATATTTTAGGAAGAGAAAATTATATTAAGCTGCCAAGTCTCGGTACAAATCCTAGAGGTGTTGAAATGTCTTCTGCTGCAATGCAAAAATTGTTAGAACACAGTACCATTAATAAAATAAAGATTGATTGGAAAAAAGAAGAAATTAAATTCAACGCATTTAAAAGATGGATTGATTTATGGGCTCAAGAGTAACAGTAGTAAAAAATGGGACGGTAACAAGTTCTTTCGGTAGTCCTGGAAGAATTAATCACGATTCTTCACAATTCTATAATTCAAGACTTTATGAAAGTTTTAATAATAATGAAAAAGTAAAACATCTAGAAAATAAAATTCCTCAGGATTTATTGAATAGACATTTTTGTCATACAAGTGAACGAATGGACGAATTACCCGATAACTCTGTTCATTTGATGATAACTTCTCCTCCTTATAATGTAACGAAAGAATATGACGAAAATTTAAATCTTGAAGAATATTTACTGCTTCTTAAAAATGTATGGAAAGAAACATATCGCGTACTTGTTCCTGGTGGTCGTGCGTGTATAAATATAGCCAATCTTGGCAGAAAACCTTATATCCCACTTCATAGCTATATAATTAAAGATATGTTTGAAATTGGATTTATAATGCGAGGAGAAATAATCTGGAATAAAGCATCAAGTGCAAGCCCTTCAACTGCTTGGGGAAGTTGGTTGTCAGCTGCTAATCCAGTATTAAGAGATATTCACGAATACATTTTGGTGTTTTCAAAAAATTCATTTAGTCATCTTAGCAAGGGAAAAGAAAGCACGATAACAAAAGAAGAATTTCTTGAGTGGACAAAAAGTGTATGGACTTTTTCAGCAGTCTCTGCCAAAAAAATTGGTCACCCAGCCCCATTCCCCGAAGACCTTCCTAATCGACTTATAAAATTATATTCATTTAAAAAAGATGTTGTCTTAGATCCATTCGTAGGAAGTGGGACTACAAGTGTATCTGCTATAAAAAATAATCGTTACTTTATTGGGTATGATACCAATAAAAAATATATACAACTAGCTGATAAAAGAATTTCTGAATTTAAGGATCAAACAAGACTTTTTTAATATCCTTAATGGGTAATCATGTTATCAATTACTTTAATATTGTATGAAAATAAATTATTCTCTTTACTTTTTTTAATATTTTTGACAATAATCTCTTTCTCTCAAACCGATAATCCAAACAATACAGATATTCCAACAGTTGGAATAGTTAAAGATATCAGCGATTCAACTCTGCTCGATATTGTGCAAAGGCAAACATTCCGTTACTTCTGGCATTATGCACATCCCGTTAGCGGACTTGCACGCGAGCGAAGCAACACAATCAAAGGAGAATACTTCTGGGATTATGCAGATGAAGCATACGGCTCTCCAAATATCAGTAAAGGTAAATTGGATAATAATGTTTGTGCAATCGGCGGTACCGGATTTGGTATTATGGCAACAATCGTTGCAGTCAACCGCGGATGGATCGGCAGAGACACAGCAGTTGGGCGCTTAATACAAATGGTGGATTTTCTTATCAAAGCAGATAGCTACCACGGTATTTATCCCCATTGGATGCACGGTGTAACCGGTAAAACAATTCCTTTCGGTTATCTTGATGACGGCGCCGATATTGTTGAAACTTCCTATTTGTTAATGGGGCTACTTTCTGCAAGAGAATATTTTAACAGCACAAATGAACGGGAAACTTATTTACGAAACAGAATCAAAATGATCTGGGAGAATGCAAATTTCAACTGGCACACACGCGGAGAAAATAAACGGCTCTACTGGCATTGGTCGCCCGATAATGATTGGGATATGAACTTCCCTATCTGGGGCTGGAATGAATGTTTGATAACTTACATTGTTGCGGCTTCATCTCCGTATCATTCAATCTCAAAAGAAGTTTACGAAAATAATTGGGTTAAAAGTGAATCTTATTTTAACGGCAAAACATATTACGGTTACAAATTGCCGCTCGGTTTTGAATACGGCGGTCCTCTCTTCTTTGCTCATTATACTTTTTTAGGTAT
>CAYXKL010000072.1:0-13654 GCA_964464825.1 uncultured Melioribacter sp. | reverse complement strand
GTGTTATAGGTTTTGATGATATTTTAATTTCGGAATATTTAACTCCGCCATTAACAACATTAAGAGTTGATACAGAATCACTTGGAAAATTTGCAACAGAAAAGTTAATTAACAGAATAAATGGAAATGATACTTCTAAACGCCAGGTTATTTCTGTTAATACTGAATTAGTCATTAGAAAATCGGTAAAAATTAAAAAGGGTATATAAATTCAATGGGTAAATTCAAAACTAAATATGGTTATTTCACAAATGATGGTACTGAATATGTTATTAATTATTATAAAACCCCCAAACCATGGGTAAATGTAATAACTAATGGCATTTATGGTTTAGTAATATCTCAAACCGGAGGCGGATTCAGTTTTAATGAACACTCGGAATTTAACAGATTAAATAGATGGCATCAGGATTTAATCCGCGATGATTGGGGTAAATATTTTTATTTCAAAGATAATTCTACGGGGGAAATTTGGAGTCCTACTTGGATGCCCGTTAAAACAGAATTGAATAATTATGAGATACATTACGGTTTTGGTTATGCTATTTTCAAATCTGAATACAAAAATATTATTGTTGAGTTAGAATTATTTATTCCATTGAAAGAAAATATGGAAGTCTGGAATTTTAAGGTAACAAACAATTCCCCCAAACCATTAGACCTATCTATTTATACATATTTCGAATTTTGTCTCGGTTCATCGGCAGATCATCATCGTGAATTTCATAAATCTTTTATCGAAACATCATTTCATGAAGATATTAATGCACTATTAGCAACAAAAAGATTATGGGAGATACCTCTTGGCGATAGAGGTCATTGGAATATAGAATATCCATATTACGGATTTGTTTCATCGAACAAAAAGATTTTTGATTACGAAGGTGATAAAGAAAATTTTATTGGTCAATATGGTAGTCTTAACTATCCATCTGGATTACAACATGAAAGGTTATCTAATAGAACTGGAAAATGGAATGATTCAATTGGAACAATTCGAGTAAAACAAAATATTGCAACCCATACCACGGAATACATTGCATTTTATCTTGGTATTAAATCAAATAAAGAGGAAATAAATACTTCAATAAAAAAATTCGAGACCCAAGAACAGATTACCAGCGCATTAAATGATGTAAAAAAATATTGGAACAATATTCTAGGCACTTTGGAAATTGAAACACCAGATGATGCAATGAATATTTTTGTGAACAAGTGGGTTCGTTATCAAGCTATTGCTGGCAGATTATGGGCACGAACAGCATACTATCAGCAAAGCGGTGCATTTGGATTCCGTGACCAATTGCAAGACAGTATGATTTATTTACCAATTGATGCAAGCTGGACAGAAAATCAAATTAAATTACATGCCCGTCATCAATTTGAAGATGGGCAAGTTCTTCACTGGTGGCATCCGATTTCTGAAACCGGATTACCAACTAAAATGACAGATGATTTATTATGGTTACCATACATATTATTTCATTATTTAGATGAAACTGGCAACTATAAATTTCTAAATGAAACAGAACCTTACTATGATAATGCTAAGAAACAAGATTCTCTATTTAATCATTGTGTAGCAGCAATTGAAAAAGTACTTACAAGATACAGTGAACGAGGTCTGCCGCTTATAGGAGCTGGTGATTGGAATGATGGTTTAAGTGCAGTCGGTTTAGAATTTAAAGGTGAATCAATTTGGTTAGCGCATTTCTTCTATTTGATATTGGAAAGGTTTTCAAAAATTTGTGAAAAGGTTGATGAACCCGATTTACAAAAAAAATATTTTCAGAAAGCAAATGAACTTAGAGATGCAATAAATAAATATGGATGGGATGGCAACTGGTTTTGGCGTGCAACAAAAGATAATGGAGTTAAAATAGGTAGTAGTGAAAACGATGAAGGGAAAATATTCTTGAATGCTCAAACCTGGAGTGTTCTTGCAGATACAACATCCGATGAGAGAAAAAAAACTGCAATGAATTCTGTTACAAATTATTTATTAAAAAATAATGGTGCATTGCTATTATGGCCGGCTTATTCAAGACCTGATAAATTTATTGGTTATCTATCACGTTATGCACCGGCACGAAGAGAAAACGGTGGAGTATATACACATGCTGCCACTTGGGCTATTCAAGCTTATGCGATGATTAAAGATCCAATAAATGCATTTGAAGCTTATAAAAGATTAAATCCAATATTAAGTGGAATGGAACCTGATAAATATGTTGCAGAACCATTTGTAACACCCGGAAATATTGATGGCCCTGATTCACCAAATTATGGAATGGCCGGATGGACTTGGTATACCGGTTCTGCTCAATGGTTTGCTAAAGAAGTTTTAGAATGGATACTTGGGGTTCGTCCTACAGAAGATGGATTGATAATAGATCCTTGTATTCCAAAGGATTGGAAAGAGTATAAAGTGAAAAGAACTTTTCGCGGTACGATTTATTATATCACAGTAAAAAATATGAACGGTGTTTCATTCGGGGTAAAAGAAATTATTATTGATGGTAGATCACAAAAAGAAAATATGATTAAACCGGTTAAGAAGGAACTAGTAATTGTTGAAGTGATTTTGTAAAAACATTTTATCATTATCTGATATTCCAGAAAGGATTTATTATGAAAATTAAATTACAAGTTATGGTTATCAGTTTATTTGCATTATCATGTACATTGCAATCCCAAACGGATTACAAACCGTATTGGGAAAATAAATTTGAATTAACTGCAGAACAAAAAACATTTCTTGATACACTTCAATACAAAACTTTTCTATACTTCATTAACGAAATTAATCCTGAGAACGGTTTAGTTAAAGACCGGTCAACAGAAGGTTCACCGGCAACAATTGCAGCAACTGGATTTGCATTACCTATTTGGGCAATTGGTGCTGAAAAAGGATGGATTACTAAAGAAAAAGCTATTGAGTTGACTTATAACCAATTAAATTTTTTCTACAACTCCGAACAGAGTTTAGACAAAATGGCTACCGGTCATAATGGATTTTATTATCATTTCATTGATATGAAAAACGGGAAGAGATATTGGAACAGTGAACTTTCTTCAATTGATTCGGGATTACTTTTTTGCGGAATGATCTTTGCAAGAAATTATTATACTGGTGATAATGAAAAGGAGAAAATGATTCGTGAATTAGCTGATAAATTAATTGGGAGAGCTAATTACGATTTCTTTACACATAGCAAAGATGCAAAATTTCCATACGGTATTTCCATGGGCTGGCATGAACGAGAAGGTGTTTATGAAATTTCTTGGTGGGGATATACAGAAGCACTTTTCCTTTGGATTATAGCTGCGGGAATGGATATGGAAAAAGCTCCGGATGGTTATAAAGAAACCTTTTTAAAAAACTATCAATGGCGTGAACCTTACAATGGTTTAGGACATGTTGTCTTTCCAGCTTTATTCTCTCACCAATTTTCAATGATGTTTCTCGATATGAGAGGATTAGTTGATACTTACATGAAAGAAAAAGGGATCGATTATTTTGAAAACTCGCGGAGAGCAACTTATACACAGTGGAATTATGGAAAGGAAAATCCATTGAATTGGCCCGGATATGATTCACTTACTTGGGGCTGGACCGCTTCTGACGGACCCGGTGATTTTTTTAAAGATGGTAAACAGTTTTGGGGTTATGCAGCAAGAGGTAATGCTGGACCAGATTCAGTTGATTTTGATGATGGCACTATTGTTCCCACTGCAGCCGGTGGGTCGATTCCATTTGCACCAGAGATTACAATTCCAACTTTAATGAATATTGCACATAAGTATAAATCGTTGGGTGTGTGGGGCAAATATGGTTTTTATGATGCATTCAATCCATACTTAAAATGGGTTGATCCTGATTATCTTGGTCTTGATCAAGGACCAATTGTTATTATGATAGAAAATTTTTACAACGGATTCGTATGGAAATATTTTATGAAAGATCCAATTGTAGAGAAAGGATTAAAGCGTTTAGGTTTCGAAAAAATATCGCGATAAAAATTATTATTTAATAAATGGAATTAATATGAGAAGCAACATTATTAAAATCTTAATGCTAATTCTCGTTTTACTTTCGATAGCAATTCAACTTTTTGCTCAACCTAAACTTTTAGATGATTTTACTTCTACAAATGGATGGAGATCATTTTCTACTGAAGGTGTTTTTGTTAATATTTCAATTGTGGACGGGCTTAACGGCAAATGTGTCCGATTGGATTACGACTTCACAAAAGGGAGCGGTTATTTTGGAATTCAAAAAGATTTCCCGATTGACTTACCTGAAAATTACAAATTTTCATTTTATATAAAAGCAGAATCTCCAAATAATAATTTTGAAACAAAATTTCTTGATAAATCCGGGGCTAATGTTTGGTGGGTTAACAGAAGAAATTTTGAATTCCCGACTGAATGGACAAAACTGAATGTAAAAAAACGTCATATAAATTTTGCATGGGGTCCAACACAAAATCCAACCTTACAAAGCATAGATAAAATAGAATTTACTATTGCTTCTTATAACGGAGGCAAAGGAACAGTTTTTATTGATGATTTATTTTTTGAAGAACTTCCCGGAAGTGGATCAGTTAATGAGGATATTTTAGTTACAACATCATCAACCATGAAAGATTACAATCCCTCTAATTTAATAGATAATAAATTAGAAACTGTTTGGATGAGCGGAAAAAAAGAGAAACAAGAAATTATATTTGATTTTCAAGGTTCACGTGAGTACGGTGGATTAGTAATTAGATGGCACGAAAAGAATTTTGCTAAAAAATATAACGTCTATATATCAAATAATAAAAATGATTGGGAAAAAGTGTATTCGGTAAATAATAGTAATGGCGGAAATAGTTATATCCGTATAAATGAATGCGAATCAGCATTTTTAAAATTAGAACTGCTTAAAAGTTCTAAAAACAGCGGTTATGGAATTAACGAGATAGAGCTTAAGAAAGTTGATTGGTCAGCAGATATTAATCGTTTCTTTATTAATGTTGCAAGTGAATTCCCACGGGGTTATTTCCCTCGTTATTTAAATTCTGAAAAATCCTATTGGACTGTAATAGGTGTTAATAATGATATAAAAGAAGCTATGATGAATGAAGAAGGAATGGTGGAGGTTGATAAACTTAATTTTTCTATTGAACCTTTTTTGTTTTACGATGATAAATTTATAACCTGGAATGATGCTCAAATATTTCAATCATTAGAAAATAATTATCTACCGATTCCTCAAGTAAAATGGCTAGATGATATTCAGCTTACAACAAAAGCATTTGCAAGCGGTGAAGCAAACAAATCCTCTGTATTATTTCTCTCTTATACTTTAAAAAATGTTACTAAAGAAAAAAAGAATGGAAATTTATTCTTAGCATTAAGACCGTTTCAAGTCAATCCTTACTATCAAGAGCTGAATATTACCGGCGGTGCTGTTAAAATAAAGTCGATTCAATTCGAAAAAAATCAAATAAAAATTAATGAAGATAAAAAGATAATTCCCATTAGTAGCATAGATGGATTTGGCGCTTTATCATTTGACGAAGGAAATATAGTATCATTTTTATCTAATAATAAACTACCAGCACAAAAAAATATAAAAGATAATTTTGGTTATGCATCTGCAGCTATTAAATATTCTTTTACACTTAAACCTCAGGAAGAAAAAACATTTTATTTAGCTGTTCCATTCTATAAAGATTACTCAAAGAAAATTAAAACCGGAAATTATAAATATGCTGCTGATGAATTAAATGCTACAATTAAGTTCTGGGAAGAAAAAATATCACACATAAAATTCCACTTACCATCATCAGCCAATAAAATTGTTAATACTGTTAAATCGAATTTAGCATACATTTTGGTTAATAGAGACAAAGCTGGAATTCAGCCGGGTTCACGTTCATATGAAAGATCTTGGATCCGCGATGGTGCATTAACTTCATCTGCATTGTTAAAAAATGGTATTGTGAAAGAAGTAGGTGATTTTATCGAGTGGTTCTCTGCAAATCAATTTGAAAATGGTAAAGTACCATGTGTTGTTGATAGACGTGGTCCAGATCCAGTCCCCGAAAATGACAGCCATGGTGAATTTATTTATTTAATTAAAACATATTTTGATTACACTAAAGACACTACCTTCCTCCTTTCTAAATATGAAAATGTAAAACGTGCCTTTAGTTATTTAGAAAAATTAATTTCTCAACGTTCAACCGATTATTATAAAAATAGCGGAGACAGCATACTTGCTTATTTTGGAATTTTACCAGAATCAATTTCACATGAAGGTTATTCAGCAAAACCGATGCATTCTTACTGGGATAGTTTTTGGGGAATGAAAGGACTTAAAGATGCTGTGAAGATTGCAGAAATTTTAGGTGAAATGGATGATGCAAAAAGAATGGCTGTTGTACGTGATGAATTTAAAAAGAATCTTTACAACTCTATCGATTTAGCGACCAAAACACAAAAAATTGATTACATCCCGGGCTGCGTGGAACTTGGCGATTTTGATGCTACATCAACTACTATTGCATTATATCCGTGCGGCGAATTAAATAATTTACCCGAAAAAAAATTGGAAAATACATTTGATAAATATTTTGAATTCTCAAAAGCTCGTGCCGAAGGCAGCAAAGAATGGGATGCTTACACACCGTACGAAGTTAGGACTATCGGATCGTTCATTTTAATGGATCAGATTGACCGAGCTCATTATATGACAGAATATTTTTTAAAAGATCAAAGACCATTGGGATGGAATCACTGGGCAGAAGTTGTTTGGAAAGATAAACGCTTGCCTCGTTTTATAGGCGATATGCCACATACATGGGTCGGATCGGACTTTGTAAATTCTATGAGGATGATATTTGTTTATGAAAATGAATACGATTCAACATTGGTTGTTGGTGCCGGGTTATATCAAGAATGGATTGACTCGCCTGAAACAATTAAAATTGAAAACTTACCAACCTATTTCGGTGAACTTTCTTATGCAATTGGAAAGAATGATAATATGTATGTAATAAATTTATTCGGGGATATTGATCTACCAAATGGCGGAATTGTAATTAAGAATTTCAATTCAAAAAAATTACCGGTCAAAGTTTTAATTAACGGAGAAGAATCAAATAATTTTACTAATGATAAAATATATGTAAATACATTTCCAGCTACCGTTCTTGTTTATTATTAAATATTTAAAATTCAATAATGTTGAAAAAAACATATTTAATATTGATTAGTATATTTCTGTGTTCTAATATTTCACATACTCAGAGTGTTGATAAACAGGGAATGTACTTTTCCAAAAAAGTTTATCAACCGCATCGATTGCCTAAGTTTGATGAAACAAAGAATTTACTCCCATCACCCATCTTTGATGAAAACCCGCTTTACATAGATATGTATTGGAAAACTTGGGAACTTGCATTTAAGAATTTTCACGAACCGAAAGAAGGTTCTGGATTCGTATCTCAATTTATCGACGCCGCATTTAATGCAAATATATTTTTATGGGATACAGCTATAATGACTATGTTCCTAAATACGGCAAATTCATTAACCCCGGGGATTGCTTCGCTGGATAACTTTTATATTAAACAATATTCATCAGGCGAAATATGCCGGGAAATTAATAGAAGTACTGGACATGATTTTGAACCATGGAGAAATACTGAGAATCTACCTCTCTTCAGCCGCTGGGGTTTTGATGAGTATTTCAATCAATACAAATCAGATGTTGTTTACAAAGGGAGGGAAATACCAACTCCAAATCCTAAATTAACATTAGATGCACTGAACCACCCGATACTTGCATGGGCAGAATTGGAAAGTTATAAATGGACTGGTGATAAAGTACGTTTAGAATTAGTAAGATTACCGTTGATAAAATATTATGAAGCATTAAAGAAATATATTCGTCAAGGAAATGGTTTGTATATAACCGATTGGGCAAGTATGGATAACTCGCCAAGAACTCCATGTCTTGAGAGGGGAGGTACATCGGTTGATATTTCTGCTGAGATGGTTTTGTTTGCAAGAAATCTTTCACAGCTTTCTTTCATTTTAGGTAATGATGAAGATGCAAAATATTTTAATGATGAAGCGGATGAGCTTGCAGCAATAATTAATGCTAAGATGTGGGATGATGAAAAGAAATTTTATTTTGATCTTACAATTGATGAAGAATTTTGTCCCATTAAAACTATCGGTGCATTTTGGACACTTGTTTCAAAAGTAGCTACTAAAGAAAATGCAAAGCACCTTGCTGAACAGTTGAATAATCCTAAAACATTCAGAAGATTACATCCAGTTCCATCACTTGCTGCAGATGAAGAAGAATTCTATCCAAATGGCGGTTACTGGTCGGGTGCTGTTTGGATTGCAATGAATACAATGATAATAAAAGGATTAGAAGAATACGGTTACAATGATCTTGCCCAGGAAATTGCACTCAAACATCTTGATGCTATGGCTCAAGTTTACAAACGAACTGGAACTATTTGGGAAAACTACGCAGCCGATTCATTTAAAGAAGGAGTAAATACTAACGGAGCTGCTGTTGCAAAAGATATGGTTGGATTTAGCGGAGTAACTCCAATTATTCATTTCATCGAACAAGCAATTGGGTTAAAACCAAACGCACCAAATAATGAATTACTTTGGAAAATAAATTCTGATAAACGATCCGGTTGCGAGAGGTTTAGATTTAATGGGCACATAATTGATTTACTTGCAGAACCAACAGATGATACAATAAAAATTACAGTTCAATCAGACGGAGAGTTTCTGTTGAAAGTAAATCGTAAAGGATTTGAGAAAAGTTACAATATTAATATTGGGAATAATAATTTTTCATTTTAATTTTTTTTGATTTTAAGGATGTAACATAATGACATTTACTAGCGATAAAGGATATTTTGTTAAAAACGGGAAACCACATTTTGTAATTTCTGGAGAGATACATTATTTCAGATTAGATCCACGTAAGTGGGAAAGACATTTACGCTTACTGAAACAATCAGGGGCAAATACTACTTCTACTTATATTCCATGGGACTGGCACGAATACGAAGAAGGTAAATTTGATTTTACCGGTGAGACTAAATCGGCAAGAAATTTAATTAAGTATATAAAACTTTGTAAAAAAGTAGGTTTGGATTTAATTGTAAAGCCCGGTCCCTACATTCTTGCTGAATACGAATCACAAGGATTACCCGGATGGCTGATTCAAAAAAATATTAAAAGTATGCATGCATTGGATGAAAATGGAAATGTTATCTCTCCTGACTTGATGTGTTATATGTCTGATCAATTTCTTCATTATACTTTCCTTTGGTATGAAAAAGTAATGCCGATAATTGCATCGTATCAGGAGAAGAACAATGGACCGATTACTATGATGCAAGTATGCAATGAAGTAGGAGTATTTCAATGGCTCTCAGGGAAAATTGATTACAATAATGCTGTTATTAAATTGTACAAAGAGTTTTTAATTGATAAATACAAAACCATAGATAAATTAAATTTGTTTTACGGAACAAATTATAATTCCTTTGAAAATGTAAATGCGCCAGTTGGAAAGATAGAAAACAAACAAAATTATTCAGCGTATTTTGATTTTCATCTCTTTTACCGCCACTACTTTGCAGTTTATCTTGATATACTTATAAGAAAAATAAAAAGCTTTGGTATTGATCTTCAATTGACACACAATATTCCCGGCTGGATATACGGCAATGCTTCTGAATTGCCGATGTTAATTAGCACATACGAAGAAATTATGAGAACACGCAATGATATAGTTTTCGGATTAGATCATATACCGGAATATGTTTCTTTTAGAAATGCTCATTCCGATTTAGCTTGTAATAAAATATTAAAAGCTATGCAACCGAATGGACCGGTTTGGGCTGCGGAATTCCAATCTGGAACTCGAGAGCATCATGTTAAAAGTTATGCATACGATTTGGAAACTTTTTATTATGCATCGCTGGCGCATGGATTAAAAAGTTTTAACTATTATATGTTCTCGCAAGGTATTAATCCAAACGGCAAGGGTTTTTACGGAAAAACTTTTTACTATCAAACACCTTTAGACGCTAAAGCAAAAATTTCCTCTTTATATAAATCAATAAAGAAGGTTAATAAGTTCATCAATAAAGAAAGTGAAGATTTATTATTAAGTGAATCGCAAGCGGAAATCTGTGCTGGATTTTACAAACCTTATTTTTATACTGAACTTACTTCATCACAGCTATTAAAAGAGAAAAGACTTGATATTGAAAAGCTAGGCTTAACTCTGGATCCGAGATTTGTTAGAGAAGAAATATTTTTTAACGGACTTTTACGCGGACTTCAGACAATCAATTACAATTATGATGTTTGCGATCTCGAAAATTCTTCAGTTGATTTATTATTAAAGTACAAACAACTATGGGTTGTTACAACTGAATTTATGGATAGCAATGCTCAACTACTTCTTGCATCTTATGTTAAACAAGGCGGACATTTAATTATTTATCCGGTTATACCAACAATGGATCTTTACTTAAATCCATGTACAGTTTTAAAAGATCAGCTCAATCTGCAATTTTCTAAATCTGTTAGTCCAAACAAAGTGAATGCATTAGGAATAGATGACCTATTCACATTTTTTATGGAAAAACAAATTTTTAAGATTAAAGATGAAATTATAGTAGCAAAGACTGAAAAAGGGGAGATATGCGGAATTAACAAAAAAGTTGGAGAAGGGAAAATTACATCACTTGGTTTTGCTTTCGGTTATACCAGCGATGAGCATCTTCAACTTTTCGAGAAAATAATTTCGCGTGATAATATTAAGAAGGATGTTAAGATTAATGACAATGATATTCAATTTATTAAACGGACTGGCAGAAAAAAGAGCTATTTATTTTTGTTGAATTACCACAATGAAAAAAAGAATATTAATATTAATGGGAAAGAAATTATTCTAAATCCATTTTCATATAAAATTATTAAGAAAAAATTAGGTGGCACCTATTAATAGAAACAAATATCACAGATCGACCGCTGCAATTATTATTGATTGAGTGATTAGGAAGGAGAAATAAAATGAAAAAGTTAATTATCTGTAGTTTGATAATTATTTTAACTTGTGTGAATATAAATGCACAAGACACAACACCTCCGGCTACACCGAGTAATTTCAGAGCTTATTCATATGAGCTGCATGGAGATCTCTATTGGGATGCAAATACTGAAACCGATCTTCAGTATTATATCTTATATAAATGGAATGGATCTATTTATAATTTTGTAGAGATCATTCCTAAAAATGATACTTTTAAGATGATATGGTTCGGATATACCGGTGTTAGCGAGAAATATAAAATTCAAGCTGTAGATAACTCAGGAAATTATTCTCCGCTAAGTGATGAAGTTGAAATATCAACACATGAAATGACGGATGAAGAATTTATGGATATGGTTCAGCGTGCAACATTCAGATATTTTTGGGATTGGGGCGATCCGATATCCGGTGTAGCACGTGAACGCTGGCATCCGGATGAAAGCGATAAAACTAATACAATTGGCGGCGGTGGTTTTGGTGTTATGGCAATTCTTGTCGGTATCGAAAGAGGATTTATTACACGCGAACAAGGTGCTGAACGAATTCTGAAAATTGCAAACTTTCTTACAAATACATTAGATAAATTTCACGGGGCATTTCCTCATTGGTTTAACGGCACTACTGGTAATGTTGTTAATTTTGGTTCTCAAGATGGCGGCGATATTGTTGAAACCGGTTTTATGATTCAGGGACTGCTGTGTGCAAGAAACTATTTCACACGATCGAATTCAACAGAAGATCAGATTAGAAATTTAATTACAGAGTTGTGGCGAAATGTTGATTGGAATTTCTATAGGAATAATTCATCGGGACTATATTGGAATTGGTCGCCAACAATGGGGTTTAATTTTAGTGAAACTTATATATTCCATGGATGGAATGAAACATTAATGCCTTATTTGTTAGCAGTTGCTTCACCAACACATCCAATAACAAAACAGCATTATGATCTTGGCTGGGCAAGAGGTGGTGATATTAAATATACTAGTTATCCAAGGTACGGTTATGAACTTTTTGTTGGCAGCGGTTATGGCGGACCATTATTTTTTACACATTATTCTTTTATTGGTTTTGATCCGCGTGTTAAAAGAGATTTATATGCAAATTACTTTGCTCAGAATATTAACCAGAGTTTAATTAATTATTCTTATTGTGTAGATAATCCACATAATTATGTTGGTTATAGTGAAAACTGCTGGGGATTAACTGCAAGCTACTCTATACCAGGTGTGGGATATACAGCTCATGAACCTATGAATAACGATAACGGAACAATTGCACCTACTGCAGCACTATCTTCAATGCCGTACACTCCGTATGCTTCTAAGCAAGCAATGAAACATTTTTATAGAGCATTTAAAGAAAAATTATGGGGAAAATTTGGATTTAAAGATGCATTCAATTTAACTTACGCTTCTAATGGAGTTAGCGGTGAATGGTTCAGCGATGGTTATCTTGCAATTGATCAAGGACCTATTATCTGTATGATTGAGAATTACAGATCACAATTATTGTGGAATTTATTTATGGCAGATCCAGATATATCAGCATCATGGTTAAAATTTCCTTTCTTCGATTCACAAACACCAACCAATATTGAAATAGTAAATGAAAAACCAACAGAATTTAAGTTAGAACAGAATTACCCCAATCCATTCAATCCAAGTACACTAATCGGTTATCAGTTATCGGTTGATGGATTTGTTTCTTTAAAAGTTTATGATATACTTGGAAGAGAAGTTACAACATTAGTTAATGAATACAAACAATCTGGAAAACATTCCGTAAAACTAACAACTAATAATTTTCAACTATCTAGCGGAATATATTATTATCAGTTAAAGGTAACAAATTCATCCTTACACTCTGTATATCAGGAAACTAAAAAAATGATTTTAATGAAATGAGATTATTAAAAAGTTTAAATATTTCTTTTCTGATTATTGTTGTATTAATATCTTTTTCTTGCTCAAAAGATGAATCAGATATAACAACTTTAAATTTTTGGGCAATGGGTGTAGAAGGTGAAGCAATCTCTAAACTTGTACCTGAATTTGAAAAACGAAATCCCGGAATTAAAGTTAAAGTACTGCAAATAGCATGGGTTGCTGCGCACGAAAAGCTGATTACTGCATTTGCAAGTGAAACTTTACCGGATGTATTTCAGCTTGGTAATACTTGGATTCCTGAATTTCGATCACTCGGCTCAATTGAACCTTTGAATGATTTCATTTCTGGATCATCAGTAATCTCCGCACAAAATTTCTTTGATGGAATTTGGGAAACTAATAAACTTGATGAGACAG
Source organism: uncultured Melioribacter sp. (assembly GCA_964464825.1). Lineage (GTDB taxonomy): Bacteria > Bacteroidota > Ignavibacteria > Ignavibacteriales > Melioribacteraceae > DYJK01. The sequence goes on along the minus strand of CAYXKL010000072.1, from coordinate 208 downwards.
TTTACGGAATTCCGTGGTATGTTGATACCCGTGTCCTGTTCTATCGAACTGATATTTTGAAAAGTGTTGGATATAATTCTGCACCCCGTACCTGGGCAGAACTTTATGACGCTTCCCAAAAGATAAAACAAAAATATAACCGGTATTCGTTTTTCATCCCCACAAACGAATGGCTCCCATTTGTACTTTTCGGAATTCAGAATAATGC